>JBEKNN010000045.1:0-40834 GCA_049522755.1 Bryobacteraceae bacterium | reverse complement strand
CATACTACGCAGGAATGGTATCGCCCGGAGGGGCGCGACCTGGGGTTGAAGCGGATCTTCCTCACGCTGCTGATGCTGATGCGTGACGGGGACAGTTATTGATCCGGGTGAAGCAGGTTAGCCGCCGGAACGCCGCGGAGCTGGCCTTGGTCTTCAACACGCTGGTTTGGGGCGCAACGTTCCTACTGGTGAAGTCGGCCTTGGGTGGCATCTCGCCGCTGCTGTTTCTGGCGCTGCGGTTTTCGCTCGCCACGGCGGCGCTGGCGTTGCTATTCCATAATGCACTGGCGAACCGCAGCGCGTGGAAGGGCGCCGGCGCGGGCGTGCTGGTGGGAAGCTTCCTGTTTCTGGGCTATCTTTTCCAGACTCTGGGACTAAGTCTGACCTCGGCGCCGAAATCCGCGTTTATCACGGGATTGACCTCCGTCATGGTACCTTTGCTCGGCTCGTTCGTCTATCGAATCAGGCCGCGGATTTCCGAATGGTTCGGGATTCTGACGGCGACGGCCGGGCTGGGGCTGATGACGCTGCCGGGTGTGGGGCCAGCGGGAACGGCCGCCGTCAACCGGGGCGATGTGTTGACGTTTTTCTGCGCTATCGCCTTCGCGGCGCACATTGTGACGCTGGGGCATTTTTCCAGGCGGATGGGCTTCGAGCTGCTATCGGTGACACAAGTGGGGACGGCTGCTCTGCTGTCCTTGGGGCTCTGCGGATGGACGGAAACGCCCCATATGGAGTGGCGTGCGGCGGTGTTATCCGGCATACTGGTAACAGGCCTTTTTGCCACCGCTCTGGCGTTTACGGTTCAGGCGTGGGCGCAGAAGTACACCACCCATACCCGAACCGCTTTGATCTATATGCTGGAGCCCGTAGTGGCCTGGGCGACGTCGTATCTCTTGGCAGGTGAGGGACTTTCGCGCCGGGCAGCCGCCGGGGCGGCCCTTATCCTCGGTGGTGTTTTGTTGGTGGAGTTGAAACCGCTGAGCCAGCGGCAACATCCATTGGCTTAGATAACCGGCGGCAAGACCGCCGGCGTTACGCTATAGAGGAGTGAAAACAAGGTCTATGAGTCTCTTCGACAAATTCCGTAGGCAGAAACTGCTGTCGTTCACGATGGTATTGTTCACGTTGTCCGTCGGCGTCGTTATCGGCACCGTAATCAGTTCGGGCGTGAAGGCGGCAAGAAGCGATTACGCGGTTCCGGATGCCACGCCGCTGGTGATTCCGAGTCCGGTTCAGCTTTCGACCACCTTTAGTCAAATCGCCAAGATGGCGGGCCCGTCGGTGGTGAACATTTCCACCACGTACCTGCCGAAGGCGGCGGTACGGCAGCCTGGCAACAATGGCCGGCGGCGGCAAGTGACGCCTCCCGACGACGATCAAGGCGGCCAGGGCGGCGGCAACGGCGGCATGGACGATTTCCTATATAAGTTCTTCGGCGGAAGCCCATTTGGCGGCGGCTCTCCGCAGGAATCGCAGCGCGGCGAAGCGCTGGGTTCGGGCGTGGTAGTGGATCGCAGCGGCTATGTCCTGACGAACAACCACGTGGTCGATAAAGCCGACCGCATCCAGGTGAAGTTCATGGGCGACTCCACCGAGTACCCAGCCAAGCTGGTGGGGGCCGACGCCGCTACCGACCTGGCGGTGATCAAAGTGGAAGGCAAGCACGATTTCGTCCCGCTTAAGATCGGCAACTCCGATGCCGTGCAGGTGGGCGACTGGGCCCTGGCCATCGGCTCTCCGCTGGGTTTTGAAGCCACGGTGACGGCCGGTATCATCAGTGCCAAAGAGCGCACGATGAAGGACGATCCCACGATGCAGCTACAGCATTTCCTGCAGACTGACGCGGCCATCAACCCCGGCAACAGCGGCGGCCCGCTGCTCGATATGCGCGGCGAAGTGGTAGGAATCAACACGGCGATTGCGTCGCGCTCGGGCGGTTACCAGGGAATCGGCTTTGCGCTGCCCATCAATACCGCGGCGGGCGTCTACAACCAGATCATCAAGAACGGAAAAGTGACGCGCGGTTCCATCGGCATTCAATTCACGCCGTCGGACGACGCCCGCGATCTGCTGAAGGCGAATGGCGTCTCGCAAGGCGTGTTCGTGCAGACTGTGGTGGCGGGCGGCCCATCCGACAAGGCGGGCATGAAGGATGGCGACATCATCCTTTCGTTGAACGGCAAGCCGCTGATGAATGGCGACGATTTGGTGGATACGGTAACAGCGACGCCGATTGGGCAAGCGGTTGACCTGACGGTGCTGCGGGACGGGAAGCGCCTGAACCTGCACGTGATTGTGGGCAACCTGGCGCAGCTCTTCCCCGACACGTTCGGCAGCGGAGCGGAGCCGGAATCGGCGAAGGAATCGGCTACGGCGCTCGATTTCGGCATGAGCATCAAGCCGGTGACGGCCGGCATGCGCGATACCATGGGCCTCAACGACAGTGGCGGCGTGGTGATCGACAGCGTTGAGCCAGCGTCTTTCGCCGAAGACTGCGGTTTGGTATCGGGCGATGTGCTGGTGGCAATCAACCGGCAGACGGTGAATTCCGTGGACGACGTGAAGCGCATCCGGGGCACGCTGAAGCCGGGCGCGGCGGTGGAGTTCAAGGTTCTGCGCAAGACGCGGTCCGGGCGGAGCAGTGATTGGCAGACGCTCTTCCGGGCCGGCACTTTGCCTACGAAGTAAGCCGGCGGGACAGGCCACAGCCTTCGGTGGTCTGTCCTGCTATCTCCAGACTACTGCTGGGAGACCAGCGACCCAAGGGTTTTGTCTAAACACCAGAGGCGGTTGGAATTCCCAGCCGCCTTTTTTGTGGTCCCGGCTGTTACAATAGAGTTTCCAATATGTATCGTTTCTTAGGCTGCATTGCCGCGGTGGTGATGATTCTCTCGGCAGCTTGGGGGCAAACCGGCCCGCCTGCGAAGAAGAAGACTCCGGTGGTCAGGAAGACTACCGTTGCCCCAAAGAGTGCGGTTGCGGCGAAGAGGCCCCCCACAGCTTTACAGAGAAACGTAGCGAAGAAACGGGCGGTCACCACGGCCGCCAACCACAAAAAGACTCCTGCAAAGCCTGCGGTCACTTGGCGCAACCGGCAACTTCAGCCCACGCCGGAGCGGTACAAGGAAATCCAACAGGCGTTACTCGCCAAGGGATATTTGCAGCCCGAGCAGGCCAGCGGGGTCTGGGATCAGAATTCCGCGGACGCGCTGAAGCAGTTTCAAACTGCCCAGAATATCACCGCTTCGGGTAAGATCAACTCTCTTTCGCTGATCGCGCTCGGATTGGGCCCCAAGCACGAAGATACGCTGCCGAAACCGCAGCCCGCGGCTCAGCCGGATCAGAGCCGGTAGGGTCAAAAGAACCGGCGGCTATTACACCACGCGGCGCGACTTAGTCGCTAGCCGCGAGGGTGCGCAGGCCGGGGAGCCGTGCTGGGAAACCGGGCGAGTATCCAGAAACACCGAGTGATGCCCTCCACCACACGGTGGCGATATCGGTGCTGCCGCTCTCGCGACCGAGGTGAATCCAGGTAGTGATGCTGCGGCCCTCACCGCGCGTTAAGGAGACTTCGGCCCGATCGACCGCCACAAGTATCTCAACCGCCGTCGCTCGCGTTATTCCCACAGCGACATGGCTTTGCTTCCTGTACTCCGTCTTCCTTGCGACGCAATCAAGCGCCTCCTGGTCGGAGGTCAAAAGTACTTCCATATAGTTGTAGCGTAGGTGTCGGCAAAGCAGGTGTCAAGCTCGGCCTCGCTACATGCGCTCGTTATCGGTTGCGTGGTTCTGTGCCGTGCGGAAGGCATAGCGCTCCTCGTCCTCACGGCCCTGGGCAGTCGATGCGCTCTTGCTGGAAAGTCTTATGGTCGTGGCTCCGAAGCGCCTCGCGGGTGGCGAGGCTTATTCATGGCGCAGAGAGCGGATGGGGTCCACCGAAATCGCGCGCCGCGCCGGAGCCCAGCAGGATAGCAGCGCGACCGCAAGCATGGTGACGGCTACGCCGGCCAGCACCATGGGGTCGCGCGGCGTGGCCTGCGGCGCCACGTGCGCCAACACCGCCGTGCAGGCAATTCCGCCTGCGATTCCCGCCAGCGCGCCCGCTCCGAGAATCACGGCCATGCGGCCCAGCACCGACTGCAAAACCTGCGACGGCTGCGCGCCGATGGCGACGCGGATGCCAATCTCGCGCACCCGCCGGCTCACCGTATAGGCTGACAGCCCATAGATGCCGGTCACGGCCAGCATCAACGCCAACAGGCCGAAACCGCTGAGCGCCCACGCCGCGGCGCGAGCCTGGAAGAAGGTGACGTCGAGCAGGCTCTCGAGCGCGCCGATGCTGTAGAGAGGCAACCCGCGGTCGAGACGCTGCACGGCCTGCTCCATCTGCAGTGCCAGCACGGCTTCGGGCTGCGCGTCTTCCGGATGCGCGGCGCGCGCCAGCAGGTACGTGGTTCCGCTGTATTCCTGCAGCAAGGGACGGAAAATCGCGGGCCGCGGATCTTCCGTCAGCCCCTCATATTTTCCATCCTCCACGATGCCGATTACCTGAACGGGCGGCTGCTTCAAATCGCCGACGCGGTAATATAGCCCCACGCCGTTCTGGTTACCCAATACCTGGCGGGCGAAGGTCTGATTCACGATGGCGGTGAGCGGCGACTTGGCGTCGTCGTGCCAGGTGAACTCGCGCCCAGTGAGCAGGCGCGTGCCGATGGCGCGGAAATAGCCGGGCGAAACTTCGTAGTGACTGACGCGAATCGCCCGCGAAGCGCGAAAATCGGTTTCCCCGTAACGGAAAGCGCCGCTGCTCGATTGATCCACTCCAAGGGGGAAGGAATCCGCAAAGGCCACGGCGGTTACTCCGGGCAGTTGCGACACGGCATCGAGCGCGCGGCGCTGAAACGCCTCGCCGTCCTTTTGCGTGTACTGGGCCAGGCCCAGGTCGAAACCGGTGACGCTTACGCCGCGCGGTTGAATTCCCACGGGCATTTGAAACGCTCGCTGCGCGCCGCGCATGGCGACGAAACAGGCGGTCACCAGGACGCAGCACAACGCCACTTGCGCGGCCAGCAGCAGTTCCCGAAACGGCCAGGCGCGGCCCGGTTTGTGGGCGGAGGCTCCGCCACGCAACGCCTGGTTGGGGCTCGCCCGCAAGCCCTGCCGCGCTGGGGCCGCGCCGAATAGCAGCGCCGAAGCGAGCGCAGCCGCCAGACCGAAAAGGAATACGCGCCAATCCGCCGTGACATTGACGCGTACTGGTATCTCCGCCAGACGGAGCCGGCTCAGCGTTGCCAGGATCAGCGCGGCCAGGGCGCATCCCGCAGCGCCGCCCATCAGCGCCAGGAATGCCGATTCGGTCATCAATTGACGCACGATGCGTCCCCGGCTGGCGCCGATGGATACACGAATGGCGATTTCAAAAGCGCGGTCGGCGGCGCGCGCGGTCATCAAACTGGCCAGGTTGGCGCAGGCGGCCAGCAAGACCATCGCCGCGAGGATAATCACCCCGAAGACAAATGCATCCACGGGGTTGCGCAAGGCATTACCCGCCAATCCCAGCTTCGAAAGCCTGACTTCCATGCCCGCATCGCTCCGCGGGTAGGCGCGCGCCAGATCGTCCGCGATGGCGCGCAGATTGGCCTCGGCTTGCGCACGCGTCACATGCGGCTTCAAGCGGCCAGCCACCAGGCAATCGCTGGTATTGCGATTCTGCAGCCAGTCGTGCTCTTCAATTTGGGCCTCCATCGCCATGGGAACCCAGACGTCGGGCCAGTAGATGGTTTCCGTTCCGTGAAACCCTGCCGGGGCCACGCCGATCACGGTGTAGGGACGTCCATTCTCGCGGATCGACCGGCCTACAATGGCCGCGTCGGCCGCGAAGCGGTTGCGCCAACAGTCGAAGCTGAGCACGGCCAGAGCGCTGGCGAGAGGTTGACGTCGTCTTCGGCATGAAAGAAGCGGCCCGCCAGCGGCTTCACGCCCAGCACGTCGAAGTATAGTTGCCGGTGGCCAGATAGGCCCAGCCGCGCGATGCGGCATCGCCCGCGCCCAAACCGACCGGCGCCACGCGATAGGCGATCAGCCCGGAAAGCGTCACGTTGCGGTCGCGGAGATCGCGATAGTTGGGGAAGGAATGCGTGGTGGGTTCGACGAAAACCAGCTCCTCCGGCGACTGCACCGGCAACGGCCGCAAGACCAGCGCATCCAGTATGCCGAAGACCGCGGTGTTGGCGCCGAGGCCCAGAGCCAGCGAGAGCACGGCCACCGCCGTAAAGCCGGGCGAACGGCGCAGCGCGCGAACGGCGTACCGCAGGTCTTGCCCCAACTCATCCAGCCAGCGCAGGCCATAGGCGCGGCGGCACTCTTCCCGGTAAGTTTCGCCGGAGCCGAGCTCGAGGCGCGCCTGCCGTTCCGCATCGCGGGGAGACTGCCCGGCGCGGATCAAGTCCGCGGCGCGATGCTCGACGTGCGAGCGCAGCTCCTCGTCCAGATCGCGCTCCCAGCGGCTGCGGCCAAAGATCGCACGCAAGGTGGATCGTGAAGGCCAGAGCATGTTAAACCTCGCCGCGGCGCGTTGCCAGCGCGGCGCCCATGGCCGCGACAAGGCGCTCCCACCCGGCTGTCTCATCGCGCAGCCGTTTCCGGCCCGCAGCCGTCAACTGGTAGTATTTGGCGCGGCGGTTATTCTCCGATACGCCCCATTCGGTGGAGAGCAGCTGCTGCCGCTCGAGGCGAAATAGCGCGGGATAGAGCGCGCCTTGCTCGATCTGCAGCGCTTCGCCCGAAATCTGGCCGATGCGCAGCAGCACGCCATACCCGTGGAGCGGCCCGAGCGAGACGGCTTTCAAGATGAGCAGGTCTAAGGTGCCGGGAAGCAGTTCGGCGGTGGGCGGCATTCATTCTCCTTACCTGGTTAGGAGAATAACCGAGTTCTCCTAAGCTGTCAAGGAGAGAAAGCCGGAAGGGCTCCGTAGCGCAAATCCCGACATAGGTTCTCGATTGTGGATTTCATCGT
This sequence comes from Bryobacteraceae bacterium, assembly GCA_049522755.1. Lineage (GTDB taxonomy): Bacteria > Acidobacteriota > Terriglobia > Bryobacterales > Bryobacteraceae > PALSA-243. Next base: position 33,816 of record JBEKNN010000045.1, on the reverse strand, counting down.
CAGTCATAAGACGACGGGCTTGGGCAAAGCGTTGGTAGGCCTCCCGGCCGGTCGATGCGCATGAGGCGCGCTTCGCGCCGACCGGCCGGGAGGCCGGTCCCACTATGAGGTCACTTACTGAAGTTGGACCAAACCTTGCGATTGTTGGTTGCCGACCTGCGCAGGTTGCAGGTCTTGTTTCCCGCGCCAGAAATCGATATAGGAAATCTGATGCACGCACGCGACCGTGCAGCGGGGGGCGCAGCCTTTCTCGGTGCGGTATTCGCGGCGGACATCGGCGAGCGTGTAATCCGCCAGCGGCTTGCCCGGATAGCCGCGCTGCTGCGAGCAGTAGTGCACTAAGCCGTCCTCGCAGATGTATAGGTAACGCGCGCCGGCGCGGCAACGCCAGCTGTTTTCCTTGCCGTGCGCGATGTTGTCCTGAAAGTAATTGATGCGCGCGTAGCTGGCCTTTTCCATGGCGCGCATCTGCGAATAGACCGAGCGCTCTTCGTCGGCCAGCGGACGCAACTGGCCGCTGCCATCGTGGATGATGCCGACCGTGGAAGTGAATCCCAGGGCGAGCGCGCGGCGGCCGATTGTCAGCGCGTCCTGTGGAGTGCGGATGCCGCCGCCCACCACCGAGTTGATGTTGACGTGGAATTCGGCGTGTTGAGCCAGCAGCTCGAGCTTCTTATCGAGGACCTTGAGGCTCTTCATCGAAACCGCGTCGGGCATGAGGTTATCGATGGAGATTTGCAAGTGATCGAGACCAGCCCGGTTGAGGCGCTGGATGCGGTCGGCCACCAGCAGATAGCCGTTGGTGATCATGCCGGCGATCATGCCGCGGCGGCGGATGCGCGCGACGATCAGGTCGAGCTCGGGATGCAGCAGCGGCTCGCCGCCGCTGATGGTGACGATGCTGGTTCCAAGGTCGGCCAGGCGATCAAGCCGCTGGTACATGGTCTCGATGGGCACTGGCTTCGAGTAATCGTTATATTCATTACAGTAGCCGCAGGAGAGGTTGCAGCGGCGCATGGGGATGACGTGCGCCAGCACGGGGTGGTCCGTGGATCGGAGGCCGTTGGCGATCATACGGATTTCCCGGATGCGCCGGAGCGCGCCCTTCCAGGTTCGCCGGAGCTGCAGTTGAGACACTTGCATATGGGGCAAGATCTTTTATTACAACACAATCGGCGGGATTTGCGAGGGTAAGGGGTTAACCGGGAGCTATCCGGGGTTGAACGGTATCGCAGGCCAATCGACCGCCCAGTACGCCTGCGAAAATGCACGCCTGCGGGCTCCGCTCGAACGGCGGGCAGGCTAAAGCATGCGCTACCTCTGAGGGTCGATGGCGGCGTCGTAAGCGGCTCTTGCGATGCGGGCGATGACGGAATCGCGCGTCGCTTCATTGGCAGTTGAATCGGTGACAAAAACGGCAATCGCCAGACGGCGCCCATCGGGAAGAGCGATTAGGCCGATGTCGTTTGTGGCTGCGGTGAGTCCGTGGTCGGTATCCGAAGTGCCCGGCTTGTGCATGACGATGGCTCCAGCGGGAAGCCGGCCTTTGATGCGTTGATCCGCCCGCGGTGTGTCCCGCATCCAGTCAAGCAGGAGCGCGGCGTGCCCGGCTGTGATCGGTGGATGGTCGTTCAGAAGCCGCAGAAACTGGACCGCCGCCGCCGGCTCAAACCAATTGCGGTACTGGACACCGGGGTCGCGATGGAGAGCGGCCTCGTTATCCTCAATGTGAAAGCCGCCGATGCCGGCCGCCTTGATATAACGCTCGACAACCGCGGGACCGCCAATAATGCGCAGCACGACGTCGGCGGCGACATTGTCGCTGAGTGACACGGCCAGAGTGAGAAGCCGGCTTAGCGGTATATCCACCTCGGCCGCGGGGTATTGGTCCTGCAAGGGGCTGTAAGCATGGGGCAGAATGCGATCGCTGGCGCGGAAGCGGATTTTGTCGTCCAGCGAAAAGTCTCCGCGTTCGATCAGGTGCAGCGCGGTGAGAGCGAGGGGAGCTTTGAAGACGGATTGCATCGGCGGATGCGCGTGTGGATTGAAATCGCAATTGAGCGCGGCGCCCGGCAGAGAGCACGCGACGGATACCTTGCCGTGAGTTTCGCCCGCAATCGCGGCGATCTGTAGTCTCAGCGCGGACTGACCAAACAGCGTGGAGGAGAATGCGAGAGTTAGCAGGATCGCGACACATCGAATGGACCTGGGCACAACGGCATTGCGGAAGCAACAGCAACTTACACTTGTCACTGCGGGTCCGTGATCTGGACGCCAGTCACCCATGGCTCCAGCGAGGAGCCATAACGCAGACTCACGGTGTAGTTATTGAAGAGCTTGCGCTGCGACTGGTCCGGGCGGCGAAATTCGTCGCTGAAGGGACGCGGAACGTGGATTGAAGACGGCAGTTCCTGGATGCGGCCGCTGATCCGTGGGGGACGCTCGGAAGCCGATTTCACTCCATAGTACGTGAGGCGGTCAAGCGTAACGGCAACCACGGCCGGCAGTATCAGGACGGTCCGGCGATCGGGATGCCGGGCGCGGAGTTTGACGGGATCGAGATCCGCATCAATCGCCACCAGATGGCTCATGACAGCGGAGAAACCAGCAGAATCGTCAGGCTCCGGAGTGACTCGCCGTTTGGCGAGAGCCTCTTCGTGTTCCTGTAAAAGCTGATGCCATGCGGCGCCATCGTAATCCAGCGCGACGAAAGCCTGGCGCGGCCGTTGCCGCTGGTATAAACGCGCAGCGTCAGGGCTGCCCGGATCCACGCCGCAATCAAATCCAAGCGCCTGTAGTTTCTGTCGATCGAACCAATTCGGCCTATCTTCAAGCTCGGGGTTCGAAAGGATGTTCGGATCCGTCCATTGCAGATGGAGTGTCACTCCACTATCGTCATCAATGGCAGATTGATCGAAGTATCGCAGCTCGCGGTTGGTCAGAGTCATCTCAGCCTCGGGATTTCCCGCCCGATTGCGCGCGGCGTGAAACAGAGCCAGGGCATTCGCGGCTAAGACGATCGAGACCGCGATAATCAGAGACGCGCGCTTCATACCGGCGCCCCGATTTCACGATGGATCATCTTACCGCGCAGCCGCTGGAAGATTAGTACCAAGGCGATACCAATCGCGCCAATTACTGCGAAGAACAAGTACTTAGGCATTGAATCCCACCACCAGTGATACAAGCGGGTGAACAGGAAAATGGTGAAGAATGTCGCGCCTGTGTTTACAATTCCGTTCCAACTGCGTACAATGCCCAGCCAGATCGCGCCCGCCGATAAGATCAAGCCTGCAAGCTCGTAGAGTTGCTCAATTGTGACTGACTCCCAAGGCAGATAGCTTGGCACGCCCCACTCGGCCAGGAAAAAGACTGCAACGAAGACAGTCAGCGCTCCCACCAGCCGGTAAGCAGGCGGAAAATCTGCGTTGTGCGCGTGCTTCAAGCCATACGGCAGCGCGAAAACCAAAAGGCCAATCAGCAGAAAATGCTCAGGCCGGTCGTAAAGCTCCAGCCACTCGTAGCCCATTTGGGCGGTATACGCAGCGGCGGCATAACTCATCAGCAGCGCCAAACCCAATACGAGCATCAACCGCAAGCCGTAGCGGTACGCAAGCACGATGGCAAACGCGCCCCACGCCAGCAAGGCCCGCTCCGTGGAAACAATATTGAAAACGCTTCCGATCACCGACAGATTCATGATGAAGCTCGCGACCGCCACCAGCGATAGCAAGCCAGTAAAATATCGCGTGCGCTCGCGCCGGGCCGCGAATTCCGCGCCGGCCAGCGCTGCCAAGGGCGTAAGGATCGCAATCGCCAATTGCGCCGGCGTGCTCAGATAGCCCCAGTAGCGCATGAAAAACAACACCACCGCCGCGCAAATCGCCAGCCCGCCGAGCGTTGAAGCAATGCGCATTCCCCAGGAAACGCGCTTCTGCGAGACGGTGGTGTCCACGTCAAACTGCTGGGCCAGGGTGGCCAAGGCCGCGCGCGACCATTCGTCGAACCGCGTTCGTTGATCCGGCGTGAGCGCGAGCACAGCCTGAACCTGCTCGGTGGCCAACTCCTCGCGCAGAATGCGGAGGCGGTCGGCGGCCTCTTGCGCGCCGATCCTGTTTCCACCCGGGACTTGGCTTGCGTCCTGCGGCCTCATGGTTCCATTCTTATAGTCCCATCCTTATAGTAGATCTTGCCGGAAAGGATGCAGGCTGCACGCCCCCTTGACACGCTCACTTTAACATGCTAAATATCTAGCATGCTGCTAAACAGGCAACAGGGCCTGAGCCGCCGCGAGCGGCAAATCATGGACATTCTCTACCGGGCCGGCAAGGCTTCCGCTTCGGACGTGCTCAACGCCATGCCCGATCCGCCCAGCTATTCGGCCGTGCGCGCCATGCTGCGCGTGCTGGAAGAGAAGGGCCACGTCAAACATCAGGAGGAAGGCCTCAAGTACGTCTATGCGCCGGTGGTGGCGCGCGACAAAGCCAAACGGTCGGCCGTCAAGCACGTCATGGAGACGTTCTTCAACGGGTCGGCGGAACAGATTGTAGCGGCGCTGTTGGACGTCTCGTCCACCAGGCTCACGCGCGATGAATTGGACCGCATGGCGGAAATGATCGAGAAGGCGAAGAAGGAGGGTAAGTAAAATGCTCGGCTGGAACGAAGCGGTGTGGTTTGCATTTCTCTGGAGCCTCGCTCTGAAGGGAACGGCTGTATTGTGCGCGGCCTATCTGGCGGCGTTCGCTTTGCGGCATCGTTCGGCGGCTGCTCGTCATTTGGTGTGGACGGCGGCCTTCGCGGCCCTGCTGGCATTGCCGCTCCTGTCGGTTTCACTGCCGTCCCTGCGCATCCCGGGCGCGTCGTCCATTCTGCCGGACGCCTCGAACCTGGTGTTTCGCGCCACGGCCACGGCTTCCGGCGCCGATGCATGGCAGCAAACGCAACTGCCGATGCAGGCCTCCCCAATGGCGGGGGCCGTTTCCCGCAGCATTTCCCGCACCCCAAGTAACTGGCCGCTGTGGCTGATGCTCTGCTGGCTGGTCGGGTCGCTGGTGGTCTTGGCGCAAATGCTGTTTGCGTATATCGGCATGGCGCGCCAGCGGTCCAGCGCGCCGAGTTTCCTCGATAGCCATGCTCTGGGCGAAATACCGGAGGGGGTGTTAGCGCTTAAAGCCGCCCGCGGCTCCATGCCGATGACGTTTGGCGTCCTGCAGCCGGTGGTCTTCATGCCGGCGGATGCGGCGGAGTGGAGCGGCGAGCGCCGCCGGCTGGTGTTGCAGCACGAACTGGCGCACATTGAGCGCGGCGATTCGGCCACGCATCTGATGGCGCGCTGCGCGCTGGGCCTGCTGTGGTGGCATCCGCTGGCGTGGAAGGCGTGGCGCGAATTCTTGAAGGAACGCGAGAGCGCCGCCGACGATCTGGTGCTGAGCGCCGGCGCGCGGGCCTCCGATTATGCCAGTCTGCTGCTCGATATTGCGCGATCCATGCAGTCGCGAAATGCCGTGGCATGGGCGGGAGTGGCCATGGCTCGCCCGTCGCAACTGGAAGGGCGGCTGCTGGCGATTCTGGATGCGCGCGTGAGCCGCAAATCCACGCGCCGCGCCTCGGCATTGGCCGCCGCTGCGGCCGCGATCGCCATGTGCGCGCCCATCGCGGCATTGAGGGCGCAGGCGCCGCAGACCGAGGTTCCGCCGGACGTGGATGCCACCATCCGTGCGGCATACGCTCAGAAGAACCACGAGATTGTCGACAATGCGGCCGCCGCTTTTGTGAGCGTGAAGAATTACTCCGTCGCGGAAAAGCTGCTGGACGCGGGGCTTAAGATCCGCGCCACTACCTCGGGCGAACAGAGCAAGGAATACGCCGCTGGGCTGGTCAAATTGGGCGACCTGGAAGCCAAGCGCGGCAAGGCGGTCGACGCCGTCGGGTTCTATAAGAAGGCCGTCGCTCTGGGCGATACGCCGGAGGTCGCGAACGCACTGATCTACCTCGGCACCCACACCAATGCCAAGGTAGATCTGGCCACGGCCATCGATTATTTTCAGCGCGCCGTCGCGGTCGCGTCCACCCCGAAGGAATCCGGACGCGCGTTGACGTGGCTGGCGAACGCGGAATCGTCCGATCCGGCGATGGCCAGCCAGGCGGAGGCGCACTTCCGCACGGCCATCGCCCAGCAGGACCCCACGTCGGCCGAGGAGTCGATTTCCCTGGACCTACTTGCGCGCTTATTGGATCAACAGGATCGCGGCGACGAGGCCAAGGAATTGCGCGCGCGCTCCGCTGCGATCGTGAAGGCCCAGATGAGCGAGTCACTGGCAAGTTCTCACGCGACATTCCCTGAAGTATTTAAGGCAAGCGTGGCTCAAGGTACAACGCCGCCCAAATTGCTCAAGAAGGTGGAGCCGGAGTACAACGAAGACGCGCGCGCCGCGAAGTATCAGGGCACGGTAGTGTTGCAGGTGGTCATTGGGCCCGACGGATTCGCCCACAACATTCAGGTAGTGAGGAGCCTCGGGCTCGGCTTGGATCAGAAAGCCGCGGAGGCTGTCACTCAGTGGCAGTTTAGCCCCGGCATGAAAGATGGATCGCCCGTGCCAGTGGCTGCGACCATCGAAGTCAATTTCAAGCTCTTGTAGGGTAGGCCTCCTGGCCTGCCCTCTTCGGAGCGCTCGAGCTTCGGACACCAATCCGCGACAGGCCAGGAGGCCTGTCGCACCTCCATTTCCCTCTTGACATTTTAGAACCGCGCCCCCATACTCCTATCAAGGATCTACGGGAAGCGGGCACATGGCGAAAAAGGATGAACGATCTAGCGGCGAACTGGTCCAAGGCACCTTGGACATGCTGGTTCTGAAGACTCTCACGCGCGGAGCCATGCACGGCTACGGGATCGCGCAATTCATCCAGCAGGTATCGGACGAAGTGCTGCGCGTGGAAGAAGGCTCGCTCTATCCCGCGCTGCACCGTCTGGAAGTAGATGGCATCATCGCCTCCGAATGGGGCCAATCGGAGAATAACCGGCGCGCCAAGTTCTACCGGCTGACACCGCTCGGCCGCAAGCAGTTGACGAAGGAAGCTGACAAGTGGGACCGCCTGGCGGGCGCCATCGCACGCGTGATGCAGACAGCCTAGCCGAGCCAAGCCAATGCCACTTTCTCTGCAAAGCTGTCAGTTGCCGCACGGGGCGGCGGTCGGCGACCGCCGCCCAGGATGCCGTCCTGCCCCACAATACTCTGTGGTTACGATCTGCGGTTACAAATTATAGGAGGCAAGCATGATTTGGTGGAATCGTTTACGCGCGCGAATCAAAGCCATCCGCCGCCGCAAGCAATTAGATCGCGACTTGGAAGATGAGCTGCAGTTTCACTTCGAAATGCAGGCGCGAGCCGGCGCCGGCCAGAGCGAAGCCCGCCGCCAGTTCGGCAACGTAACCAGCTTGAAGGAAGCCTGCCGCGAGCGATGGACTCTCGCATCCATCGAGTTGTGGCTGCAAGACGCCCGCTACAGCGCGCGAACCTTGCGGCTGAATCCCGGTTTCGCCGCCACCGCGGTCGCGGTTCTGGCGCTCGGCATCGGGATCAACGCGACCGTATTCACACTCGCCAATGCGGTGATGTTCAAGAACCAGCCCTTCAACGGGAGCGGGAAGATTCTCTACATCACTGGGACGAAACCCGCGCGCGGCGGCGACTATCAGGCCGTCTCCTACCCCGATTACCTCGACTTTCGCGCTCAGTCGAAGACCTTCGAATCGTTGGCGGCGTTTGAAGTGTTCGGCGCGAATTTTTCGGATGGGGCAGGCTTCCCGGAGCACTATCGAGCGCTGCTCCTCTCCGCCAACGGGTTTGCAGCCATCGGTCAGAAGCCCGCTATCGGCCGTGACTTTGTGCCCTCCGACGAAGCGCCCGGCGCCGCAGCCGTGGCCATTGTGAGTTACCGCGTCTGGGACACGCGCTACGGACGCTCGCCTTCTGTAATCGGCCAGACCGTGCGGATCAACGGCGCGCCGACAGTAATCATCGGCGTGATGGGGCCTGAAATGCGCTTCCCGGGAGACATGGACGTGTGGAGACCGCTGGTTCCCACGCCCGAATACGCCAAACGAGACAACCGTTTTCTGACGCTTTTCGGCAAGTTGGCGGACGGCCAATCGCCATCCGCGGCGCAGGCCGAGCTTTCCACCATCGTTTGGCGTCTGGCGCACGACTACCCGCAGACCAACCAGGGAACCGGCGCCGCCATCCGCAGCTTCAACCAGTTTGCGTTGCGCGACAAACTCCGCTCCATGTTCGTCGCCATGCTGGGAGCGGTGGCGTTCGTGCTGTTGATAGCCTGCGCCAATGCGGCCAACCTGATGCTGGGGCGCGCGGTGGGGCGGGCCCGCGAAATCTCCATCCGCGTGGCTCTCGGCGCCGGGCGATGGCGCGTCATCCGGCAACTCCTTATGGAAAGCGTGATGCTGGCATCGGCGGCGGGAGCGCTCGGATGGTTCATCGCCATTGGCGGCGCCCGCATGTTCCGGCGCGCCATCGAAAACACCGGGCCGCCGCCGTGGCTCGATTTCTCGATGGATTACCGCGTCTTCGCCTACGTCTGCGCCATCTCCGTGGTATCTGGAATCCTGTTCGGCATGGCGCCGGCCATGCGGCTCTCGCGCCTCGACGTCAATGCCGCTTTGAAGGACGGCGGATACCGCGCGGGAACCGGCCCACGCGGCAGCTTTCTCAGCGGCTTCCTGGTTACCGTGGAGATGGCGCTGGCCGTGGTGCTACTGGCCGGCGCCGGGTTGATGATCCGCGGCATCCTGGCAACTGCCGCTTTGCCTATCGGAGCGGATACGCACAACATTCTCACCATGACGGTCGGCCTGCCCGATTCACGGTATCCCGGCGCGCGCGAACAGGCCGCATTCTTCGACCGCTTCGAGAAGCAGGCCGCCGCCATCCCCGGCGTTCGCAGCGTTACCGTCGCGTCGAGCGTGCCAGGCAACTCATCCACGAATTACGCCTACCAGTTGGAAGGCACTGCGCCGGTGGACCAGCGCGCCATTCCACGTATCGACGGCATAGTGGTGGGCGATAACTATTTCACGGTCTTGCATACCGGCATAACGCGCGGACGCGATTTCACCGCAGCCGATCGCGCCGGCGACCTTCCCGTGGTCATCGTCAACCAATTGTGCGCCGCCAGGCTTTGGCCCGGAGAAGACCCCATCGGCAAGAGACTGCGCCTGGGCCACGCCATCCGTGAGCAGCCGCTCAACCTCGCCGAACAGCCCTGGGTCACCGTGGTGGGCATAGCGCCGAACATTCTGCAAAGCGACACGGGAATGGAGCCGCTGATCTACCGGCACTTTCGCCAGGAACCACAGTGGTCTATGACCGCGATGGTGAGCGCCGGGGTTCGCGCCGAAACGCTTGGCGACAGTCTGAGGCGCGCGCTGCAATCCATTGACGCCGAACTCCCGGCGTCGCGGGCGGTGGAAACGCTCGACGATGCGATCGATCAAAACCGCTGGCCCTTACGCGTTTTCGGCACGCTTTTTACCGTATTCGCCGCAGTCGCGCTGGCGCTCGCCGCCATCGGCCTCTACGCGGTAATGGCGCAGACGGTGACGCGCCGGCGCCACGAGATCGGCCTGCGCCTGGCGGTGGGCGCGGGAAAATCGGGCATACTCCGCCTGGTATTCGCCAAGGGATTGCGCCAGTTGGCGATCGGACTGGCGATCGGCTTGCCCGCCGCCTTCCTGCTGACGCGGGTAGTGAAGGGAATGCTGGATATTCCCATCCCAGGCGGCAACACCGGCATCCTGGCCGGCGCCGCGATCACTTTGTTGGCGACCGGCATGCTGGGCTGCATCGTACCAGCGCTGCGGGCCATAAGGGTGGATCCGGCGATCACTTTGAGGCACGAGTAAGCGGCGCGGGTCCATGGCCTTCGCCACCTGTGAGTGCCCGAGAGGTGCGGGGAAGGAAAGTCGCGGCGGTATCGGAACTCAGTCAGAATACCGCCGGCGGACCTACCGATTCAGGACGGCGCCTTTTTTCAGATCGAACGCAAACCCCACAGCCGCTTCACGCGCTCGCTCTCCGACAGGTCTCGCCGCGCGCCGCTTCGCCCGCACAACGGCGATGGCAAGCTAAAGCATACCCTACCCCTAACTCGCGGCTGCAATCACGTCTCTGTAATGCTGCTCGTACTGCGGAATAATCTTATCCGTGCAGAATCTCTCCGACGCGTTCCATCGCCCCGCCTTACTCATCCGGTAATGCAAGTCGTCATCCGTCAGCAGCGCCACCACGCGCGCGGCCTGCGCTTCAATATCGCCGACGGTTTCCAGAAAGCCGTCCTCGCCGTCCGTGATCAGCTCCGGTACGCCGCCCACGCGCGTCGCTACGGGCACTACTTCGCATGCCATGGCTTCGAGCGCCACCAAGCCGAAGGATTCCAAATCGCTCGGCATCAGCAGGACATGCGCCAGGGGGATCAGCCGCTCCACATGATCCTGCTTGCCCAGGAAGGAGACATGGCGCTCCACCTTTAATTCGCGCGCCAGATGTTCGGCGGGGCTGCGGTCGGGTCCGTCGCCCGCCATCAGTAGGTGTGCGGGCACGGCTTTCCGCACTTCCGCCAGAATGCGGATGCAATCGAGCACGCGCTTGACGGGGCGGAAATTGGAAAGATGGATCAGCAGCTTTTCTCCCGCCGGGGCGAAGCGCGCCGCGCCTTTCTTTTCCGCGTCCGGCTGGTAGACGTCGCAGTTGACGAAGTTCTTGATGACGCGGATTTCGTTGGTCACGCCGAAGACATCCACCGTACGCGCACGCAGGTAATCGCTGATGGAAGTGACGCCGTTCGATTGCTCGATGGAGAAGCGCGTGATGGGAAAGTAAGATGGGTCGGCGCCCACCAAAGTGATATCGGTTCCGTGCAGCGTGGTAATGAACGGCAGACGCCGCCTGGGGGCCAGCATCTGCTGCGCCAGCAGCGCAGAGATGGAGTGCGGAATGGCGTAATGCACGTGCAACACGTCCAGCTGATACGATTCGGCCACTTCCCCCATGCGCGACGCCAGCGCCAGACAATACGGGGGAAAGTGGAACAGCGGGTAGCTGGAAACTTCCACCTCGTGATAATGGATGCGCGGCGTGCTGGTATCGAGCCGGATGGGGCTGGCGTAACTGATGAAGTGGACTTCGTGGCCGCGCGCGGCCAGCTCCAAACCGAGCTCCGTCGCGACAATGCCGCTGCCGCCGTAAGTGGGATAGCACGTTATGCCGACGTTCACTTCGCCAGCGTAGCACTAACCGGACGAAGCACCGCGAATCCAATCTGGCCGTGCAGATTCTCATCGGGAGAGGCCGCATCGCCGCCGCCGAACCACACGCGGATTTCGCCGCCCTCCACTACCACCGACGGATCGCAGATTACTTTCGCGTCCCAAGCCTGCGTGCCGCTGAAGACGGCCGGCAGTCTGGTCCAGTGGACGCCATCGGTGGAGCGCGCCAGACCCAGGCGGCGGATTTCAGAAAAACTGCGGCCCGTAAAGAGCATCCAATAGTATCCACGCGACTGCCAGACGGCAGGCTCGCCATCGCCGGCTTCGTCGAACGAATTGGGCGGGCCAGGCTCCAGTATCGGATTGGCGCGCAACTTTTCCCAATGGATGCCATCGGTGGAGCGCGCAACGCCAAGACGCTGCCGCGGCGGCTGGGCGCGGTCCTGGCCCAGGTAGTAGAGATAGAAAAATGGCTCGATGCGGATCACGTAAGGGTCTGCCACAGCGCGCTCGTCCCAGCTTTCGAACGGCCCATTCTGCAGCACAGGGGCCGGCTCACGGCGCCACGTGCGCCCGTCGCGCGACCTGGCTAAACCGATGCGCCCAGCGTTTCTGGGCCCGGCCACATACCAATACCAGAACTCATTTTGATAAACCAGCGCGGATCCGTTGGCGGCGATGTAGTCGGCTTCCCAGCTTTGCGGATCGGGCGCGAAGACGGCGCCTTGCGGCTCCCATGCGATGCCATCCGCGGAAGTGGCGAGGCCGGTTCTCCAAGTCGCGCCGTCGTAGCCGGAGTAGAAGTTGAAGAGCCGGCCGAGGCTGACCGCGCTGGTCACGACGCTAGGCACGACGCTGGGCGCCAGCGCATCCCGCGAATCCCAGGCGGAGCTTCGAGCGAGCACCGGCTCCGGGCGCGCATCGAAGGCGAAGGTGAGATTCGGATCGCCGCCCGGACTCGGAGGAAGCGTGAAATCGGAGTAGCGTCCGCAGCCGGCTAGCAGGAGGGCGGCCGCGAGTAGGAGGCGTTCCCACGAGCGACGGACGATCCCTTTGGGAGTGTCTCTTGCGATAGAAACCGATCTATCGCGAGGCGAAGAGAGCCGGCTGAAAGCCGGCTGCAGCCAGGATTGGCTACCCCACACGGCCTTCATTGCAGCGGAATCCGGACTTTGATACCGGCGCCGCGGCCGGGGCGCGATTCCAGCAGCAGATCGGCGTTGAGAGAGCGCGCGCGGCGCTTCAAGCTGACCGGTCCCAGGTGCAGCAGATCCAGCTCTTCCAGCGAATAGGAACCGGCGAAGTTGAAGCCGTGGCCGTTGTCGTCGATGGAGATCTCCAGACCGCGCTCGGACTTCTCCATGGCTACGGCGACCCGCGTGGCCCCGGCGTGTTTCTGCACGTTATGTAACGCTTCGCGGATGATCTGCAAGACCTCGAGCGTCGCCTCCGGCGGCAAGCCCACCGGCGTGTTGGTTCCGATGAAGGTCACGGGTATGCCGGTTTCCTTCTGGAAGCTCTCAGCAGCGCGCCGCGCGGTGGCCACCATGCTGGCGCCATCCACGTCGACGGGCCGCATGCTGTGAAGGAACGCGCGCAAGTCGCGGATCTGCTGTTGCGCCAGAATCTGCAACTGCCGCAGATCTTCCATGCCGGCGTTGAGATCCCTGGTGAGGAGCTTGCGCAGGATTTCGAGGCGCATTTGCAGGCTGATGAAGCTCTGCAGAGGGCCATCGTGAAAATCGGAAGCGATGCGCTGGCGCTCGTCTTCGGCTGCCTTCGCCGAGTCGCGCCGGGTTTCTTCCAACGCCACCGTCAGCCGCTCAATGTCGGCGGTCTGCTTCCGTTTGTTGATGGCGCAGCCGCACGCCAAGGCGCCAGCCACGAGCACCGTAGGCTCAACCGCGCTCATGTCGCTAAAAGATAGCGCCGCACAGAAAATGGCGGCGACCGCCGTAACCACCACCACCTCCACCGCGCTATAGAATGCCACCGCCTCGGTAAGCATGTAGAGGAAGAACGCCAAGGCCAGCCACACCGTGGCGGGTCCGCGGCTGGCAACGAAGAGAAAATACACGGCGTCGCCAAACAGCGCCAGCATTCCGATCATGCCGGTCTGGGGCTTGCTGCGAAGGGCGGCCAAAATGGCGTAGACCAGATAGATTCCGAACACCGCCTGACAGAACGCCGACGGCCGAGGCGGATTGAGATAGCCCGCGCCGAGGACCGCGGCTGCGAGTGCGACCCGCACCCAGGCGACGGTTCGCGCCCACATATTTAGCGACAGAAAGGGCAAGCGTTTACTTTCTGTAAAGATAGATGGAGTGGCTGCGGCCCTCGCCGTCATCGGCGATGGATTCGACCTTCTCCGGAGTCCAATTGCGGAACTCGAAATCGTGCGCCACCACGCGCGCTCCCTTCTTCAATTGACGGTCGAGCAGCGGCTGCACCTTAGAGTCGATGGATTCCGGCAACAGGTACACGGTCACCAGATCGGCGGAGGAGTAATTCTGCTGGAGCAAATCGCCATTCACGATGCGCGCGGTTTTTTCCAGGCCCAGCTTGCGGATGCGGTCCATGCTCTGCTTCCAGAGATCGCGGTCGATCTCGATGCCCACCGCCTCCGCGTGGAATTTTTGCGCCGCCATAATCACGATGCGCCCATCGCCTGAGCCCAGGTCGAACATCTTCTCGCCGGCCTTGAGTCCGCCGAGCTCCAACATTTTTTCGACGATGGTCTGCGGTGTGGGATAGTACGGCGCCAACTTCTCCGCGGCTGCGTTCTGCGCAGGCAACGGGGCGCAAAGAAGCGCCGCCAGCAGACAGAATTTCTCCATTACGTTACGTCTAATTTAGCATCTTGCGGGCGATGCTTGTTGTTCCATGCGGAGAGTGAAGCTGAGGTGGTGGCTTCCATTCATTAAGAAACCACAAGAAACCACTGGATTTTGCTGGCCGTCAGTTAGAATGGACGTGACTTCCAATGATTAACGGAAAGCGCATTGTAGTGGTTCTGCCCGCGTACAACGCTGCGAGGACGCTTGAGGCTACTGTGCGCGAGCTTCCCGAAACGGTGGACGAAACCATTTTGGTGGACGACCATTCGAGCGACGAGACCGTCGCTATGGCGCGCAGGCTGCGTCTCACCGTGCATGTGCATGAGCGCAACCGCGGCTATGGCGGCAATCAGAAGACGTGCTACGCACTGGCGCTGGCGGCCGGCGCCGACGTGGTGGTGATGACCCATCCTGATTACCAATATTCGCCGCTGCTGGTCACGGCCATTGCCAGCATGGTGGCGTATGGCGTGTACGATGTGGCGCTGGCCTCGCGCATCCTGGGCGGCGGCGCGCTGCGCGGCGGCATGCCGAGATACAAGTATATTGCGAATCGCGCGCTGACCACGTTCCAGAATTTCGTGATGGGCGCGCATCTTTCGGAGTATCACACCGGATACCGCGCGTATAGCAAAGAGCTGCTGAATTCCTTGCCGCTCGAAAGGAACTCCGAGGACTTCGTTTTCGATAACCAGATTCTGGCGCAGGCGATTTTGCTGGGTGCGCGGATCGGTGAAATTTCCTGCCCGACGCGCTATTTTCCGGAGGCGTCGTCGATCAATTTCCGCCGCAGCTCGATATACGGACTAGGCGTTCTGAAGACCGCGATGGAATTCAGGCTGGCTAAGTGGGGCCTACGCCGGAATCCCCTGTTTGAGTTCCCCGCGAACCAGATCGCAAAACCGGGAACCCCGTTCGTAGTTCAAGGGCGACCGTAGCCCGCGCTGCTATACTGCCCCTCGATGGTCGCAGCGCGATTTACCCGGAACAGACTCTGGATCGCGGCTACGCTTTTCCTGCTCACCCTGCTGGCCTATGCGGATTCCTTTACCACGGGCTTCACACTGGATTCGGCGTTCATCGTTCTAAGAGACCCGCGAGTGGTTAAGGTCGCGGCCGCCAATCTGCGGCAGATCCTGAATCAGGACTACTGGTGGCCCAACTTTCATTCCGGACTATATCGCCCACTGACCACCGCTACATTTCTATTCAATTACGCGGTTCTGGGGAACGGTCAACACGCAGCCGGGTATCACGCGGTGAATGTTGTGCTGCACCTGGTCAATGTGTGGCTGCTGTTCCTGCTGGCGTCGCGATTCTTCGGCCGCGCATGGGCCGCCTTCTTTGCCGCCGCGCTATGGGCAGTGCATCCCATCGCCACCGAAGCAGTGACTAACCTGGTGGGCCGGTCGGATGAACTGGCGGCCATGGCGATTCTGGGCGGGCTGCTGCTCTATCGGCGAAGCGCGCCGCTGCGCGGATGGCGGATGGCGCTGGCGGCAGCGGGCTTGTTCGTCATCGGCGTTCTGGGCGGCCTCGCCAAGGAGTTGGCGGCCACGCTGATCGCGGTGATGCTGCTGTGGGATCTGGTCCGCGCACCGGGCTCATGGCGCGACTGGCTGCGACTGCGTTGGCCGTTCTACCTCGCTGCTGTGCTGGCGCTGTGCGTCTTCTTCGCAGCCCGCTGGAGGGTGCTGGGCGCCGAGCCGCCGGCTGAGTTTCCGTATGTGGATAATCCACTGGCCTACGCCGGTTTCTGGACGGCGAAGCTCACTGCGCTCAAAGTGATCGGCCTGGACCTGTGGTTGATGATTTTCCCGGTCCATCTCGCTTGCGATCGCTCGTACAATCAGATTCGGCTGGTTGCATGGACCGATCCGGCGATGTGGGCGGCGATCCTTGTCGTCGGCGGATTGATCGCTGCTGCCATTCTGCGGCGGCGCAAGGATCCGATGATGTTCTGGTGCGCCGGATTCTGCGCCGTCGCGCTGCTGCCCACTTCCAACCTTGTTGTCACGATCGGCTCGGTGATGGCGGAACGATTTCTCTATCTTCCATCCGCCGCGTTCGCGCTCGCGATTACGGCGCTGGCCTTCCGTTCCAAATGGCAGCGTCACGCGCCGGTTGTCCTGGGACTGTTGATCGCGCTTTATACGGTGCGCACCTACCTCCGCAATTTGGATTGGAAGGACGATCTGACGCTGGCGTCGCATGACGTGGCAGTAGTCCCGCAAAGCTTCAAGATGCACGGTATGTTGGCCCGTATGCTGCTCGAGAAAAGCCAGTCGAATGTCGACGCTTCCATTCACGAAGCGGAAATCGCCTGGGGCATTGTGCGGCAACTGCCGCGGGAGCGTGTGTTCACGCAGACGCCTACCGACCTGGGCATCTATTACCGCGACAAGGGCGATCAATCCGGCGGCCCCGGGTCGGCCAGCGGGCGCGCGTGGTATCTGAAATCCCTCGCCGTTTTGCTCGAAGCCAGGACGGACTCTCTGGCTTACGGCGACGCCTATGACGAACTGCAACAGGCGAAGGGCGAGCCGCTGGCGGTCCGTCTGGAACGGCCGGTGCTCTACCTGACTCTGGGGCTGGTGTACCACGGGCTGGGACAGTACGAGCAGGCGCGCGATGCCTATATCTACGGCAGAAAGCTCGCGCCCACGGAGCTGAATTTTTATAACTCGCTGGCTGCCAACTATCTATCCGGCGGCAATCTGCAGTGGGCGGCCATCACGATGGAGGAGAAAATGATACTCGATGGCGCGCAGCCCGGAACCGTGGCCGCTCTGCGGGATCTCTTCCAGAGGCTGCCGGGCGGAGGTTGCGCGCTGACTGAGGAAGGTGGAGCTTACAAGCTGAATGTGGGATGTCCCGCGGCGAACATGTGCCTGACATGGCTCGATTTCGCCCAGACGTATTTCCAGGGACGGCAGCGCGGGGAGGCAGCGGCGGTGAAGCGAACGGCTTTGGAGCGCGGATGCCCGGCGAATTGGTTCGGTGGGATAGCGCCGTGAGATAGCTGGCAGGGCGCGGCCCCGTCCCACTGCCACGATTTGATCCGCCTGCGCTGAAACGGAGTAGCGGCGATGAGCCCACCGACTACGGGCGCGGAAGAACGGTGGTTCGTCCGATCGAAGAGGCCGGCAACGGAAAACGGGCGGCCGAATTGATGCTGGCCGGCGGCTTCGATCTGGTCTTCCTGGATGTGCAGATGCCGGAGATGGACGGCTTTGCCGCCTTGCGGGGGGCCGGAGCGGAATTGCCCGGCGCCGTGATATTCGTGACCGCCTACGACCACTACGCAGTGGAGGCTTTTGAGGTGAACGCCGCCGATTATTTGTTGAAGCCATTCACGCCGCAGCGGTTCCGCCAGGCTTTGCAACGGGCCAAAACGCGCATTCGCAGTGGCTCAAAGGGAATGGCTGCGCGGGTGCTTGCGGTGCTGGAGCGGATTGCGAGCCAGCCAACCTACTTGAACAGGATCGCGGTGCGAGGCGCGGCGGGCACGAGCTTTGTGGACGCGAAAGATGTGGATTGGGTGAAGGCTGCGGAGAATTACGTGGAGTTACACGTGGGGCCGGCTTGCCATCTGGTGGAGGCGACCATGGCGGAGATCGCAAAACGCCTCGACCCGGCGCGCTTCGTGCGAATTCACCGTTCTGTAATCGTAAATGCCGAACGCATACGGACGGTGCGGCCGGCATCCCATTCGGAGTATCTGGTGACACTCGCCAGCGGTATTCAGCTTCGCTCGGGACGGACTTACAGAGAGGCGATGCAGAGGCTGATATCAAATCCGTTTTGACTTTCACAGGCGCTCGATTCCGGTTGGTCAGGCGGTGCGTCCATCCGGTCAGAAAAGTCTTTCGCGGAGTTGGGAGACAGACTAACATACGTCCGTGTGGCGACTTACAATTCCGTTATGGTTCTTGTGTTGTGCAGCCGCCCAGCCGGCGATCGATTCGATTGAGTACCAGGCACGGCGAAGAGCCGCGCTGGAACAGATCCCCGACGGAATGATTGCCCTGCATTCCGTCTACGGACTGAAGCACTGGGACGAATCCGGGTTCCATCAGGACGCGAGCTTTTATGCGTTCACCGGGCTAACCAACGCTCACGGGGCCATCTTGGTGTTGGATGGAACGGACAAGCAGTCGTGGCTCTTCGTGATGCGGCGTCCCGGAGCGTTCGGCGCGGATCTGCGGGGCTGGGATGCGGCCGTGGTGGATCCTGGCCTGGAGGCGGAGACTGCTCTAAAGATCGACCACGTGGTTCCGTGGGATACATTTGTTTCCTTTGTCGATTCGCGCCGCGAGAGTAACCCGAAGCTGGTGTTCTATATCGACAGCGCAGGCCAAACGGGAGAGATGTCGGGTAACGTGAGCAATCCGCCGGGGATCGCCGCGATTGAAAATCCTCACCTATTGTGGCGGGAGGCCATTCGTCAAAAGTGGAGCGACCTGGAAATCAAGGATGCGTTCGCAATTCTCGACGAGGTTCGATGGGTAAAGAGCGCGGCTGAAGTGGCGTTGCTGCGCAAGGCGGCTGCCATTACGGCTGAGGGCTTCCGGGCCGGCGCGGGCGCCATCGCGCCTGGTAAGACCCAACGGCAGGTGGAGGGCGAAGTGATCCGCGCCTGTCTTAATGTGGGGTCGGACGGCGCCTCGATCTGGCCATGGGTCCGCTCGGGACCGTTCACAATGCCTGCGACGCTTTTCGAAGCTTTCGCGGATTACCGCAACATGGATCGAACGATGCGCAGCGGCGAAATAGTGCGCCTCGATCTGGGCTGCGATTACCGGATGTATAAGGGCGATTTTGGGCGTACGCTGCCTGTGTCCGGCCATTTTGACACTGGGCAGAAGGAGACACTGGAGCTATTGAACGGAGCTTATCTGGCGGGCGTGCAGGCGATGAGTCCTGGCGCAACTCCCGACCAGGTCCGGCAGGCTTTTCGAAGTTATGTTGAGTCACATGAAAAGGACTTGCATACTCCCTTGGCGCGCGAGGCGGCTTCGGGAGCGCTCAAGACTCCCATACAGCCCTTGCACGGATTGGGAGTGGACATGGCGGAGGGAACTCCCAAGGTGTTTAGCGAGGGGAATGTGATATGTTACGAACCGGGATTGCTCGCTGGGGATCAGCAATATTTTGTGGAAGATACGATCCTGATTACGCGCAATGGTCACGAAATCCTGAATCCCGCATTGCCTTATTCGCCGAGTGACATCGAGCGGGAGATGGCGAAGAGGAAGTAAGTTGGAAGGCCAGGTCTTTCCGCGGATTGGAACTCCTCCGAGAGCGCTATTGAGGGACTCTTTGGATAACGGTCCATCAAACCGGCGGCAAGACCGCCGGCGTTACCATTTTCGGAGCCAGCGCGCTTTCTCGACTACCTTTACCGCATTCGGTAGAAACGCCTCCTCGAGCGGCGGGCTATACGGCACCGGCGTGTCCGGCGCAGTGACGCGCACAATCGGACCGTCCAAATACTCGAAGACGCTCTCGGTGATGGTCACTGCCAACTCTCCGGCCATGCCTCCGGTGCGCGTGTCTTCGTGCAGCAGCAGCACTTTCGATGTCTTCCTCACGCTCGCGCACACCGTCTCGCGGTCGAGCGGCACGAGCGTCCGCAGATCTACCACTTCCACGGAAACGCCTTCCTGCGCGAGCTGTTCGGCGGCTTCAAGCGCGGTCCACACCATGGCGCCGTAGGTCACAATGCTGAGATCTTTGCCCTCGCGCGCGATTTTCGCCTTGCCGATGGGCACCGTGTATTCTTCGGCCGGCAGTTCTTCCTTGATGCGCCGGTAGAGGCCTTTGTGCTCGAAGAAAATCACCGGGTCGTTATCGCGGATGGCCGACTTGATCAGCCCCTTGGCATCGTATGCCGTCGCGGGCGCGACCACTTTGAGACCGGGCGTGCGCACGAACCACATCTCCGGATTCTGCGAGTGAAACGGGCCGCCATGAATGCCGCCGCCGGAGGGCGCGCGCACAACGATCGGCACGGGCGCGTTCCACCGGTAGCGGCACTTGGCGGCGAAGTTGACAATCTGGTCGAAGCCGCACGTAATGAAATCGGCGAACTGCATTTCGGCCACCGGCCGCAAACCCATGAAGCTGGCGCCGATGGCGGCGCCGACGATGGCGCCTTCGGAGATTGGCGTATCCACCACGCGCTTCTCACCGAAGTGCTCGAAAAATCCCGCGGTCACTTTGAACGCGCCGCCGTAGACGCCGATATCCTCACCCAATAGGAAGACGTTCGGGTCGCGCTCCATCTCTTCCCACAGCCCCTCGCGGATGGCCTCCAGATAAGTTGTCGGCATGCGCTATTGGTTCTCGTAGACGCCGTCGAGCAGCGTGGCGGGGTCGGGAAGCGGGCTGCGCTCAGCCCAGGCGACGGCCTCGTCGATTTCGTCGCGAATGCGCGCGTGCAGTGCGTCGATCTCGCCCTGGTCTGCCCATTCCTGACTGAGCATCCTGGCTTCGAGGCGCACGATCGGATCGAGCTTGCCCCACTCTTCGAACAGGTTCGGCGGAACGTAATGCGCCGCATCGTGCGCCGAGTGGCCGGTCATCCGGAAAGTTTTGCATTCGAGAAGGTATGGCCCGTTGCCGCCACGCACGTGCGCCAGCGCGCGCTCGGTTGCGTCGTGGACCGCCAGCACGTCGTTGCCATCCACAGTTTCGGCCGGCATGTTGTAGGCCGGGCCGCGGTCGGCCACGTTGGCGCAAGCCATCTGCAGGTTGAGGGGCGTCGAATACGCATACTGATTGTTGTTGCAGACGAACAGCACCGGCGCCTTCTGCACGGTGGCAAGGTTCACGCCCTCGTGCCAATCGCCGCGGCTGGTGGCGCCGTCGCCAAAATAGCTGAAGGCTGCCGCGCCTTTCCGGCCGAGGTATTTCAGCGCCATGGCGGCTCCGGCGGCCACGGGCACGGTCGCGGCCAGCGCGCTGATGATGGCGACAATGTTGCGGCTCAAGTCGCCCATGTGCATGTTGCCATCGCGCCCGCGCGTGAGCCCGCCTTCGCGGCCCATATACTGCGCGAAAATCTGTCCCGCCGGGACGCCGCGAATCAGGAACAGCGCCATATCGCGGTGCGAGGGGAACAGGATGTCTTCCGGGCGCGAATGCAGCGCCGTGCCGACGGGGATGGCCTCCTGGCCGCGGCCCACATAAACGCCGCCGACAATCTTGCCCTGGCGATAAAGTTTGCGCTCGATGCGGTCTTCCATGTCGCGCATCATCACCATGTAGTAGAGACATTTCCGGGCCAGGTCGGCTTGGGTGGTCAGCGCGGGTTCATCCGTGGGGACAGCCTGGAGCGTGCTCATGCGACAACGGTCAGTATAACGCTCTTGCCAGACATTTAATTCAGCTTGATGAGGTTCTACTCTCTGGCCGGCGCCTGGCTTAAGAGCTCGGGCCACTCCGCCTGAGCGTCCAGTTTTTCAAGCAGCCACAACATTGCGGCGAAGACGATCGCAACGACTACGAGAATCGCCGCTGGATTTTCCGGAAGCCGATTGGAAAGATGCAGTAGAAAAGTTTCGAGTGCTCCATTGCCTGCGGTGTGCGCATGGGAACTCAGCATGACCGCCGGCCCACCCAGCACCGCTACAATTGCCGCGGGTATAAACACGATTTGCCGGGACCACATTGGCAACCGGCGTATCCGATAGGAGCCCCACGCCAGGAACAGGGTGAATTGGCTCATGCAGACCAAGATTATACAAATCACGTTGATCAGACCGAGACGAAAGCCGGGGTGACCGCCCCAGCCGAACCAGACGGACACGCTGTAAGGAATCACCACGGTCAGAGTCACCATCGCCGCCGCGATGGTTAGGATCTTGCGCCTTGCGACGGGCAGCGTGCGCAGCCAGCAGGAAGTTGGCTGTAACAGGCCGGAAGCAAACATCCCGAAGCTGCATACGACTGGCCAATTAGCGGCGTGCGTAAAAAGAACCTGGAAAATCATTGGTAGGAAAAATAGGTTGCGCAGCGGAATGACCGACCGCACCAGAATTAGCCAGGGAATCGCAGGCGCCGATCGTGCCTGACGGCGCTTGGAGGATTTCCGGGCTTCGACAGGCGCCACCTGAAACGATTCCGGCATGGCGAGCCAGGCGCGCACAAAGAGCGCAACGGATGCTATGGCGCAGAACGCCAGTATGGGCGCTGCCGGCAGGGTAAGAAATGCCGCCAAAAAGGCGCTCGCCCCCAAGTACCACAGAGACATCACAAGCTGCGGGGGGCTCTCGATTTCCGTCAGCCGCAGCGACAGAAGCGCGACCGTGATCAGAGTCGCCGACGCTCCACAATCCATCAGTGCCGGCGCGGCCCCTTTCCATTCCAACCCGCCCTTCAGGACCGCAACGCCGACCCCTACCAATACCGGCAACCACACCAGGCTCGCGAGCGCCACGCATCGAGTGGCAAACAGGACTCGGGCCGGAATGGGCAGCGCAGCCTGGAACAGGGTCGCGCGCCGATGTACCCCGGCCAGGAGCGGCAACACGCCCAGAAATGCCGCAAACAGCTGGAACCCCACTGCTGCGGACGCGGCCAATATGGACAGACCGCCGGCAGCGGCCGCGAAAGGCATGAGCCTCCAGGCTGGGTCGCGTCTCAGTAGTTGATAGATCATGAGTGCTCCCCCTTTCGGCCGCCCAGCAGTTCGATAAACAACTCCTCCAGGGAGAGCGGCAGGCAGCGGACGCCATTGGTTCCCATTGAGCCTGCCAATTGGCGCCGCACCTCATCCGGCGCGCCCTCAAAGACGGCGTGCCATTGGTCCCCCACTGCGTGTACCCGCAGGCAACCAGGCGTTCGCTCGATGGGCGCGGCATCCGGCGCTGAGGTTTGTGGAATCATGGCGAGGCAGATGCGTTCCCGCAAATCGATGAGGTCCCGGTCGAGGCGCACCTTGCCTCCATCGAGCAGAACCGCCCGCCCGCCGATGCGTTCTACGTCGGCCATATAATGCGATGAAAACAGAATGGCGGTGCCTTCGCGGTTCAATAGCATGATCGACGTCTCCAGAAACTCGCGCCGCGCGGCCGCGTCCAGACCGCCTGCCGGCTCATCCAGAATCAAGAGCTCGGGGCGATGGCAGACCGCCAACAGGAGCGCAGCTTGGCGTGCTTCACCCTTGCTCAAGTGCTTGATCTTCGCGCCCGCCTGCAAGCCGAAGCGGTCGAGCAACTGGCGCTCGAGCGCCGCGTCCCAATTGGGGAACAGATAGCGGTGAAATGCGATCAATTCGGCGACGGAGGCGCCGCCCGGCAGCACCTGGTCTTCCGCCACGTATCCGACTCGTAGCTTAACGGCCACCGGATTTTTGGTAGGCGAGATGCCGAATGCGTGCACCGAGCCTGCATGGGGGAACAGCAGGCCCATGGCGATGCGGATGAGCGTGGTCTTGCCGGACCCATTGCGGCCCAGAAGGCCCACCACTTCGCCCTCGCTCACTGAGAAGCTGACGCCGTTCAGCACGGGCGAGCCTCGTTTGTAAGACCTGGCTATGTTTTCGAATTCCAACACTGGTGTCATGTACTCTCCTTTTTTCCAGGGCCTTCGGCCAATTCGCGGTCGGCGTCTTTGAGCAGTTTCACCACGTCCGGGAAGCGGAGGCCGCCAAGATACGCCTGGGAAAGCAGGCGGCGCGCGGTCTCTTGCATCTGCTCCGCCTGTTCGCGGCGGCTTGCCCGCGGCGGCGTATCGGAGACGAAGGTGCCGCGGCCCCGCTGCGTCTCGATGAAGCCGAGCGCCTCCAACTCGTCGTAGGCCTTCTTGACGGTGAGCGGCGCGATTACGAGCTGCTCGCTCAATTCCCGGTGCGATGCCAGCTTCTCGCCGCTTTTCAGCCGTCCGCCGGCGATAGCTTCGGTGATCTGCCGCATGATCTGGCGGTAAAGGGGAAGCTCGTCCGAAGGGTTGACGAAAAGCTGCATACCTATGTGATATATAACTCTATATCACTATATCTGTCAAGAGCGAAATTGCGAGCGCTTAACGCGGCGGCGCGGAGAGGCGGAGGGCGGCGCGGACCTTCCCGCTCAGAGCACAAGATCGGCGCGCGGTTCGGCGGCCAGTCGGCGCGCCCCTCTCTTTATGGAAACTCACCGTGAGTCGCTGATTCGGCGCAGGCGGGTGTCAATCTCGCGCGACGACCGAAGTGCGTTCACACGAGTGTGAACGCTGCACGCATGAGTGCGTACGCCACGATCCGTCCTGTAGACTCAAGAGAATGGATCTCGCCATTCAAGCAGACGACGTACGCGCTGCCGCGGAGCGCATACGGCCGCTGGCGCGGCGCACGCCCGTCATGACCTCAGCCAGTTTCGACGCCGCGGCAGGCACGCGCGTCTTCTTCAAGTGCGAGAATCTGCAGCGCAGCGGCTCCTTCAAGATTCGCGGCGCTTCGAACCTGATCCTCTCGCTGCCCGATGCGGCGCTGGCGCGCGGCATCGTGACGTATTCCTCCGGCAACCACGCGCAGGCCGTGGCCATTGCCGCTAAACATGTCGGCGCGCAGGCGACAATCGTGATGCCGGAGGACGCGCCCAAGTCGAAGCTGGAATCGACGCGCGCACAGGGAGCGAAGATTGTCACTTACAACCGGCGGACGGAAACGCGCGAAACCATCGCCGCCGCAATTATGCAGCAGACCGGCGCAACCCTCGTGCCGCCGTTCGACCACCCCATGATTATGGCGGGCCAGGGCACGGCTGCCATGGAACTTTTCGAAGAAGCCGGGCCGCTGGATGCGCTGATGACTCCGGTGGGCGGCGGCGGACTGATCTCCGGATGCGCCACCATCGCCAAGGCGATGAACCCCGGCATCCGCGTCTTTGGCGTAGAGCCCGAGGGCGCGAACGATACGTTTCTCTCGCTGGCGGCCGGCGAGCGCGTGACAGTGGCGCATCCCGATACGATCGCCGACGGGCTCCGCTCGCCGCGTCCCGGCGAACTGACGTTCCCGGTGGTAAAACACCTGGTGGAGCGCATCATTCTGGTGAGCGACGACGAAATTCGCGCCGCGGTGAAATTCCTGCTGCTGCGGCTGAAGATTCTTGTCGAGCCGAGCGGCGCTGTGCCCGCGGCGGCGCTGCTTGCCGGCAAGCTGCCGCCGGAGATCCAGTCGGTGGGCGTGGTGCTTTCGGGCGGCAACGTGGATTTCGAAGAGCTCGCCAAATATTAAGCCATGTCTACTGCGTTGTTATCGGGACCCATTTACCGGGAGCACCTTGCGGGCCGGGTTGATCATCCGGAGCGGCCCGAGCGGTACGACGCCGTTATCCGCGCTCTGGAGAAATCGGGCCTCGCGCAAGACCTGCTGCCGGTCACGCCGCGCGAGGCTACCGAAGACGAACTGCTGCTTTGCCACACGCAGAAGTATCTGAAGATCGCCAAACACGATGTGGACGCCGGTTTGCCTTCTCTTTCGACGGGCGATACCGATATCGGGCCGAACTCATGGGACGTGGCCTCGCGCGCGGTTGGCGGCGTGCTGAACGCGGTGGACGCGGTGATTTCCGGCGAGGCGCGCAATGCCTTTTGCGCCGTCCGCCCGCCGGGACACCACGCTTCAGCAGGCCGCGGCATGGGCTTCTGCCTGTTCAATAACGTAGCCATCGCCGCGCGCTATGCGCAGCGCAAGCACGGCCTGGAGCGCGTGATGATTGTCGATTGGGACGTACACCACGGCAATGGCACGCAGGATATTTTCTATTCGGACCCCTCGGTGTTCTTCTTCAGCACGCATCAGTGGCCGCTCTATCCCGGCACGGGCCGTCCGGACGAAACCGGCGAAGGCCGGGGCGCTGGAAGCACCATGAACTTTCCGTTTCCGGCCGGATCGGGCCGCGCGGAAATTCTCGGAGCGGTGCGAAACTCGCTGATGCCCGCGGCGGAGAAGTTCCGTCCCGAGTTGTTGCTGATTTCGGCCGGTTTCGACTCGCGCATCGGCGATTTGCTGGGACAGTTCACGCTGACCGACGACGATTTCGCCGATCTGACGCGCGGCGTGATGGAAATGGCGGAGCGTCACGCAGGCGGGCGGGTGGTTTCGTTGCTGGAGGGCGGGTATAACTTAAGCGGACTGGCATCAGCAGCCACGCGGCACGTGGAGACGCTGGCGGGTCACTAACGACCAACCCCGGCTGATGCTTCCGGCTATGGAGTGTCGCTGAAATACGTGGAGGGCGGTGTTGCAGGGCGAAGGGGCGCAACTCGTCGCCCTGCTAACTTGGCTTCGATAAGCTAGTTGCTGGACCCGGCCGCGGTGGCTATACCCGCCGCCGTGTTCACCTGCGGCTGGTAGCGCAACACGTAGTGGTGCATCGCCACTTCCGTCCAGCTCATGCCGAAGCTCTTGGCTTCCTGCAGGGCCTTCTGGTTGTCCCAATGGTCGTGCGCGATTCGATAGCAGGCCACCACCGTCCCGGTGCGGTCTGCGCCACGGCGGCAGTGCACGAATACCGGCCCGGTCGACGCGTCGTCGAACAGCGCCAGCACCTTAGCGACATCGGCGGGTGACGGCGCGGACATTCCCTGGAACGGTATGGTAACGTACCGCATGCCGGCGGCCTCCACCACTTTGCGCTCCGAAACCGAGCGGTCGCCAGCTTCGCGAAGGTCGATCACGGTCTTCACGCCCAGCTTCGCCAAGCTCTGAAAGCCCTGGTCGGTAGGCTGTGCGCCGCGGTAGACATGATCGTTGACTTGATGGAAGTTAGGCACGCCGGCAGGGTTAGTTTGGGCGAGGCCCGGAAAGGATGCAATTCCTATCGCCAGCGCAGCGATGGCAAACCTTCGGGAAATCATGGCTACTACTACAGATGCAGATCAACGGCGAGCGGTTACAGGCTTCCTCATAACCAGCCGGTAGCCAAGTTCCAGCGCCACCAGCGTGCCATAAAGCAACGGCAGGCGGATATCCGACTTGACCAGCCAATAATAGTGAATCACCGCGGCGATGGCCGTTACATAAACCAGGCGGTGGAGGCGTTGCCAGCGCTTGCCGCCGAGGCGGCGGATCCAGCCAGTGGTGGAGGTGATGGCGAGTGGAATCAGCAGAACGAAGCCAGTGAACCCGGCGGTGACGTATGGCCGCTTGGCGACATCCTTCACGATGGCAGGCATGTCGAAGCCGTGATCCAGCCAAAGGTAGGTGGCGAAGTGGAGGCAGGCGTAGAAGAAGGCGAACAGGCCGATCAAACGGCGGAAGCGGATGAGATCGGGCACGTGCAGCAGCTTCCGCAACGGCGTAATGGCGAGGGTCGCGACGATCAACCGTATGGTCCAGTCGCCGGTGAAGTGGGTGATGAACTCGATCGGGTTGGGAGTGACGTCATTGTGCCAGATCCGCCAGGCGAGCCTGAGAAATGGCGCGAGGCACACGGCCCAGACGAAAATCTTGGCGGCGACCAGCCTGGACCCGGATAGCTTCAGGCCAGATACCTTCAAGCAGGAGTCTCCAGCATTCGTCAATAATTTTTCTTGAGATCCATGCCTGCGTAGAGGCTGGCCACCTGATCGCCGTATCCGTTGAACATCAGCGTGGGGCGCCGCACCGGCACCAAAATGCCGAGCTTTTTCTCGCCCTCGCCCAATCGCTGCTCGGTGGCCTGGCTCCATCGCGGATGATCCACATGCGGGTTCACGTTCGAATAGAAGCCGTATTCCGGCGGGTTGGCGATGTTCCAGGTGGTGGGCGGCTGCTTGGCCACCAGCTTGATCTTGACGATGGACTTGATGCTCTTGAATCCATACTTCCACGGCAGCACCATGCGCACCGGCGCGCCGTCCTGCGGCGGCAGCGTTTCGCCGTACATGCCGACGCACAGCAGCGCCAGCGGATGCATGGCTTCGTCGAGGCGCAAGCCTTCCACATAGGGAAGCTCGATGCCTGCCTGTTCGGGAGACCACATCACTTTCGAATCGTAAAGGCTTTCGAAAGCCACGAACTTGGCCTTAGCGGTGGGGCTTGCTTTCTTGAGCAACTCGCTCAGGGAGTAGCCGGCCCACGGCACCACAATCGACCAGGCTTCCACGCATCGATGGCGGTAGATCCGCTCCTCAATAGGCGCGACTTTCATGATGTCGTCCATGGAGAGCTTGAGCGGCTTTTCCACCTCGCCCTCGATGGAAACGGTCCACGGAGAGGTCTTCAACTTCTGCGCCAGCGTCGCCGGCTGGTTCTTGCGCGTCCCAAACTCGTAGTAATTGTTGTAGTGGGTGACGTCCTCGTAGCTGGTAACGGTTTCGCCAGTGGTGCTCAGCGGGCTCTTGACGAGATTCGGCAGCTTAGTCTCCGCCAGCGCGCGCGCGGAAGGCGAGAGAAGCTCCTTGCCGGCTAGGAATGCGGCGGGAATGCCCGCAAGAAACTTGCGGCGGTCAAAATAAATCGGCTTGGGGGTGATGTCGGAATGGCGGAGATCCGCGGGTTTCTTGATTAGCAAGGAAAAGGCCCTCTACATAAGGTTATACGACGAAGAAGGGAAAAACGGATGTAAAACAGGCCTCCTGGGCTGCCCCGTGCTGCAAATGCTCTCGGGAAATAGGAAGGACAGGCCCGGAGGCCTGTCCTACATGCCCCTTAGAAGTTCAGCCGCGCCACGAACTCCAGGCTTCTTGCGCCCGGATCGTTGGTGTTGTTGAGGTCGCGGAAGGCCGATGAGGTCTGTCCGAACGAAGTACTGCCGACCGACGAGCTATCGCTGCCGCCGGTGGCGCCGCCGCCATCGATCACAATGTTCGGATGGTTGAAGACGTTCAGCGCCTGGATGCGGAACTCGAAGTTTAACCGCTCTTTGATCTGGGTGCGCTTGACCAGGCTTATATCCCACTTGAAAAGCCACGGGCCCCAGAGAAACACCTGATCGCAAATCTGGCCCGCCGCGTTGCACTGTCCGATGTAGGGCGCGCTGGGGTTGAAGGTCCCGCCGTTTCCAGCCGCCGCAAGCGTGTTCTGGATCAACGACTGCGGCAGGAAATAAGCTGTACCCACGGCAACCCCGCTCGCATTGATCTGGCTGGTGAAGTTGAGCCCCATTTCGCTCTGCAACTGACTTTGGGTCATGTTGTGCAGCACCACGCCTCCATCGTTCTGGTTAAACGTGTCGCGGCCGCTGGTGAGGTTGATGGGCACGCCGCTCTGCATGCGGCCCACTCCGGCGATTTCCCACCCGCCGATCGCTTTTCCCACCACGCCGTGCGCGCTCGAGAGCATCGACCGGCCCGGACCGAACGGAAGCTGGTAAACCCAGGTTACCTTGATCCCGTCACGGATATCGTAGCTGGTCGGACCTTTGTCCCCGCCCCAATCGCGCAGCGTAGGCGTGTTGGCATCGGTCAGCGACTTGGAAAACGCATAGCTGAGCTGCATCTGGAGGCCGGTGGCAAGCCTTCGGCGCATTTCGACCTGGCCCGAGTTGTAGGTGCTCGAATTGCGATTCGTTTCCTCGGTGGAATTGCCGCCGTTGTTCGGGTTCACCTGGAAAAGGTTGATGGGGTATCCCGCCTTGGTCAAGGCGGCCATGCGAGTGGCATTAGTGGCGATGGCATTAGCGGCTGCGCCAGCCTGACCCTGGGCAAGATACGTGGCGGTAGTCTGGTCGGTATTGCTGCCGATAGCCGTCGTGATAATTGGTACGGGAACCTGCCCGGGTAATCCCTGGTTGCTGTAGTTATTGTTGGCCAGCTTGAAGCCCGTCCCCGATTGCGCCGTCGCCAGCAGTTGCGGCAGAGAGAGGCCATTGGAGATCGCCAAATTATTCTGCGCGGCTTCGAACTGGGTAGCGAATCCACTTTCGACGGTATTCACTTCGTTGAGATTCACTGCCGACCAGAGGCCTACTCCGTGATTAGCCACATAGCGAACGTCAACCACGGTATTCTTGCTCAACTGCCGCTGGAATCCAGCCGTCCAGCTTTCGACATACTCGGGCTTAATGTTGGGATTCCAGTCTTCTATGCTTGCGCCGCTTTGCACGGCCAGCGGAAAGCTGGGGTTGGGGAAGCTGGGGTCGATGCTGGTGGGGGCCAGCGTGGGCAGCGTCGGATTGCTAAATTGTACATTGCCCGCCGTAAACACGCTGGGCGTGGTGGAAGGGCTGGTGCTCGTGCTGAGGCTGCGGCCCGCATTGCCGCTCCAGACGCCCTCCAGCGCCCCCATTCCCTGGCGAGTCGTGGAAATGCTGAAACCGCCGCGCAACACCGCATCGTCACCCGTCAGCCAGTGGAGAAATCCGCCCTTTGCAATGCGGTAGGCGATGCCGAAGGAAGGGCTGAAATGGCCGGCGCCCGGGTCAAAGCCCCCAGTGCCCGCCGGGATCAGCGATAGTATCGGCGACGAACCATCGAGCACTCCCGGCTTGAAGAGATTGCCTACCCCCGAGACGCCATAGAGACCAGCGAAGCCCGGCCGGGTGTACAAGTTGTCGAGGTTTTCGAGGGCTCCCTGACGGTCCCAGCGCAGGCCTGCGGTCAGCGTGAGATTGGCATTGGCGTGCCAGGTATCCTGAACGTACAAAGCCTGTTCCCGGACGCGGTTGCGGTCCACGGTGAAGTTCTGCCCGTATGTTCTGGTGGTCTCGCCGAGCACGGCCGAACTGGTGACCGCGCTGACCCGGCCCGCGATGATCGCGTAGAGATTGGCGGCGTCGCTCAGGTTCGTGGCGCTGGCGCCGGGAAGCGTGTTGGTGGTGAACAGTGAGGTAGCGCCGGTATTATCGGGGTCGCCGGTGGCTTGTCCGAGCGTCACCGTGTTGAGCAGCGACGAATTCGCCGCGCCCTGCCAGTTGTTGACCTGCGTATAGCTGAATCCGAAGTTCAGCAGGTGATTTCCCTTCAAATAGCTCACGTTGTCGTTCGCCTGATACACCGGCGCGCTGCGCGGCGCGAACCCGGTGTAGTTGCCGGTATAAGGGTTGGTCATGTATGTGGTGGCGCCGGCTGTTGCCGCGCCAAACTGCACCAGTTTTCCGTTCCAGATGCCGTAGTCGGTGGGCGAAAGGCCATCGCCCAGGATGTCCGTGCCACCCTGGATGCCTCCGGTCAGTTCGTTGGTGATATGCGGCGTGACCACCGAGCGCAATCCGATCGCTCCCGTCCAGTTGATGCCATATTGTCCTTCGAGAGCGGGCGAGCCGAGCTGCGTCCCCGTACCCGGCAGAATTGCATAGGTGCCGTTCAGACCGTCGGGAGTGCGATCGTTGGTCTGATAGTTCCAGACAAAGTTGATGTGGTTTTTTTCGTTGACGTTGTAGTCGATCCGCGCGGTTTGGAACTTGCGGTTGTTGACGGCCTTGGCGCTGGTGGCAAACTCGTTGCGGTTGTAATCGCTATTGGTCGCGATGCGATTGACCAGAGTGCCGCCGGAGCTGGTGAGCTGATTAATCAGTGCATAGGTCTTCGCCAGGGTGGGATCGCCGCTGGTTTGGAAGGGCGCGACGCCGGCCGGCAGCGAAGGGTTGGCAGCCGCGGCCAGCGCGTAAAGATTCACAGTGCGCAGGGCGGACGCATTAGACCCGGTGCAGGGAGTCGAGGTTGGGCAATAGCTGAACAGACCGCTGGCGGCTGCGGGAGAGAGCCACATTCCCGTTTCCGGGAACGACTGGGGCAGATCGAAGAACTCGAACGATTCGAAGAAAAATAGCTTGTTCTTCTTGATGGGTCCGCCGATGGTGAAACCATATTCGTTAAGGTTGATTCTGTCTTTTGGAGTACCCACGAGGCAGTTGAAAAAGTAGCAGGCTTCGAGCGCGGAGTTGCGGTTGGTCTCGTAGAGCCCGCCGTGGAATTGGTTGGTGCCGCCCTTGGTGACGAATTTAATCTGCACGGCGCCTTCACCGGTGCTGTCCGCGTTGCCGGCAGCCGTGCTCATGGTCATCTCTTCAATCGCCTGGGTGCGCGGCTGGACGTTATTGAAAACCGCATCCCCGGTCTTGTTGGTATTATCCTGGACGTTGATTCCATCAATGGTGATGTTGATGGTCTCGTCCGGCAAGCCGTTGATGGTGGCATAACGGACGCCGCTCGGATTCTGCGTGCCCGGCTGGCTCGCGATTAACTCGGTGACGTTGTGGCTGGTGAACGGAAGGTCGTTGACCTGCCGGCCTTGCAGCGTGGAACTGATGGTTGCCGAATCGGTCTGCACGATTTCCGCTCCGGCCGTGACTTCCACGGTTTCCGTGGCGGCGCCTACCGTAAGGGTTATATTCACGGTGGCGGGAACGCCTGCGTCGATCACCACGTTCTCGTTGGCGGCGGCCTTAAAGCCTTCGTGCGTAACCGTGACCTTGTAGGCGCCGGTCTGAAGGCTGGGGAGCGCCCAATAGCCCTTCTCGTCAGTGGTAGCGCGAAAACTCTGGCCAGTGGCGGTTTGAAGCACCACCACCTGCGCGCCCGGAACGGTCGCGCCTGCCGGGTCGGTTACCACGCCGTCCATGCGAGCCGTGGTTGTAACTTGAGTGAAGCCAGCGAGCACGCTGGCGAAGAATAGAGCACACGTTGTGAACAAACGCATCAAAACCCCTCCCTGAGACTGGTATTTTCGCTATGGTATTACAAACGAGGCGTGAAAAGCCAGACGGGGATCGAAGAACTTGGAAATTTTTTCGGAGCGACAGCGCGCGCGTCTCCCAAGCGACGGAGTGACTCGATTGCCCGACACAATTCAAAGTCTTTCAAAGTTCTAACGGTACCGGAACCGTTAGCGCGCGAAAATTTTGGTTTTTTCCGGTACTCAAGACTCAAAAAAGGCGTACAATTCTTATTCACTTAACGGTTTTTAGGGGAAAATCGGGGATGAGATGGGAGGCCCTGTGGCCCAATCGATTGACCGCGAGTTGAGGGGATTGCGGCGGGCGGGACGACGCCTTGAGAAAGCCACGAAGGAATGGGGAGAAGCGCACCGCCTATATGTCGTGGCGCTCAACGAACTGAACCTCAGAACAAATCCGCAGAAGCGGCCGACATTATTATCGAGATCCGATCCTCCGGCGGCCATTCGGTGAATCCGGTTTTCTGCGATCTCCTACCCCGGGCTTGCAACCGAACGTGAACCTCGACAGCCCTATACCGGCAGCTGTTGGAGTAGCGCGTCCTCTGCGAACTCTGCCGGATCGGTAACGCTCTGCAGGGAATCGAGCGATTCTAACACGCGCTCGAGCAGACTGTCGGTTTGTGAAACCGTAGTCTTCAAGGTATCGATGGAACGCGCTTGCGAAGTGAGGCGGTCGTCCAGCGACGACATGGTCTTCGCGAGCAATTTCTCCATGGCCGAGACAATCTGTGACGTGGATGGCATATCCGCCAGTTTGGCGGCATGCTCGTCCAGCCGGACTTCCATTTGCGCGAAGCGGCCAGTACTGGCGGTTTCTTGCGAGGCGATTCTGATTTCCAGATTCGCTAAGGCGCGCTTGATCTCTTCGGTTATTGCCGGATCGAGGCCGCTACCTTCACGGCGCCCGGCGCTTAGCACGCCAGCTGCTATGCCAGCCAGAAACGCCGCAACTCCGGGAAGAATAAGAAATGTTCGTGACATCCGTAGTAATAGTATGCGCCTTTTGGCAAAGCTAACGCAAGTTTTACCGTGAGTACTAAACGTACTTAGGACGTACCGTGATTGCTTACCCAAGCATATACTGTCATTCTAATCAGCACTAACCGGTG
>JBEKNN010000044.1:0-41058 GCA_049522755.1 Bryobacteraceae bacterium | reverse complement strand
GGAAACGGTTCGAAGCCAAAATCAAACGGCAGGCACAGCAGCTCGGCTACAAACTCGTACCGATCGAAGAAAAACCTGCCGCGTAGCTGGCTGAATTGAAGGGTTCGCAGCGGGAGTTCCTTAGGAGGCGGCAAAGTGACTGGCCTGTGGGGCAGGATCCTGGCTCAACGGGTTTCCATGGGGCGCTGCAGGCCGTGCTCTTTGGCGAAGGCGATGGCTTCTTCGTATCCTGCGTCGGCGTGGCGGATGACGCCTATGCCCGGGTCGGTGGTGAGCACGCGCTGCAGGCGGCGCTCGCTCTCTTCGGTTCCATCGGCCACCACGACCATGCCGGCGTGCTGCGCGTAGCCGATGCCCACGCCGCCGCCGTTGTGAATGGAGACCCACGAGGCGCCGGCCGCGGTATTGACCAGCGCGTTGAGCAGAGGCCAATCGGCGATAGCGTCGGAGCCGTCGCGCATGGCCTCGGTTTCGCGGAAAGGCGACGCGACGGAGCCGGTATCCAGATGATCGCGACCGATCACGATCGGCGCCTTCAATTCGCCGCTGCGCACCAGGTGGTTCATGGCGACTCCGAACTCGGCGCGCTCGCCGTAGCCCAGCCAGCAGATGCGCGCAGGCAGGCCCTGAAAGTGGATATGCTTCCGCGCCAACGCGATCCATCGCGCCAGAGTCTCATTGTTCGGGAAGAGCTCGAGCGCCAGGCGATCGGTGCGGTAGATGTCTTCGGGATCGCCCGAAAGCGCCACCCAGCGGAACGGGCCGCGGCCCTCGCAGAACAGCGGACGGATGTATTCGGGCACGAAGCCGGGAATATCGAAAGCGTTGGCGACGCCGGCTTTCTGCGCTTGCGCGCGGATGTTGTTGCCGTAGTCGAAGGTGATGGCGCCGCTCTTGCGCAACGCCAGCATCGCCTCCACGTGCACGCCCATGGCGGCGATGGAGCGCTTGATATACTCGGCCGGATCGCTGGAGCGCAGCTCCCGCGCCTGGTCGAGCGACATGCCGTTGGGCACGTAGCCGTTTAGCGGATCGTGCGCGCTGGTCTGATCGGTGAGCACGTCGGGGACAAAGCCGCGGCGCACCAGTTCGGGCAGCACGTCGGCGCAGTTTCCAACCAGGCCCACGGAGATCGCGGCGCCGTTTGAGATTGCGTCGTTAAGCGTGCCGAGGGCTTCATCCAGATTCCATGCGATGCGGTCGCAGTAGCCGGTTTCGAGTCGACGCTCGATACGTTTGGGGTCCACATCGATGCCGAGGAAGCACGCGCCGTTCATGGTGGCGGCCAGCGGCTGCGCACCGCCCATGCCGCCCATTCCACCGGAGACCACGAGCTTGCCCGCAAGCGATCCGCCGAAGTTTTTGCGCGCGAGCGCGGCGAATGTCTCGTAGGTTCCCTGCACGATGCCTTGGCTGCCGATATAGATCCACGAGCCAGCCGTCATCTGCCCGAACATGGTGAGGCCCATGCGCTCGAGGCGGTTGAATTCCTCCCAATTGGACCAGTGGCCCACCAGGTTCGAGTTGGCGATGAGCACGCGCGGGGCTTCGGGAATGGTGCGGAAGACGCCGACTGGCTTGCCCGATTGCACGATGAGAGTTTCGTCGTTTTCGAGCGACCGCAGCGCGCGCACGATGGCGTGGAAGCATTCCCAGCTTCGCGCCGCACGGCCGGTGCCGCCGTAGACTATAAGCTGATCGGGATTCTCGGCAACTTCGGGATCGAGGTTGTTGTGGATCATGCGCAGGGCGGCTTCCTGATGCCAGCCCTTGCAGGTGATTTCGCTCCCACGGGGAGCGCGAATGGCAGTCGCAGTGGACATTTCAGTCAATCATACCGTGCGTCGCCCGCAGAGCTATGCCGAGCTAAGCGAGCGGCGCTTACCCGCGCGGTAGAGGGCCACGCCGGCGATGTTCGTCAACACTACGACGCCCGAAATTTTGGCGGCGTAAGAGACGCGGCTGACCACGTCGACGATGGGATAGACGGAGATCAGCAAGGCTACTGCGCTCGCGGCCATGCCCGCCAATGCGACGGCTTTCAACCAGCGGGGCAGCGCCGAACGGAGCCTCCGGCTTCCGAAGACGGGCAGCGCGAACAGCGCCACGTAGGCGATGGCATAGTGCACGGTGGACGCGTTGAGCAGCAACTGGCTGGCCTCCTGCTCGCGCACTCCTAACATACTTAGGAGAATGACCGCCATCACCATAGCCGTCACAAACAGGATGGAATTCACGGGCGTACGCCATTTCGGATGCAGGCGCGCGAACCAACGCGGCGCGAGATGGTCCCATCCGGCGGTCATGGGCAGGCGCGTGAGGCCGGTGAGCAGCAGGCTGGCGGCGGCGATGGCGCGGGCAATCAGCAGCGCGATGGCGAAGGGCACGGCCGATGCCGCCGCGCCCGAATTTCCCGCGGCCGCGCGCAGGGTCTGCGGGATGGGCCCGATGACGTTGATGGGTTGATGCCCGACGAAGGTGAGCACGGAACTGGTTCCGAGAATGAACATGAGCGCGATGATGGGC
Organism: Bryobacteraceae bacterium; assembly: GCA_049522755.1. Classification (GTDB taxonomy): domain Bacteria; phylum Acidobacteriota; class Terriglobia; order Bryobacterales; family Bryobacteraceae; genus PALSA-243. The sequence continues at coordinate 38,532 of JBEKNN010000044.1, read as the reverse complement.
GCGGAGATGACCACGGATTGACCTATGGTGCGCGATGCGCCGCGGCATTCGCCGGCGAGGATGGCGACGTACTCAAAGCCGCTGAGCCCGCCGACGGTGATCTGGCCGAAGATGGCGACGCCGAACCAATCGAGCTTGGGCACTTGCCAGGGGAAAGGCGTGTAGGCGGCGATGCGGCCGCGCCACAGCGCCCAAAGCGGCAGAGCGAGCAGAATCGCGTAGGCCAGCAGTATGAGCATGCTGCCGATGTTGTGCAGCCACTTGCCGATATCGAGTCCGCGAACGGCCACCCACGCGATGGCCGCCATCACCGCGCCGGTGAGCGCGAGCGTGGCCAGTTTGCTGGCGGGGAGCCAGGCCCCGGATGGGCCGGCCATGTAAGAGATGTCGGTGGGGATGACGAAGACGATGGAGGCGGTGCTGACAATGGCGTAAACCCACAGGTTCCACGCGGTGAGGAAGCCGGCCATTTCGCCGAAGCCCTCTTTGGCCCATTGATAGAGTCCGCCTTCGAGCGGCATCAGGCGGTTGAGATAGATCACGACCGCGGCCAGCGGCAGATAAAAAAGCGCGATGGCGACCAGCCAGAAGACGGCCTCGGAGTTTCCGAGCTTGGCGGCGATGCCGACCCAGGCGGAGCCGACTACGCATAGAATCTGGGCGAAGACGAGGTCGCGGAGGCCGAGCTCTTTGCGAAGACTGGCTTGTTCGGAGTTAGCGGCCTGCACGGTTCACCAATGATGACACAGGTTCTGAGATGGGAGGAGATTCGAGAAATCGATTTCGACGCTGAGACGCAGAGATTAGCGCGGCGTTCCTACACAGTAAGAGCATCAAGGTCGGCTTCTTGACGGACGAGAGGCTTAGTGCAGGAAAATTTTCATAGGAAGGTCCGCTGGGCGGTCTAATTGTTGGCCGCTGCCGCGGTGGAATCTCCCACTGTGTTCGTCAACACCGCCGAGACAGAGCTGAGTGAGACACTTCCGGTGAACGTGAATGGCAGCGTCAAGCTGAACTGCCCGCCAAATGGCGCCGCGGGTGAGCTTTGAAACCAGGCGTTCGCCGCGGCGGTAAGCGGAACGGTTATCTGCGATGTTTGCAAAGTAGTCCCGGACGCTGGTTGGAAGGCCAAGCTCACTTGCGTCAATTCGCGCGTGTCAGTCACGGCCGTGATCTGTACCTGGACTCCTCCGGTGGTCGGAACTAACGCGATGGTCCCGATGACCGGCGGGGCAGGGTTTATTTGTACGGTTTGTAACAAACCATTGGGGACTGGCAAGGATGAGCCCCCAGCCTGAAGGGAAACGATGTTTAACGTAATCGTTCCGGCGACGCTGCCCGTCTGCACCGCAAGCTGGGAAGCGCCAAAGGTCGCTTGCGTGGCGTTTGCTGGAATGGTGAATGTGGCGGTCCGGCCGCCTGTCGAGAACTGTATCGAAGGATCATCCAGCGGATTCGGTCCGCCGGGAGCAAACGACAGGCTCACCGTTCCGGTGATCGGCGACGGGAATGGGTCTGACAATGTGATTTGCACCGGCGGCTGCTGCAATGGCTGCATGGCGCCGGAGAATCCGCTGATGGAGATGGCGGGAAGGGCCGGCAGGCTGACCACGATGCTGCTTACGCGGGTTGCCGTGATGTTCGCCGCATCACTCACCTGGACTGTAAAGTTGAAGGTTCCCGGGGTCCCCGGCGTTCCGCCGATCAGGCCCGAGGCGGCGTTTAGGGAAAGGCCGTCAGGCAAGGCGCCTTGAGTAATGCTCCACGAATATGGCGCCTGCCCGCCGGAGGCCTGCATAGTAAAGCTGTACGATGCGCCTGCCGTGGCGTTGGGGAGTGAGGCCGGCGTGGTGAATGTGAGACCGGCGCCAATCGAAAGCGTGAACTGCTGCTGCGCCGTCACGCTGTTGGCATCGGTAACAGTGACCGTGAAGGTGAAATTGCCGGTCACTGTGGGCGTCCCGGCGAGGACGCCGCTGGACACCGCCAGCGAGAGGCCATTCGGCAGGGAACCCGCAGTCACGGACCAGGAGTAGGGAGGCGTACCGCCGGTCGCGGTGAGAGTCTGGGCATAGGGCGCCTGGGTGGCGCCCGCGGGCAGTGACGTGGATGTTACAGAGATTCCCGCGGCCACGGCGAGAGTGAATTGCTTGGTCGCGCGGTTCGAATTCGCGTCGGTCACTTGCGCGGTAAAGGTGAAGGAGCCGGAGGAAGTAGCCGTCCCGCTGATTTGGCCCGCTCCGCTGAAGTTCAGCCCTCCCGGCAGCGAACCGGCCGTCACCGCCCACTGGTAAGGCGACAATCCACCTGAGGCCTGGAGGGTTGTGCTATAGGACGCGCCCACTGTGGCGGACGGCAGTACGGGCGGAGTGGCGACCGTGAGCCCGCTCACTACTTGCAGCGAATAGTTACCACTCGCTTGCGAGCCGGCCGAGTCAGTCACCTGTATAGTGATTGAGAAGGCTCCAACTTGCGTGGGCGTGCCGCTCAGCACCCCGGTGGCGGCCGCGAGACTCAGTCCGGCAGGCAGAGTTCCTGAAATCGCCCATTTATACGGCGGTACGCCGCCTTGCGCGGTAAAGGTTTGAGAGTAGGGCGCGCCAGCGGATCCGGTAGCTAGCGCCGGCGCCGTTGTGACGGTAAGCGCCGGATTGATGGTAATCGCGAAAGCTCCGGCAGCTTTCTCCGAAGCGCTGTCGGTCACTTGCGCCGTGAAACTCGACGTTCCGGCCGCCGTGGGCGTCCCGGTGATGCTGCCTGTAACGCTGAGTGACAGGCCCGCCGGCAGCGAACCTGCGGTCACTGCCCAGCTATACCCTCCCGTGCCGCCGTTGGCTGTCAGAGTTTGCTGATACACGGCTCCCACTGTCCCACTGGGCAACGATGATGTGATGATTGTTAGTTGCGGCGGCGCGATCAAGATGCTCAGAACCGTGCTTGCTTTGGCGCCCGAGCTGTCGGTCACCTGCGCCGTAAAGTTTGATGTTCCAGCGGCTGAGGGAAACCCGGTGATGCTGCCTGCGGTGCTGAGCAGCAGGCCCAGCGGCAGCGAACCCGCGCTTATAGCCCAGCTATACCCTCCTGTTCCACCGCTGGCTGTCAGAGTCTGCTGATACGCCGCTCCCACAGTCCCATTAGGCAATGATGATGTGGTGATTGTCAGCTGTGGCGCCGCAATCAAGATGCTGAGCGCTTGCGTGGCTTTGGCGCCCGAGCTGTCGGTCACTTGCGCCGTGAAACTCGACGTTCCGGCCGCGGAGGGAGTTCCTGTGAGGCTGCCTGTGACACTGAGTGACAGGCCCGCGGGCAGCGAACCTGCGGTCACAGTCCAGCTATACCCTCCTGCTCCGCCGCTGGCTGTCAGGGTCTGCTGATAAGCCGCTCCCACAGTCCCACCGGGCAACGATGATATGGTGATTGTTAGCTGCGGCGCCGCAATCACGATGCTTAGCGATTGCGTGGCTTTGGCGCCCGAGCTATCGGTCACTTGCGCCGTGAAACTCGACGTTCCGGCTGCCGAGGGCGTGCCGGTAATGCTGCCTGTGACGCTGAGTGACAGGCCCGCGGGCAGCGTACCTGCGGTCTCTGCCCAGCTGTATCCTCCTGCTCCGCCGCTGGCGGTCAGAGTCTGCTGATACGCCGATCCCACAGTCCCGCTGGGCAATGATGATGTGGTGATTGTCAGTTGCGGCGGCGCAATCACGATGCTTAGCGCTTGCGTGGCTTTGGCGCCCGAGCTGTCGGTCACTTGCGCCGTGAAGTTTGACGATCCGGCTGCCGAGGGCGTGCCGGTAATGCTGCCTCCGGTACTGAGTGACAAATTTGCAGGCAGCGCGCCAGCAGTCACGGTCCAGCTATATCCACCTGTTCCGCCGCTGGCTGTCAGAGCCTGCTGATACGCCGCTCCCACAGTCCCCCCGGGCAATGATGATGTAGTGATTGTCAGCTGCGGCGGCGCGATCACGATGCTCAGCGGCATAGTTGCTTTAGCGCCCGAGCTGTCAGTCACTTGCACCGTAAAGCTCGATGTTCCGGCTGCCGAGGGCGTGCCGGTAATGCTGCCTCCGGTACTGAGTGACAAGTTTGCCGGCAGTGCGCCAGCAGTCACAGTCCAGCTATATCCTCCTGTTCCGCCGCTGGCCGTCAGAGCCTGATGATACGCCGCTCCCACAGTCCCCCCGGGCAATGATGATGTAGTGATTGTAAGCTGCGGCGGCGCAATCACGATGCTCAGCGGCATAGTTGCTTTAGCGCCCGAGCTGTCAGTCACTTGCACCGTAAAGCTCGATGTTCCGGCGGCTGAGGGCGTCCCGGTGATGCTGCCTCCGGTACTGAGTGACAAGTTTGCCGGCAGCGCGCCAGCAGTCACAGTCCAGCTATATCCACCTGTTCCGCCGCTGGCTGTCAGAGCCTGCTGATACGCGGCTCCCACAGTCCCCCCGGGCAATGATGATGTGGTAATTGTCAGCTGCGGCGGCGCGATCACGATGCTCAGCGGCATGGTTGCTCTAGTGCCCGAGCTGTCGGTCACTTGCGCCGTGAAGTTTGACGTTCCGGCTGCCGAGGGCGTGCCGGTAATGCTGCCTCCGGTACTGAGTGACAAATTTGCCGGCAGCGCACCAGCAGTCACGGTCCAGCTATATCCACCTGTTCCGCCGCTGGCTGTCAGAGTCTGCTGATACGCCGCTCCCACAGTCCCGCCGGGCAATGATGACGTGGTGATTATTAGCTGCGGCGGCGCAATCACAATGCTCAGCGGCGTGCTTGCTTTAGCGCCCGCGCTATCGGTCACTTGCGCCGTGAAGTTCGATGTTCCGGCTGCCGAGGGCGTCCCGGTGATGCTGCCTCCGGTACTGAGTGACAAGTTTGCCGGCAGCGCACCTGCAGTCACAGTCCAGCTATTTCCTCCCGTGCCGCCGCTGGCCGTCAGAGTCTGCTGATACGCCGTTCCGACAGTCCCCCCGGGCAATGATGTAGTAGTGATTATTAGCTGCGGCGGCGCAATCACAATGCTCAGCGGCGTGCTTGCTTTAGCGCCCGCGCTATCGGTCACTTGCGCCGTGAAGTTCGATGTTCCGGCTGCCGAGGGCGTACCGGTGATGCTGCCTCCGGTACTGAGCGACAAGTTTGCCGGCAGCGCACCTGCAGTCACAGTCCAGCTATTTCCTCCCGTGCCGCCGCTGGCTGTCAGAGTCTGTTGATACGCCGTTCCTACAGTCCCACCGGGCAATGATGAAGTGGTAATTGTCAGTGGAGCCGGCGCAATCACGATGCTCAGCGGCATGGTTGCTTTGTCGCCCGAACTGTCAGCTACCTGCACTGTGAAGTTCGACGTTCCGGCTGCCGAGGGCGTGCCAGTGATGCTGCCTCCGGTACTGAGTGACAAGTTGGCCGGTAATGCACCCGCAGTCACAGTCCAGCTATATCCTCCTGTTCCGCCGCTTGCGGCCAGCGTCTGCTGATATGCCGTTCCTGCAGTCCCGCCGGGCAGGAATGAGGTAGTAATTGTCAGTGGCGGCGGCGCAATCACGATGCTGAGCGCCTTGGTTGCTTTGGCGCCGGCGCTGTCGGTCACTTGCACCGTAAAGCTCGACGTTCCTGGAGCCGAGGGTGTCCCGGTGATGCTGCCCGAGGCGCTGAGCGACAGCCCCGCCGGCAGCGCGCCAGCGGTCACAGCCCAGCTAATTGGTGGTGTTCCGCCGCTAGCTGACAGAGTCTGCTGATACGAGGTTCCGACAGTGCCATTTGGCAAGGACGTAGTAGTGACCGTCGGAGCAGGGTTGATCGTGATGCTTAGGGCTTTGGTTGCGCTGGAGCCTGCGCTTGCCGCCTTCACCGTGAAATTCGAGGAAGCTGCCGCCGAGGGTGTCCCGCTAATCACGCCGCCGCTCGATAGTGTGAGCCCCGCCGGTAGCGCGCCCACAGTAACGCTCCACGTATAACTGCCGTTGCCACCGGACGCGGAAAGCGTCTGCGAATACGCCTGCCCCACCGTGCCACCGGGCAGAGAACTCGTGGTAATGGCGACGGGCGGCGCCACTATTAGAGAGAGAGACGTGGTGTCGACCGACCCATTTGCATCCTTTACCTGGACGGAAAACGTGGGGTCTCCCGCCGCCGATGGAGTGCCTGTGAGAGAGCCGCCGGAACTCAGGCTTATTCCAGCGGGCAGAGATCCAGATGTTACTGTCCACTGGAACGGAGGCGTCCCTCCGGATGTGGCCAGTGTCTGAGAGTATGTCACACCGGCAACAGCGACCGGCAGCGATGAAGTAGTAATCGCGACCGCCGGATCGACGCCGATCGTCAGCGGTTGAGTGGCCGCGCCGCCTGTGGCGTCCTTAGCCTGAACAGTGAATGTGCTATTGCCCGTGGCTGTCGGCGTGCCGGTGATGGCGCCGTTGGCATTGAGACTCAGACCCGCCGGCAGCGGCCCCTTGGTGAGCGACCACGTGAACGGAGATGGTCCGCCGCTAGCCGACAATGTCTGGCTATATGCGACGCCGACGGCGCCGTCGGGCAGTGAAGTGGTGTCCACTTGCACTTTGGATTGCGCGAGTCCCGATAGGGCGAGCAGCCATCCGATTGTCAATGCGGCCTTCACTCTTGCACCGCCGATGAGGCCGCCATTGCGGCGACGCAGCCATCGAGATCCACTGGATGATCCCTGAGAGGAGTCGCGCTCGCACGCATATCCGCTATGATCCGGAATATGGTTTCATGCAAGCCGTCCACGGTCGTTAACCGCGCGGCGTGAAGAGGTATATAGGACAGAACGCGAAGATGCCTGAGCTGCATATTTAGTCTCGTCACACTTGCAGGCTCAGTGCGGCGGGCCGAACGATGGCGTTCCCGGCGAGATGGAACCACCCGCCGCGCTGGTGGTGGCGGCGTTATCGGCCGGGTTGGATTTGCCGCGCGCCGCAATGGCGATGCCGCCGGCAGCGGCGCCCGCAATGATGGCGACGATCACAATGGTTTTCGAGTGAGATGACTTGGTCACAGGTTCGGCATTCGTCTGAACCAGCGTGGCGGCGCCCTGGGAGCCGTGCCACAATGCGGTAACGCGGATGCGGAACTGTCCCGCAATCGAGTTCGGACGCAGACCGCGGCCCACCGCCTTGCCTTGGCTATCTGTCTGAGTAGTCAAACTCAGACCGCCGTCCAGAAAAGACCCGCTAGGACCTGAAGCAGGCAGCAGAAAAGTGACTGTAGCTCCGGAGAGCGGTTCGCCTCCGGAACCGACGACCCGCACTACCGGTTCATGCGCGCGCCGCATGCGAATGCTGTTGATCGCGCCGTCACCTTCCACGGTCCCAATACTGACAGTGACCACCGACGGTTGAGTCGCATCTTGCGGCGCCTGTGCTGAAACGAACCAGAGAGGATAAAGAAGGACGTAAACCGGAAGCCCGCGGCGCATATGTCTGCTTATACACCAGCGTTCATTCCCTCTGCTGTACGAAACCGCCCAAATATGCGAATTATCGGTAATTCCAAAGGGGGCTTTCCCAATTAAGCTGGAGTGGGACGTACAGTTGTCCAACCGTTTGTATGTTATCAACCAACACCACAGCCATGGCTGTCTGGGAGGCGGCGAACGGCGCGACCGTCGAATATTCGCTGGCGGTGGTGGAGGAGGTGCGACGGCTGGCGGTGGATGGTTTCATGGCGTTCGGACACGGCGGCCTGGAGGTGGGCGGCGTGTTGTACGGCATTCGGGACGGAAACCGCCTGAGCGTACTCGCTTCCGCGGAGTTGCCCTGCGAACATGCCCTTGGACCGGGATTCGTGCTCTCCGGCAACGATCGCGAAAGGCTAGCCCGGTTATTGGAACCACCGGCCGGGCTTCAGCCGGTTGGGTGGTACCGCGCGCACACTCGAAGGGGCTTGGATCTGGACGCGAGCGACCGTGATCTATTCGACCAGTTCCTAGCCATGAAGAAGACCATCGGGCTGGTGCTGAAGCCGACGCACCGGGGAGCATCGTCGGCGGCGCTTTACCTGCGCGAGACGACTGGTGATATTCTGCCATCGGCGCCGCGCGAGTTCACGATAGAGCCACTGGGACGCCAAGCCGGCGAACCGGTGGAATCCGAGCCGGATGCGGACGCTGAAGCCTCGACGGCCCTGGCGATTCCCGCTGAACGCGAGGCGGCATTAGTAATTGTTTCGGAACAGGCGATGGTGAAGGGCGTCCATCGGAACGGCGTACCTCAGGGGCCGTTCCCGCGGCGCAGACATCATATGCGGCGCGCCATTGTCGCGGCTGCGGCGCTGGGAACTGCCGCGTGCGCGATCTACTACTGGTCTCGCCCCCCGCGCAATCTCGCATTGGCGGCATACGCGATTGCGCCGGGGCAGGTTCGCATCGAATGGAATCACCGCTCTTTACCCGTATTGGATGGCGCGTCGGCGGACCTGCAAATTCGCGACGGGGAGTCCGCGGTAACCATTCCGCTCGATGCGAATCAGCTCCGATCGAGCAGCCTCACCTACACACAAAGCAGCGGCCATATCACCGTGCGGTTGCGCGTCGAGCGGCGTCAGCCCGGCGCAGGCGCGGCCGAGGAATCCCTCGAATTTGTGGGCCCTCCCGAGCCGCGGTCGCCCCTGCCGGCAGCGGAAGTTCCACCCGGCGCGAAGGGCGCAGGTGACTTGAATACTGCGGCGCCTCCGAATCTGCGCGAGGCCTTGGTGATTCCCCCAGCGCAAGTTCGAGACGAAGTTCAAAAAAGCGAGCGCAACCGTCAGCAGGTTGAGCTACCGAAAGAGACAACGCCTCTGGGGACGGCATACGCGGCTAAGAGGGAATTTCGACTGTCACTGCCTCGACAGAACACCCCTCCTCCTGCAGTTCCCCTCCCGCTCGCGCCTCCGCCAGCCCCGGCCGTTGCGGTGGGAGAACCGGTATTGCCTGACTTTCTTTCCCCGACGCGGGCGGCCCCTAAGCCGGCTTCAAAACCCTATTCCGGACCCCGATCGGGCCGTCTAATCTGGACGGGAGAACTGGGCCGGCACGGAGTGGTGGAGATTGAAGGGACGCACGCAACCATAGGCTCATTGAGCGGATCTCTTTCCGGCGTGCCGGCTGTGTTTCGTGTCTGGCCCGCGGAATTCACCCGTGACGGACTCGCCGTCTACACCGGGAACACTGCCGAGCGGGGACGTAAGGAGCCGGCGTCGAAATCAACCGGCTGGAATTCGGTGAATTTTCAATTTGACCCGGTGCGTACCGCAGAATTGGTAGTGCTTGAGGCGCCAAGCCGCGTCAACGACTTCAATCGGATAGTGCTGCGTAACGACGCGCGGGCCTGCCCGATAATCGTGATCGATTGGACGGTGCAGTGAGGCGCGCGTCTGTTACGGGCGCGCATAACTATTCGACTCTCCGATTACATGGCGACCGCAGCCAGGCGTGACTGCACAGACGCTTGAAAAGCTTGGTCCTTGATGGAGTCAAGATTGATTCGGACGTTCTCTAAGACGCCCGCTTTGGCTGCGGCCGTGAGAGCTTTGGCCACCGCCAGATCGGATCCGAACTTAGCCGGAATCTCCAGACGCTCCAAACGCGTCAACATCGCGGCGGCCCGTTCCAGCACTTGCAAAGGCACTTCGGCGGCGCCGTGCAGCGCTTCTTCCACGAAGGGCGCGCGCTCCTCTTTTGGGCGCTTGTAGGCGGCCATCACCTTCTGAAAAGCCTCCGCGTCCAACTCCACTGCCTCAGTGAAGAAGCGCCGGTCCTCCTCAAATGAATCGCTGTCCTGTTTGGCTAAGCGCGTCACCATCGAACCCAGCGCCGCCCCCATGGCGGCCGCGGCCGCCGAGGCGCTGCCGCCGCCGGGCGTCGCCGTGGGAGCGGCCAGGGCATCCAAGAACTCGGGCAGTCCGCCGCGCGATGTCTTCGGCAAACCCATGGCGTCGGCGATGCGGTTTTCCAGCACCAGCTCTGGCCGGAAATTTTCGAAGCGCAGGAAGTACTCCGCGGACATTTCGATGGCCTTCTTGGGAATCAGGCCGACGATCTCACTACCCACGACCGGTACGCCGTAACGCTCCGCCTCGCGGCGCACGGTCTCGTAAACCAGATGCATGGGGGTCTGCTCGAAATCGGTCAGGTTGATGGAGACCTGGGCCAGATTTCGCGATGCCAGCGTGACACCCATGGATTTGACGAAGCGGAACCCTCCCGAAGAGAAGCGAATCGTCTTGGCGATCTTTTTGGCGATGGCGACATCCGGTGTTCCGAGGTTGACGTTGTAGGCGATCAGGAATTTGCGCGCGCCCACCACAATTGCGCCCGCCGTGGGATGGCAGACGGCGTCACCGCAATCCGGCTGACGCCCGGGGACGGTTCCCATCTCTTTGAGGAGCGCCTCAAACTGGCCGCGGCGGATGTTTTCCAGGTTCACGCGTTCGGGCCGCTTGGCCGCCGCTTCGTAGTGATAAACCGGAACCTTCAGCTTGTTCCAAATCTGGTTGCCGAGGCGCTCAGCGAGCTTTACGCAGTCCTCCAGCGTCACGCCCTCGATGGGGATGAACGGCACTACGTCAGCGGCGCCGATGCGAGGGTGCGCGCCCTGGTGCGTGGTGAGATCGATGAGCGAAACGGCGGTTTCGACGGAGCGAAAAGCGGCCTCGGCGACGGCCGCGGGCGGACCCACGAAGGTGAGAACGCTGCGGTTGTGATCGGCGTCCGATTCGCGGTCGAGCAGAGCCACTTCAGGCACGGCCAGGACGCTGGCGACGATGGCATCGATCTTGGCGGCGTCGCGGCCTTCGGAAAAATTGGGCACACACTCAACAAGCTGTCTGGGCATATAGTTCTTCAACGTATCATGCGGGGAGGCGGAATGCGGCTGGTAATCGCCCAAGTTGCGAGGTCTGGGGAACAACCGCTGAAATCGCTTCGCTAATGCACGTGACCCTGCGCCGCTTTCTTTGTCTTCTTATAGTTTGGCTCCATCATGAAGTCCGACACTTTACAGTCGGGCTGGTTGGCGCCGGCATTACGGGACGAGTCCGCTGTCCGCAGCCCATAGACGTTCACAAAGCCGGAAAACGTCGCCAAATAGACTTTGCCGTTGGCCACAGTGGGTGGAGCGTATTTTGCAAAATTGAACCTATCCTCCGGCTCGGCGCAGTAAGACGTCCACAGCGGCGTAAGTGTTGTCCCGTCCGGCGTAATCTTGAAGGCCCGCAGCGCTCCGCGCACGATATCGATCCACGCATCGTCATGCATTGGCAGCGCGGCCCACAGAACTCCGTTCTCCATCCGGTGCGCCGAAATCGACAGGAAGCCGCCGGGCATTCCAAGTCCAGCCTTTGGACCACTGGCTGTAGGCTTAGACGCGAACTTGCCGTCCTTGTCCGGGAATGCTTTCTTGTAGGCGAAGGCTTTGACATGGTCCCGCTCCGGCCAGACATAGAGTGCCCCACGCTGTAGCACTCCCTGCGCGTCAGGTTCACCCCAAAACGCGGGTGCTCCATGAATGTGATGATATCCGGTCGCAAAAGCAAACAAACTGATCGGAAACCACCCATACAAGAATTCCGGCTGCCACCGGTGGGCGGCCCAGAAGTATTGGATGGGCGGACCCGTATGATCGTGCGGCCAGCCGCGGCGTTGCAAGCCGCCGGGCGCCGAGCGTTTTACCAGGTACAGCCTGCCCTGCTTCCCGCCGCCGATCGCTTCATCGCTGCCCGGCAGCAGCACCGGCCCGGAAGAGCCCAGATCGATATCGAGAGCGTCCGCGTTCAGCAGGTCGACGTTCGCCGGAGCGAACCATTCGACCTTCTTCAGATCGGGACTGAACTTGACCAGGTTACTGCCAAACTGTTTGCCTTGCTCAAAGGCGCCGTTGCCGGTCATAACATAGACATTGCCGTTTTCGTCGGCAGCGGGACCGTTCCCAGCCTGCCAGATGCCGCCCTTTCCCAGTTTCGTCTTGTCTAAGTCAATGCCGGTATCGGTTTCGCCGATCCTGGAAACCATAAACGGTTCGCCGGACTGGCTCAGCTTATAGGTCGTCTTATCAAAATCGAATGCGATCAGCATGCCATGGTACATTGGGCACGGCGCGTCCTGATGGGAGCCGAACCCAAGATAGATGCGTCCTCCGTTGAACAGCAAGGCTGCGCGCTGCAAGTTGATGCGTGCGGCGTCCAACGCGCTGGTCTTTCTGCCGTCTAAGGCGCCGCAATCGTGGTCTATCTGGGTCAGTTCCGGCGGCGGCAGGCGAATCTCCTGTGAGTCCCGCACGTCACCGGTGAGTAAGTCGAGCGCGAAGATTGTGTTCGCTACGGGACATTCCGGTGTAGACACCTGGTTATCGCAGTTCACGTCCGGTTTTGCGATTTTGGCTATCTTAGCGACGAGAAAGATCGTGCTTGTCTCCCGATCGATTACAGGAGTGCTGGTGATTCCAACCAGGGGCTCAATATTGAACTTTCCCAGAGCCGCCCCGATGTCGCGCGGAATCCGGTTGACCGGTAGCGCCGGCCCCAGGGACTTTTCCCAAAGCGGGCTGCGGTTCCCAATCGAATCCACCCGTCCTTCCGCATCGAAGGCATACACCCAATTCTCCATAGTGGCTACGTACAGCGCATTGCGGGTCTGCCCCTGAATTGCGATGTTCGTAACGACCAGCGGCTGCGCATAGATCTGCCCTCTCACGCTAAGCGTGAATAGCTTGCCGAATGTCTTCGCGTTCACGTTATCGGGAGTAAGACAGGATTCGTCGAGATTTGCGCCGGTTCGGAAGTTATTGTTACGGTGCGTGAGGACATCTACAGGCTTCTGCGGCGTACAGGGCATGGCGCCGCCGTCGGCCGTTGGATTTGCCGGTGGGGAGCTACTCTGCGCCGGCGCAACACCGGCTCCCGCGGCCAGTAGGAATCGAAGCACCGCGCCGGGCAGCCTTGTCATTCCGAATAGAATATCATGGCAAGGCCGTCTGTCATGCACTTTCCGGAAGTGACCATAGGACGCTAATCTAACTGTCGTCTTGGAGTAATCACTCGACGTAACTCGACGGCGACTCTTCGCGAGAAGCCGCTAGCCGCCCGCAATAGCCCCCACCAGCAGAAAAGGCTCTGCGCCCGACGCCACCGCTTCGGGCAGCGGGGCGTCGGGCGACTCATGGGACAGATCCTCGCCGCAGGCGAAAAACCTTACGAATGGCCGGCGCTGCTGGGTTACGTGGTCGCGGATTGTCCCGCGCAGCATCGGATAGCGGGCCTCCAGCGCGTCGAGTAACGAGCGCTGCGTCGCCACGCCATCGACTTCGACCTCCACCTCGCCGCCGGCGCGCGCCAGCGTCCGCAGATGCGCCGGCAGCACCACGCGGATCATGGCAGCGTCTGGACCTCCACGGAAAGCACGGCCGGAAGATCGCGAACAATCGGGGCCCAGTGGTCTCCGGCATCGCGCGACGCATAGACCTGGCCGCCGGTGGTTCCGAAATACACGCCGCATGCATCGAGTGAGTCGACGGCCATGGCATCGCGTAGCACGTTGACGTAGCAGTCGCTTTGCGGCAGGCCTTGGGTGAGCGGCTCCCACTCATTCCCGCCCGTCCGGCTGCGGTATACGCGCAGCTTTCCCTCCGGCGGGTAGTGCTCCGAATCGCTCTTGATCGGGACGACATAGATGGTGTCCGGCTCGTGCGCGTGTACGTCGAGCGCGAACCCGAAGTCGGTGGGCAGGTTCCCGCTCACCTCACGCCACGAATCGCCGGCATCGTCGCTGCGCATCACGTCCCAGTGCTTCTGCATGAACAGCACGCCCGGGCGCGATTGGTGCATCGCGACGTGGTGCACGCAGTGGCCCACCTCGGCGTCCGGGTCGGGAATGTGTTCGGACCTCAGTCCGCGGTTGATCGCCCGCCAAGTCTCGCCGCCATCGTCGCTCCGGAACGCGCCTGCAGCCGAGATGGCGATGAAGATCCGCTGCGGATCGCTGGGATCGAGAAGAATAGTGTGCAGGCACAACCCGCCGGCGCCTGGCTGCCAGCGGAGCCCGGTGCCGTGGCCGCGCAGTCCGGGGAGTTCCTGCCACGTCTGGCCGCCGTCGCTCGAGCGGAACAACGCGGCGTCCTCCACCCCGGCGTAGACAGTATCCGGATCGGTCAGCGATGGTTCCAGATGCCACACTCGCTTGAACTCCCAGGGATGAGGCGTGCCGTCGTACCACTGGTGCGTACCGGGCACGCCGTCGTACACGAACTTATTGCCCACCGGCTCCCAGGTCTTGCCGGCATCGTTGGAGCGCTGGATCATCTGTCCGAACCAGCCTGTCGACTGAGACGCATAAAGCCGGTTCGGGTCCGCGGGCGACCCCTTCAGGTGATACATCTCCCAGCCTCCGAACTGGGGACCGGCAACCTCCCAGTGTTCGCGCTTACCGTCCGACGTAAGGATGAAGGCGCCCTTCCGCGTACCTACCAAAACTCTTACTCCGCTCATCTATTGCTCCTTAGCAGGTTGACCGCAGTTGATCATCCACGGCGTACCGAATTGATCTATCAGCATACCGAAACGCTCCGCCCAGAAGGTCTGTTGCAGCGGCATCCGAACTGTACCGTTCTCGGACAAGGCCTGGAACAGCCGGTCTGCGTCAGCCGGATCTTCAATGCCCATTTGCACGAAGAAGCCTTGCGGCTTTTCATAGTGCGGAGGCGGCGCGTCACACCCCATCAAGAGGCCGTTACCCACAGCCAGAGTGACATGCAAGATCTTGTCTCGCCATTCAGGCGACACCCGCTCTGCCATGGGTGACTCGCCGTGCGTCATTATCATCTGAATCTTGCCGCCGAGACAACGCTCATAGAACTGAAACGCCGCGGCGCATTGGCCGTTGAAATTGAGATAAGAATTCAATTGCATATCGCTCTCCTTTTTGATTAGTTGGTTAGAATTGTTTAGGCCGCCAGATCGACCCCGCGGATGAAGTTCCCTTTCCGCGTCCACGCCCTGCGGCCATAGACGACAAACGCCGCGAGCAGCCCTACCACCAGTGGCATCAGCGCAGCCGCGACGCCGCCGATCAGCAGCATGACCACCGTCGCGCCGATCATGATGACCACCAGTCCGCCGGCGGCCAGCGGAGTCAGACTTCGCCGAATGCGCAGAAGCCCGGGCAGGAGCAGGCCGATGGCGCCGAGCATCTCGCACACGCCGATGAATCGCAGGAACAGGCCCGGCAGCGGCATCTGCCTGGTCATCGCTTCGATCGGCAGCGCCAGTTTCATTCCACCGGCGAACAGAAAGAGCACGGCGAGCAGCCACTGTACGATCCACAGTGCGCGGTTCATGACCGGTCTGTTCTCTGGCGATCCGGCGCCCTGTCGTTCCATCGTGGTCTTTGTCATTGCAGATTCTCCTAAGCTGGACCCGATAAGTTGGTGGTGAATCCTTTAGGTCGGCAATCCCGGAATTTCAATCAGCGGACGGATCTCGACCGCGCCCGCGCGTGCCCCCGGAATGCGCCCGGCGATGCCGATCGCGCCGTCCAGATCCTTGGCGTCCACCAGGAAGTAGCCGCCGAGTTGCTCGCGCGTCTCCGCGAACGGACCGTCGGTCACCAGCCGTTTGCCGTCACGCACCCTGACACAGGTCGCCGTCGAAGTAGGCTGCAGCGGCGAGCTGGCCAGGAACTGCCCCTTCGCCTTCAGCTCGTGCGCGAGTTGCGTCGACTCCTCGTAACAGTGCTGCCGTTCGGCCTCGTCCACGGGGGCCTGCTCGTCCAGGTAAATCAATAACATGTATTTCATTGCGCGCCTCCACCGGTAAGTCGAACGACCGGCGTCAGAATCGACACTCCGGTAGAAAAATATTTACAATCGGTTATGTACGCAGACGCCGCAAGGGCTGTTGAAGCGCTCTACCGCTCGGATTGGGGCCGGATTGTCGCCACCCTGATCGGGCTGGTGGGCGATTTCGACCTGGCGGAAGAGTCGGCGCAAGAGGCCTTTACGGCCGCCGTCGACCAGTGGCTGGCCTCGGGAGTCCCTGAATTCCCGCGCGCCTGGATCATTCAGACGGCGCGGCACAAGGCCATCGACCGCATCCGCAGCCGCGTGCGGTCTGAGGAAAAGCTGGCGGCATACGCGACCAGCGGCTTAGTCCCCATTGCCGAAGAGCCCGATTATGATGCGGCTCTCGACGCCGGCGAAATTCCCGATGAGCGCCTTCGGCTGATCTTCACCTGCTGCCACCCCGCGCTGGCGTTGGAGGCGCAAGTAGCGTTGACTCTCCGCACGCTGTGCGGCCTGGAAACCGAGGAAATCGCACGGGCTTTTCTGGTGCCTCCAACCACCATGGCGCAGAGACTGGTACGCGCCAAACGCAAGATTCGCGACGCCGGCATTCCGTATATCGTGCCCGGGACAAGCGAGATGTCGGAACGCCTCGACGCCGTGCTGGCCGTGATCTACCTGGTCTTCAACGAAGGCTATGCGGCCACGCGGGAGGGGCCGCTGGTGAGGACGGATCTCTGCGCGGAGGCCATCCGCCTGGGGCGCCTGGTCAGCATGTTGATGGGGCAGCAGCCGCCGGGCGAGGCCACCGCTCTGGTCGCCCTCATGCTGCTTCAAGATGCGCGGCGCGATGCCCGTCTGGATGAAGCGGGCGACCTGGTGATTCTCGAAGAACAGGATCGCAGCCGTTGGGATCAAGCCCAGATCGCCGAGGCGCTGCCTCTGGTGGTGGAGGCCTTGCGCGGCGGGCCCGGTCCGTTCGCGCTGCAGGCGGCGATTGCCGCCCTGCACTGTCAGGCGGCGCGCGCCGAGGACACGGATTGGCCTCAGATCTTGCGCCTCTACGACGTTCTGGAGCGCGTGCAGCCCTCGCCGATCGTGTCGCTGAACCGGGCAGTGGCGGTCGCCATGGTGGAGGGCCCTCAACCGGCGCTGGCGATCGTCGATTCGCTAGCCGCCAGCGGCGATCTGGACGGCTATCATTTGTTGCATGCCGCGCGCGCCGACCTGCTGCGCCGCGCCGGTTCCTCCGTAGCGGCGGCAGAAAGCTACACGCGGGCGCTGGCGCTGGTCACCAACGGCAGCGAGCGACGGTTTCTCGAACGGCGGCTGCGCGAGGTTCAGTATCGGTAGCTCTGCCGGCAGCCGATCGAGACGGCTCTCGCCGTTGCGACGGAACCGACATGATCATCCATCGGCGCCGTTTGTCGAATATACTCCAAGAGGATGCATCACGGCGATAACAGCAGTTCACCTCCATTCGATTTGACCGGCCAGACGGCCATCGTCACCGGCGCCGCCACAGGAATCGGCGAGGCCATCGCGCAGCGGTTGGCAGCGGCTGGCGCCACCATTGCAGTGGTAGATCTCGACCTCGCCGGCGCCGAACAGGTGGCCGCCGCGCTAGGCGCCGGTTCGTTTGCCATCGAGGCGGATATTGCGCTGGCGGTCTCAGCGCAGGCCGCTGTCCAGGAAGCCATCCGCCGCACGGGCCGCATCGACATTCTGGTGAACAATGCCGGCATCGCCGGCCGCGCCGCTCCTATCTGGGAGCAGACCGACGAAGACTGGCAGCGCAATATCGCCGTGAACCTGACCGGCGTCTTCAACTTCTGCCGCGCCGTTGTCCCGCACATGCGCAGCCGAGGTTACGGGCGCATCGTCAATATCGCCTCTATCGCGGGCAAGGAAGGCAATCCGCGGATGACTCCGTACTCGGCCACCAAAGCGGGAGTTATCGGGCTCACTAAGTCGCTGGGCAAGGAACTGGCCACCGACGGCATCTGCGTCAACGCTGTAGCGCCGGCCGTGGTTCAAACGCGCATTCTCGATCAGTTGACGCAGGAGCAGATATCTTACATGACGGATAAGATCCCCATGCGGCGCACCGGCAAGCCGCAGGAGATCGCGGCCGTGGTTCACTTTCTCGCCAGCCGCGACTGTTCGTTCGTTACAGCGCAATGTTATGACGCCAGCGGAGGCCGCGCGACTTACTGATCGGTATGGCTGGTTGTTACTCCTCCGCGGGCTTCACCGGCAGCCACGCCAGCGCCCCCGCCGCCGTCAATCCGGCCGCCACCAGGAACGGAGTTGTCCATCCGAAGTGGCCCGCCAGCGCCGGGGTGAGCGATGCGGTTATCGCGCCGCCCATCTGGCCGCCCATGTTCATCACGCCTGAAACTGCCCCGGCGGAAGTCTTGCCGATATCCGCACTCATCGACCAGAAGCAGCTTTGCGAAAGGTACAGCGCGCCTGCGCCGCCCGCCAACACCACGCTCGCCAGTTGCGGAGTGGCGGCCTGCGTCCCCAGCGCCAGAAACGCCGCGGAGAATCCGATCGCCGCCGCCGCGAAGTAGCAGCGGCCGGCGCGCTTGCCGAATCTGCGCACCATGCGGTCGCTGATCCACCCGCCCAGCGGCGATGCCACCGCCATCGCCAGAAATGGCAGCACGGTGTAGTAAGAGCTCTGTTTCAGATTAAGCCCGCGGGCTGAGTTCAGGTAAATGAAGAACCAACTGAAGAAAATGTAAGCTTCATAACCATAGCAGAAGTAACTGAAAGTCACGGCGAGTAAGTTGCGGTCGCGCAAAATCGCCCCCCAATCCGTCTTAGCAGGCTTCCGCTTGTAAGCTTCGGGAGGCGATAACTCGCCTTCGCTCACCCAGGGATGCTGCGACGGCCGGTCGCGCGCAATCGAGTACCAGACTAATCCCGCCGCAAGACCCAGCGCCGAACTTACCCAGAAGGACGATCGCCAGCCATAATGCACCAGCAGATAAGTGACCAGCGGCGGCGTGACCCCAGCGCCAAAGCCGGTCCCCGCGAAAATCAATCCATTCGCGATGCCGCGCTCATGATCGGGAACCCATGCCGCGACGATGCAATTCGACGCCGGATACACCACCGCCTCTCCCATCCCCAGCAGGAAGCGGATCACGATCAGCGCCATCAGCGGCGCCGCGAGACTGGGAGACAGCACCGTGATCAGGCTGGTGAAAACGCCCCACCACAGAACGCCGAGCGTCAGCACCACCCGCGCGCCGAACCGGTCGCACAGCCATCCGCCGGGAGTCTGGAATGCCGCATAGCCCGCGATGAATGCGCTGAAGACCCATCCCAACTGCTGATTGGTCAGATGAAACTCCAGCGCGACCGCTTGTCCCGCGATCGAGATGTTGACGCGGTCCAGGTACGCGATGGCGCCCATCGCGAACATCCAGAAGATCAACAGCCATCGGACTTTGGAATTGGCGGCCGGCACGCGGTTAGAAAGTCGCAATCGGAGTCACCGGGGCGCCTGTAGATCCCCAAATCTTCGGGGATAGAACGCTTCCTCGTCGCCCAGATAACGGGCGCCTTTGTGCCGGGCCATGTCGAACAGCACGCCGCGCGTGAAGATGTCCACCTTGAATGCCATCACGTCGTCCTCCTCGCGCCACGGCCGGTAAAGCTGGCGCGATTTCCCGCTGGAACCAACTCCGCCGGGCGCGGCCGCGGTGGAGCCATCGCGTGGAAGATCGGCATCGAGCGCACCGGCCAAATCAAACCAATCTCTACGGGTAACTTCCAGCATCGCAGAGCGATTGTAAGCGCGGCCGGACCCGGAAAGCAATTCGCCCGCGCGCACTTTGTGAGCAGCCGGTCCTGGCTATAAATACCCCTCAGCCGGTGCGAATGCTTCGGAGTCAGTGACTGCGGCCTGACTTAGCGCCCCCCAACAAAGCCTGCCGCAGGGTCCTCAGCGAAGTCTCAAGCGATTCCCTTGGCAGCGTCCGCACAATCGGGTTCACCAGCCATCCCAGCCCTACCGGCACGCTCCGCGTCAGCGAGATAGCATCACACTCCACATAGACTCCGCCATCGCGCTCCTCGAAGCGCCAGCAAGAATTCAATCGCCACAGGAAGCCGTGATCCTGCCCGGGCTGCATCTCGCGCTCATCGGGTTCGCCGGCGTTATCCACTTCCGCGATGCGCGTGGTGTGCGACTGGCTGTAACACCGTGCCGCATCCAGTGGAAAAGATCCTGTCTCACCTAAGTGGGCACGGCGCGAGGAAAAGACCGTCTCGACCCAATTCTAAGCGCGTTCACAAGTGTGTGAACGCAGCACGCATGAGTGTGCAAATCCGGCAAAGAGTCCCTATACCTTCCGCAACTTAGTGACTCGTCCCACTTCTACCCACTCCACCACGATAATATTCCCCTCGTGATCGAAGCAGGCCCCATGCGGGCACACGAATTTCCCGGGCGTGAAATGGTCGCGCGTCAACTTACGCGTGTCGTTCCATTTCGACTCGGAATCGTCGCCCAGATTCTCAATCACGCGATTGTTCTTATCCATCAACGTCACGCGCGCCCCGAGATCGGGCACCACCACGTCGCCGTTCTTGAAGTAATTGAAGTGACATGGCAGGTTCGTGCCGCTGACGAAATCGATATGCTCCCCCGCGAGCGTGAACCGCTGGATGCGCTTGTTGCCGCGGTCGGCAACCATCAGGATGGGGCTGCCGCCGCGCGTGTCGAGCGCAATCCCGTGAGGGCAATCCACCTTGCCAGGCTCCGTACCTTTGCCGCCGAACGTGCGCAGGTATTCGCCCTTGCTGTTGTATTGATTGATGTAACTCGACCCATAACCATCGCCCACGTAGATATCGCCGTTCGGCGCGATTGCCAGATTCGTCGGGCTGTATTTCGGCAACTTGCCATCGGGGCCCGGCTTGTACGCTTCGGATTGCTCCGGATACCCGACTGACCACACCTCTTCCCCGTTCAGCGTCGCCTTCACTACCACGCCGCGCTTGGTGTCGCACAGGTACAGAAATTCCGTTGAGCCCTCTTTGCGGATATGCAGGCCGTGCGCGCCGCCTTTGAACTCCTTGCCCCACGACTTGACGAACTTGCCCTGGTGATCGAACACTACCATGGAGTCGGAGCTTTCGCTGGCCGCATTCACCGTGTGGTGTACGTAAATATTGGCTTGCGAATCCTCCACCACGCCGTGCGTGTTGCCGTACTTGATATTGGCCGGCAACTCGCCCCAATCGTGGATGGCTTCGTAGGTGTGCTCGCCGCTGCCCAGCACCGGGGGTTTGGTTCCGGCTTTGTCGTCGGCGTACAAAATCGCGGGCGCCGCGGCCGCGGTCTGCAGGAAACGGCGGCGGGATGTCTCGGAGCGCATGGTGACTCCTCCTTCGAGCAGTATACGCCTAACCGAGGGCGGAGTCCCGAGGGCTCAGCTTGACCTCGAATGTCCCGTTTGTTTGCGGTGGCTTGACGTCACAGGGCCTAGCCAGACGAGCCCACACCACGCCTATTGCCGCAATCACAGTTTTGGGGGACAGCCGGCGGCATCAGGCTCAAGCAAGCCCTGCCGGTTTACGCTTCGACTTGAACGCCGGCTTGCTCGCCGATGCGATGCGCTAATACGCCGAGTACCGACGCCATTTCGGAAAGCGCCTTGCGGGCTCGCACGGGCGCCACAGTGCGGGAGAGCCGGTATACGCACTGCATCACGCGGTAGTCGAAGATCAGCAGGCGGTCTTCGAGAGACTCCAACTCCAAACCAGCCGCGTGTTCGATGAGGTAGGTGATGATGCGGAAATCCCGTTCCAGGCAGGCTTGAAGCGGATCGAGGGCAAACCCCGATTTGAGGCGCTCCCTTACCTCGGCAAAGCCGAAACGGCCGTCAACGACCGCCGTGGATGCCTCCGCAGCTTCGCACCGGTTCCGAAGAATCAGAACACAACTATAGCGGAACCAATACACGAACAGTGCCAATGACGACGCGATAATTAAGATTCCGGCTAACATTTAATGTCAACTGAACGCGGCCATCTTCAGTACTAGTTCAGCTATGACGAGTTTAACATCGGCCTTCCGTATCGCGCAACACCTTTTTGAAGAATTTTGTACATTTAAAACCGGATGACTAGCGTCTCAGTACCCCCCAAATAGGGGGTATGGTTTGGGTTCCCGCTCTGCCAGACTCGCTGGCTTGCCAAGGAACAACCTTGAGGAGGTGTGCGTAAAGGCTTGTAAAGGAGTGCAAATGAACCGGATTCTCGGGTTAACTCTCGGAGCGCTGTGCCTTTCGGGATGCGTGGTGACCACGGACGCAAGGGGTCCGCTGCAATACGAATCCCAGGCGGTCGAGCGCGACGCCTCCGAGCGCGCACGGGTCAACCTTAATATGGGCGCCGGCGATCTCAAGGTGAGCAGCGGGACACAGAAATTGCTGCAGGCATACTTCAACTACAACGTGCCCGACCTCAAGCCGAACGTCCACTATTCGACCGCCGGCGGGGTAGGCGAACTGACGGTGGAACAGCCTTCGAAGCACACGCACATCGGCAATATGAAATATGAGTGGGATCTGCGTCTAAGCGACCGCGTGCCGCTCGACATCCACGTGAATTTCGGCGCCGGGCAGGCACAGCTCGACTTGGGCAGTCTCGACTTGCGGGGTGTGGAGGTCGACATGGGAGTGGGCCAATTGCAGATGGATCTGCGCGGCAACCCCAAACACGATTACAACGTGCGGATCAGCGGGGGCGTGGGCGAGGCGACGGTGCGGCTGCCGGAAAATGTCGGCATCGACGCGCGGGCGTCCGGCGGAATCGGCGACATCAGCGTGCGCGGCCTGCGCAAGCAAGGCGACCGGTGGTTGAATGACGCTTACAGCGCGCCGGGCGTGAAGATACATGTGGATGTGCAGGGCGGAATTGGATCGATCCACCTGATCGCGGATTAGCCCGGGCACGGGCGGCTGCTGGACGTCGTCGACGGCCCAGCACTGGACAGGCGTTGAGGCCTGTCCTACTGTGCCCAGATTGTCAATACCGGCGACGAAATCTTGCCTACCATCAATTGCAGCGTCAGTGGCCCCGATGCCAGGCCAGGCGGCAATTGCGCGTCCACCTGCAGCATGCCTACCAATCCCGGCGCCTCCCCGGCGAAAAGTACCGCGGCGGTTCCGCTACCCACAGCCACCACAACGGGCAATTGCGGCGTCGCATAGGGCGCCTCAGCCGCTTGGCCGGCGATGTTTGAGCCGTTGGTAAGACCTTCGCCGGTGGCGAAGAAAGTGAGGATGCCGCCCTGAGGCGCGGGGTTGGCCGCGCTGTTCCACGATCCATCCGGATTGAGGATGGTCGGGAAAACGGCCGGAGCCGCTGCGGCCACGGATAAGCTGGACGCGGCGACCGTTTGGCCCTGGTAAATCACCTCCACGTACGTGGCCGCCTGGCCCGCGATGGTGTACGGCGCCTGGACGTTGATCTGTCCCGCCTGCGCATAGAACATCGGCGCGGGCACGCCGTCGAAGTGCACTTCCGATCCGCCGAGCAGGTTGGCGACCAGGCCGCTGGAATCGAGCGTGCCCGGCACGCCCTGCTGCGGCCCGATGCCCGATCCATAAATAGTCAGAATCTCGCCGGGCGCAACCGGGCCGGGGGCCAGACTGGCGGCATTGACCGCGGTGACGGTAGGCAGCGCCAACACGGGCGCGACCACGGGCGGGGGCGCAGCTTGCGAAATCAGGCGGCGGACGCGGTTGTTGTTGGTATCGGCGAAGTAAAGCGCGCCCGAGCCATCTTCCACGATGCCCGCCGGCGCGTTGAGCAGCGCCGCAAGGGCCATGCCGCCATCGCCCGCGAATCCGGCGGCAGCCGCTGCCTGCCCGGCGATGGTGTATATGGTCCCGTCGGGCATCACCTGGCGGATCACGTTGTTGCCGGTATCGGCGATGAAGATATTGCCGTTATCGTCCACTGCGAGGCCGCGCGGCGTATTCAGCGCGGCGGAAACGGCGGCGCTACCGTCGGCGCCGAAGCCCGCCTGTCCGGTTCCGGCAACGGTGGCGATGATGCCATTGGGGGTGACTTCGGCGATGCGGTGGTTCAGCGTATCGGCGATGAACAGGTTCCCGGCGGAATCCACCGCACAGGCTCCCGGCTGATTGAGCTCGGCGGTAGACGCCGGGCCGCCATCGCCCGCGAATCCCGCGGTTCCGTTGCCGGCAGCGTTCTCTACAAGGCCCGCGGGCGGCGCGCTCAACACGCGGTTGTTGGACGTATCGACAACATAGACGACGCCGGTGCGGCTGGTACACACGCCGCGAGGGCCGCGAAGCTGGGTTTGCGCCGCCAGAAGATCCTCCGGTCCGCTGCCGCCGGTCCCGGTTCCGGCATAAGTGACGATGATGCCGTTTTGTACCACTTCGCGAATCCGGTGGTTGTAAGTATCGGCGATGTAGACGTCTCCATAGGCATCGGTCGTCACTCCCATGGGGGAATAGAGCTCCGCAGTGGCGGCTGGGACGTTATCGCTCACGTATCCGCCGACGCCGGTTCCGGCGAATGTAGCGATAACGCCCGATGGCGCCACCTGGCGGACGCGCTCGGTTCCGGTGTCGGCTATGTAGAGGTTGCCTAAGCGGTCAAGCGCCACGCCAAGCGGCTGATTAAGGATCGCCAAGGTGGCAAGGCCGCCATCGCCCACTGCGTGCAGATAGCCATCGCCCGCGACCGTCTGAATGATGGACAGCAGGTTCACTTCGCGGATGCGAATGCCATCGGCGATGAAGAGATCGCCGGCGAGGTCGAGCGCCAGATCGCGCGGAATGGTGAGCAGGGCTTTGGATGCGAAGCCGCCGTCGCCAGCGAAGCCGGGCGCGCCCGTTCCGGCAAACACATTCCAGGCGCCCGCCGACGTGTATATATGAACCATGTCGCTCGCATCCGCGACGTAGATTTGCCCGGCCGCGTCCACCGCGACAGCCACCGGCGTGAGCAGGGCGATGGTGGTAGAGCCGCCGAGCACGGTAGAAATGATGCCTCCGGGCAGGATCTCGCGGACGCGCTGGTTCTGGGAATCGGCGAAGTAAAGATTGCCGGAACGGTCGAGTGTCAAGCCGCAGGGATAGGCAATCTGGGCATTGACCGCAAGGCCGCCATCGCCGCGGAATCCGGCGACGCCGACGCCGGCGATGGTCGCAATCTTGCCATCGGGCGTGACTTTGCGGATGCGGTGGCCTTCGAATTCGGAGATGTAGAGATTGCCCGCGGCATCCACGGCCACATTGCGCGGCGTCATCAATTGCGCGTTGGCGGCGAGCCCGCCGTCGCCCAGCGAGCCCTTGACGCCGGTTCCAGCGGTGGTGGTGATGGAACCATCGGCGGCGATGCGGCGCACGCGGTTGTTGCCGAGGTCGGCGAAGTAAACGTTGCCGGCAAGATCGGCGGCCAATCCGTAGGGCAGGTTGATCTGTGCGGCGGTAGCCGGCCCGCCATCGCCCCCGTACCCCGCGACGCCGGTTCCGGCGATGGTGGTGATGATGCCCTTGGCGTCGATTTTGCGGATCAGGTTGCGGTCCGTGTCGGAGAGATACAGGATTCCCGAATGATCGACGGCGATGCCCTGAATGTTGCCGATTTGGGCGGACACCGCGGGTCCGCCATCGCCTATGGAAGAACTGCCGGCAAGGGTATTTATAGTGTAGACAACGCCGGGCGCGGTGGCGCCGGCGGTAAGAACGGACAAAAAGAGGCAAAAAACGCGGTTCGTCAAGGGCATACCACCTTCTCTATGAAGAAATAGTGCGCGAGATTCCAATAGTTCTCATTCCGCGCCGAAAAGGTGTGGCAGAGGCAGAAATGAAGTTTGTAAGAATCGGCGGAGTGCTAATCCTATTGCTGTTGCAGTGGGGTTCGAGCGCTTCGGCAGTCCGTCCCAAGAGCCGGGCCATCGACGCCCTGGCAACGGCGTCGCCATCGGGCAGCGGACCAGGCTCTCATTGGATCTTGCAATTTAAGGATTTCCCCGGCGCAGACGTACGCGGCGAACTGGCCCTGAGGGGCGTGCGGGTACTCGAATACGTGCCGGATTCGGCGCTGATCGTGTCGTTTAATCAATCGCCCGGCCGGCGGTCGCCCGATCTCAGGGGATTGAACATTACCTGGACCGGCCAACTGACCCCGCCGGACCGGACTGCGCCTGGCTTGGAGACCGCTGCTGCCTTCCTGGTGGTGTTTCACAGCGACGTCCCCAAGGCGGACGCAGAGCGGTTGCTGGAAGGTTTTCAGGTGATGAACGCGCCCGGCCTGCTGCCCAACCACTTCCTGGTGTCTGCCAACGAGGCGCGGCTGCCGCAGCTTGCCGCGAGGGACGAGGTGTCGTATATCGCTCCAGGCGACATGCAGAAAGCGGAACGCCGGAGGAATTACGTGTCCGGGAGCGATCGCTGAAGCGGGGCTGGCCGGCGAATATGCCAGTGAAATCTCGCGGAGAGGCTGACGAGATCTCCCTAAAACCTCTTTGCGACCTGGCGACTTTGCGTGATCAACGTCTTCCTGCCCATTGACTATTAGTCTGATGCGGTCTTCGATTCGGCTCTCGCCAAGCCGCCCAAGCCGCAACGACGACTCCAGGGACGTTACACGGTCTTAACCTACCTAACCTCCCGCCGAATTCTGCGAGATGGATGGGTGTTCCTTCCACTCAGCGACCGACTTGCCGGGTCGCGCCGGTTGCGCCGCGCGGGCTGTCCTGTCGCAAGAGCTTGTGGTCGGCTGAGTCAAAGGGACACCCCACCGCCCGGAACCGCGCCAACCGCGGCGTAGCTCTTC
Organism: Bryobacteraceae bacterium; assembly: GCA_049522755.1. Classification (GTDB taxonomy): domain Bacteria; phylum Acidobacteriota; class Terriglobia; order Bryobacterales; family Bryobacteraceae; genus PALSA-243. The sequence continues at coordinate 11,932 of JBEKNN010000044.1, read as the reverse complement.
GCGATTCGACGATCGGCCTCGCGTCTGAAAGCCGGGAAGCTTAAATCCCGGAGAATTCTACCTAGTACTCTAGTCGCTCCGCGAAATACACCGATATGAGTAGTAGAACCATGGGTAATATCAAAGAACTGAAGTCCAATTTTCGGCGGATGCGGACACCGAGCAAACCCGTGGCATCGCCCCACAGCGAGCCCTGCGGTGAACTGCTGGCGGACACCCGGGCGATGACAAGCGGTCTCCAGGCGGAACACCCGGACGAGTTTGAGATTGACGAGACCGTAGGCATCCTGTTCGCGCTGGCACAGGCGGTGGAACAACGCGATCACCAGACGGCGGGGCACTGCGAGCGGCTGGCGTTCGTCAGCGTGGCTTTGGGGATGGCGTTGGGCCTGGAACGCGCCGAACTACTGGCGCTATACCGCGGCGGCTTCCTCCACGACGTCGGGAAAGTGGGAATTCCCGATTCCATCATGTTCAAGCCGGGCCCACTGACGGCGGACGAATGGGTGACCATGCGCAGCCATTCGGCGCGCGGCGAAGAGATTTGCCGCCATCTGAGCTCGTTGCGCCCGGTGCTTCCGATTATCCGTCATCATCACGAAAAGTGGGATGGCAGCGGCTACCCCGACGGCCTGCGCGGCGCACAGATTCCGCTACTGGCGCGGATTGTCCAGGTGGCCGACATTTACGATGCGTTGATCAGCGCGCGCTCGTACAAACCGGCGCTCACACCGCATGACGCGCTGCGAATCATGCAGGAAGAGACGGACCGCGGATGGCGCGATCCGGAGATTATCGCCTTGTTCTTCGCGCTGCATGAAGGCGTAATCTCAAAAATCGCCGATTATACGACCGGAGGCGACCGGAATCTGGAGGCCATGCGCAATACGCTGGCGAACCTGCAATTGGCGGTGGCATAAGGCGCCGGTCCAACGTGGCGCGCACGCAGGTTAGGAAATTCAGCTAGCCGCGTTTATCGGCCATCTTCCGTTCCAGGGCCGCCATCAACCGTTCCTGCACGTCCGGCGGCACCGGATACGGATCCATCCCTTTATAAATCTGAATCGTCCTGCGCGTGGTATCGGCGATCACCCAGCAGTTCGGGCATTCGGAGATGTGCTCCTCCAGCTTTGCCCGCAACTGCGCATCGAGCGATGCGTCCAGGTAGTCGCTCAACTCGTGCAGAAAGTCCTTACATGTAAGCAAAGGCGTCGTCCCCCTTGCGCTTAAATTGGCGGGTCAGCTTCTCTCGCAATTGCAAGCGCGCGCGCAAAAGCCTGCTCTTCACTGCCGGAATGGACAGTCCCAAAGCGGTGGCGGTTTCTTCGGTGGAAAGCTCCTCGATGTCCCGCAGCACGAACACCGACCGGTATGGCGTCTCCAGGCCCTGAACGGCGGAATCGAGAATCTCGCCCAGTTCTTCGCGGGAAAAGCGCTCTTCGGGGTCTTCACCCCACGCGGCGATTTCGCGCACGATGGTATCTTCGCCGGTGTCGATGGTTTCATCGAGCGAGACCGAGCGGTCGGTTTTGCGGCGGCGCAATTTCATCAGCGACTGGTTTACTGCAATGCGGACCACCCACGTATAAAACTTCGAGTTGCCTTGAAATTGATCCAGGTGCTCGTAGGCCTTGAGAAATGTCTCCTGCAGGACATCTTCCGCGTCCTCGCGGTTTTGCGTGATGTGCTGAGCCAGACGAAAGATCTTGCCTTCGTAACGGCGGACCAATTCTCCGAACGCGACCTTATCGCCCTCGCGGGCCTGGGCCACCAGAATGGATTCGTCGATGTTGGCTTGACTGGAGACGGCCATGAGGCTGTGTTTTTATGATAGCAGTCGATAGCTGCCCGGCGCTGCCAGCCGCCGTGAGGTAAACTAAAATCTACCCGGAGGGAAGCTGAGCAGTGAAGTTCTTTCTCGATACCGCAAATCTGGATGAATTGGGAACGGGCGTTAGCTGGGGAATTGTCGACGGCGTCACCAGCGCGGAGGCGGTGGAAACCGAATCCGGGCCGATGATCAAACAGGGGCGCGAGTTGGCGAAATTCACAAGAATGTGGTGGTGAAATGCCCGCTTACGCGCGAAGGCATCAAGGCGACTGCGCCGCTGAGCGCGGCCAAGGCCGGCGCGTATATCGTCACCCCGTTCGTGGGCAGGCTGGACGATACCGGCTTCACCGGTATGGACCTCATTCGCAGCATCACGCAGATCTACCAGAATTAGGGATATTCCACCCAGGTGCTGGCGGCGTCTCTGCGCTCGCCCACCCATGTGATCGATTCCGCGCTGGCCGGTTCGCACATCGGCGCCGTGCCCATCAAGTGGATGGACAACCATCCGCTTACCGACAACGGCCTGGAACAATTCCTGAAAGACTGGCACAAGACATTCCAGGAAGAGCCCGCGGTCCGATAGGGGTCGCGAGGAACACCAAGCCTTGAAATACGGGCCTGCCGAGTATGTCAGTCTGGCGCTGGCCGTCCTGCTGGTCGGCGTCGCCGCGGCGCTTGGCTGGCGCGCCTGGAAGGCCGGACGCATCACGCCGGAAGAACGCGAGCGGCGCCGCCGCGCGGATTTGGCGGCGTTCGGCAAGATGGGCGACGCCACGCTGGTGGACTACCGCGGTAACAATTTGTTCTACTCCTATCTGGTGCGCGGGGTGGAGTACACCGCCTGCCAGGACGTTTCCTCGCTGCAGGACCGGATGCCCACCAGCCTCACTATCGAGGGCGCGGTCTCAGTAAAGTACGATGCCAGAAATCCGGCCAATTCCATTGTCGTGGCGGAACGGTGGAGCGGGCTCCGCAAGTAAAATTCGGCGCGGGCCGGCCTCTTGCGGAACTCCAAAAACGGCGCCGTTCTTCGCGTTGTTTTTGCGGTACTCTGTTCTCTAAATGCGCTTACTCCTCATCGCCGCGGCGTTGGCGGCCTGCTCCTGCACGCCGGCCACGGAAGCCGGAGCCATTCCCGAGTACACTTACCGGATTGTACACACGTACCCGCACGATACCGGGGCGTTCACCGAAGGCCTGTTCTACCTGAACGGCTTCCTCTACGAGGGCACCGGCGAACCCGGCCAATCGTCCATCCGCAAGGTCAAGCTGGAAACCGGCGAGGTGCTGCAGAAGCGCGACCTCTCCGAAGATTACTTCGGCGAGGGCATCATCAACTGGAACGGCAATCTCTACGAGCTTACCTGGCAGACCCAGGTCGGTTTCATCTACGACCTCAATACATTCACCCCTAAAGGCCAGTTCACCTATCCCGGCGAAGGCTGGTCGTTTACCAAGGACGACCACCGCATCATTATGGACGACGGCACGCCGCAGATCCGCTTCTGGGACCCGGCGACGCTCCAGGAAACCGGCCGCATCACGGTCACCGCCGATGGCCAGCCGGTGGAGAAGCTCAACGAACTGGAGTGGGTCAAGGGCGAGCTTTTCGCCAACATCTGGGAGACCGACCGGATTGCGCGCATCGATCCCAAGACCGGCAAAGTGGTCGGCTGGATCGACTGCACCGGCCTGCTTCCTCCCGCCGAGCGGACCCCGGGCTCCGACTCCGTGCTCAATGGCATTGCATACGACGCCCAGGGCGACCGCCTGTTCGTCACCGGAAAAGACTGGCCCAAATTGTTCGAGATTAAACTAGTCCGGAAATCAGGAGCGCAGTAGTATGGTCAGCTTCTCGTCCGCGCTCTGAAAGCACTCTTCAATCTCGTGCATCCAGGAGGCTGGAATGGCGGCGAGTCCGGACAGAATCGTTCGCGCCGATTGCACCATTAACAGACAATCCTGCACTTTTTCGCGTTCGCTTGGCTTGAGCATTTGCCGTCTCCTTGTCTCACCGATCATTCCCCTCAACAGCTGTGTCAACAGCCGTGCTCTTCCAGGTGGGCCATGTAAGCGTATTTAGCCCGCCGTTTGCGCTCATTCGCGAGGTGAATTAAAAGGTCGAACCGGCCGAAATCGGGATCGTCCCCGATGACGGCTTTCACCTGATCGTTGTGAACCTTGACCAGGTCGCTGGCGGCAGCCAGGAACTCTTCCATGAGGTGCACTTTCTCTTCGCAAAATCCACCTCTGGCAAGAGTCACGGCTTTCTGCATTGTACGCCAGCGTCCCGGTATTTCCCGCTTAAGAATACGGCAAGGGGAGGGCCAGAGTATGAAATTACGCGCGGCTAAATGAGAAACTGTGCGTTGTTTGACGAAGCGCGCGCGGCGCGCTCCGCGGCTATATAACCGCTGCGCACAGCGCCCTCCATGGTGGCTGGCCACCCGGTGCGGGTCCAGTCTCCAGCCAGAAAAAGATTCGCGATGGCCGTTTCCGGTCCGGACCGCATCGATTCCGTCTCAGGCGCCGCGGAGAACACCGCGCGCTGCTCTTTGATCACGTGCGCCTTGACGAGGTTGGCGTCGCGCACGCGGGGAAAATAGAGGCGCAGATCGCCGATGGCGAGGTCGATAATATCGTTGCGGCTGAGGGAGGTGAGATCGCGCGACGCGCTCACTACCAGTTGCAGGTACCGCCCGGCATCTTTGTTGAACATCCACTGGATGGTGCGGTCGAGCAGCGTCGCGTGCGGCAGGTTGGTGACCTCGCGGTCGAACCAAAGGTGGATACCGGTGATGGGCGCGTGTTCCAGTTTAGGCGCCGGCAGGCCCACCGCTTCCAGGCGCTCGAAGGGTAGCGCGCAAATGTAGAAATCGGCGCTGCGGCGCTCGCCGTTCACCACGAAGCCTTCGGCATCGATGCGCTCTACCGTGTGCCGCTGATGCATGCGCACGCTGGGCATCCGCTTCCAGGCGTCGGAGCCGTAAAGCTGCGCCAGCGGGATGGTAGGGAGGCCCATCTCATACGCGTCAGCCTTGGCCATAAACGCTTCCCAGAAGACATGAAAGCCGTGAATCGCGGCCATGCGCTCCAAGTCTTCGCTGACGGCGCTCACCAGGACCTGCCGCCAGAAGCGGTCGATGGCGCGCGGCGTCTGGCGCTTCTGCAGCAGCCAGTCGAGCATGCTGATGCGGTCCAGATCTTTGCGGCGCGTGCGCTCGCGCCGCAGCGCGTTCAGCGCGCGGACGATGCCCATCTTGTCCGCGCGGCCCAGGCAGCGCATGCGCCACAACGAGCCGGAGAAGTGCAGCGGCGCGGGCAGCCTGCCGCGGCGCAGCACCGACATTTGTCCGCCGGGTTCAAGGAAGTAGAACTCGCGATAGAACCGGATGCGGTCGCGCACGCCCAGCCGGTCGTAAAAATTGAGCAGGTTGACGCAGCACCGCAGCAGCAGATGCTGGCAATTGTCGATTTCTTCGCCTGGCTGGCCGGCGATCCCGGGGGCGTTGTATGACGTGGCCCGTCCGCCCAAAAATGGCCGCGATTCGAAGAGATCGACCTCGAAACCCTCGCCGCCCAATGCCGCCGCCGCCGATAGTCCCGCCAATCCGCCGCCTGCAATGAGCACCTTGGGCATTTACTTTGTCAGTATGGCATGGACGTTCGGAAGTGGGAAAAGTTAGGAAAAACGGGGTTTCGACGCAGAGACGCTGAGACGCAGAGGCCACGCAGAGAAAACTTAAAGAAGAATGAAGTAGTTTCTTCTCAGCGCCTATCTCTGCGCCTCAGCGTCTCAGCGTCTCTGCGTCGAACCGAGGTTTGTATGCACGCATAGCACCACCAACGCGATCCACAGCAGGTCGGCCAGTAACAAGTGCACGATCTGCATCCAGACGGGCGCCAGTAACAGCAGGTTCAATGCGCCTGCCAGAAGCTGCGCGCCTACGATTGATACTACAGCGAGAGCCGGCTTGCGTGCGTCCGCGGCACGCCAGAGGGCATAATATACCAGCCAGAGCGCTACGGCGGCAGCCAGGAACGGATGCAGCGCGCGCAGGCGAACTGCGAAGTTGGCGTCCGGGCTGAGGTCCTGCGCGAATCCGGCGGCGAGCGAGTGTACCGGATAGAGGGTATCGGCGAGGGCGGCCATGGCGCCGGTGATCCCCAAAACCGCCACCGCCGCCAGACTGCTCCAGGCCATCCACGCGGCGCGGCCGGCCGGGCGAATCCGCGGATGGCCGGCCCACCACGCCGTCAGCGTGAGGCACGCCAGCAACGTCAGCGTATTCGTCAGATGCAGCGAGAGTACTGCCGCGCGCGCTGGCGATGCATCGTTCACCACCAGGCCGAACTTCACCAGCGCGGCGCCTATGAGCGCTTCGGTAATCAGGAATAAAGTGGAGAGGGCCGCCCCTAGCCGCGCGGCATGATGCTTGGGGAAAGCGCGAAACGCCCAGACCAGCAGCCACAGGATCAACACCGTGTCGATTACGGTCATGGACCGGTGCGCGAACTCGATTAATGTCGCCAGAGCCGGCGTGCCGAAGACCAGTTGTCCGTTGCACAGCGGCCAATTGTTGCCGCATCCCGCGCCCGAGCCCGTGGCGCGCACAAAGGCGCCTTCCAGGATTAACGCCACAGTGTAGGCGAGCACAATCCACGCGAATTTGGGAAAGCGGCGCGGGAAATCGGCGAAGTGCGCGTGGCTCGGGGTCTCAGGCGGGCGTGAGAGAACGCGAGGCATTGGGGTTGGGTCTTTGTGTCAGAGTCTTTCCTCGGGGTCTTCGCTATGAAACGCGGAAGGCGGAAGCTCACCGTGATCGATACGGTCGGCAATGACTTCGATAGCAACGCGCTTGGCGTTGGCGATCCAGCGGCCGTCTTCCTCCCGATCAAGTTCAATCGTCAGATTCACTCTTTCATCATACTTCTACAGCGGACGGCAGCCATTGATCGGACAACGCGACGAGGTGGGCTGCGCTCAACGATTGAGTTCTCGCCGCATTGGCAACAGTCGCCAGTGCGCCGACGCACTTTAGTAGAATACCCGGAATGCGTAGCGTAGCGTTCCTTCTCTTGCTGGGCGGCCTTCCGGCATTCGCCCAGTTCGATATCCTCATCACCGGCGGCAAGGTGATCGATGGCTCCGGCGGCCCGTGGTTCTATGGCGATATCGGCATCAAAGGGGATTCCATCGCCGCCGTGGGCCAGCTGCCGAATGCCACGGCGCCGGTGCGGCTAGATGCCGGCGGATTGACCGTCGCGCCGGGCTTCATCGACATCCATTCGCACGGACGCCGCGGCATTTTCGAAACGCCCACCGCGGCCAACTACCTGCACGAAGGCGTCACCACGCTGGTGGAGGGTCCGGACGGCAGCTCGCCGGTTCCGCTCGCGCCGTTTCTCGACCGTGTCGCGAAGACGCCCATCTCCATCAATTTCGCGACCATGGTGGGGCAGGGAACCATTCGCGAGCAGGTAGTGGGTCTGGCGAACCGCAAAGCCACGCCCGAAGAGATCGAGAAAATGAAGGCCCTGGCGGCGCAAGGCATGCGCGATGGCGCTTTCGGCCTTTCCACCGGGCTTTACTACGTGCCCGGCAACTTCACGCCCACCGAAGAGGTGATCGAGATTGCGAAGGTGGTGGGCCGCATGGGCGGAATCCACATCTCGCACATGCGCGACGAGGCGAGCCACGTGCTCGACAGCGTGCGCGAGACCATCCGCATCGGCGAAGAGGGCGGCCTGCCGACCCAGATCACGCATCATAAGGTGATCGGCAAGGCCAATTGGGGCGCGAGCGTGGAATCGCTGAAGCTGGTGGAAGCGGCGCGGGCGCGCGGCGTGGACGTGACTATCGATGCCTATCCCTACGCGGCTTCGAGCACCGGCATTGCGGCGCTGATTCCGCAGTGGGCGCTGGAGGGCGGGCACAAGGCCGTGGTGGAGCGCCTCGCGGCGCCCGAGCAGCGCGCCCGCATCAAGGCGGCTATCATCGAAAACATCAAGGTGGACCGCGGCGGCGGCGATCCGAAAAACGTGGCCATCGCCAATTGCGGCTTCGACAAGACGCTCGCCGGCAAGAACCTCGCCGAAATCACCCGCGCGCGCGGCGTGGAGCCGACCATCGAGAACGCGGCCGACACCGTGATCGACCTCGAAACCAGGGGCAGTTGCTCCGCCGTCTACCACGCCATCAGCGACGACGATATCGAGCGGATTTTGCGGTCGCCATACACGATGATCGCGTCCGATGGCGAGATTCCGCTATTCGGGCAGGCCGCGCCGCATCCGCGGAGTTATGGTACGTTCGCGCGCGTGCTGGCTGTCTATGTGCGCGAGAAGCACGACCTCATGCTGGAAGAGGCGATTCGCAAAATGTCAGGCTACCCCGCGCAGCGGCTGAAGCTGTGGGACCGCGGCCAGTTGCGTCCGGGGATGAAGGCCGATGTGGTGATCTTCGACCCCGCCACGGTGGCGGACAAGGCGACATACGAGAAGCCGCATCAATATTCGGTGGGCTTCCGCGACGTGATTGTGAATGGCAAGCTGGCCTTGCGCAATGACGCGGTGACCGCCGAGCGGCCGGGACGCGTGCTCTACGGGCCATCGTATTCGAAGTGACAGACGAAAGCGTCTGTCCCACGTGGGGCAGGCTGCGCCGCCAGCGTTTGGGCTGCAGCGGGATCGAGAATCACGCTGGCTGGAATGCCGGATGCGCGCGCGGCGATGCGTCCGATCGCTGCGAGCGCATGCTCCTCCAGCTCGTCGAGGAGGTTCGCGGATATCGCCGCGGGGAAAACTCTGGCGTTATTTCTCACGATCTGCGCCGCATGAAAATGGCGCCGAATCTCCATCGTGTCGTCGTAGGATTGCGAGAGCGCCCCGTAGCAGCGCCATGCCGCGTCGAGATCGGGTATGGGCAACGGACGGTCCTGCTGGATGACAAAGCCGAGGGCGCCGCTCAGAAGGCGCGCGGTGGTGGTTTCGATGCGCTCGGCGAGGAATCGTGCGCGCTGGTTCAGCGCATCCACCATGTCCTTGAGCCGGCAGGCGCTCAGCTCTTCTTGCGCGCGGATGCCGGCGAGATCGGCTGAGGGGAGGCGGAAACTCGCCGCCTTCACGGCGATGCCAGCCCCCTTGATCGCCAGCGCGGAGAACTGCAAGAGACTGGTCTCAACGGATAAATCGTAGGATGCGATTTCCAATTCCGGCCGAAAATCGGCAGACTCCGAGGACTGGGATTCGAGCTCCCGCGGTTCGGATGCCGGAAGGACGAACCATCGGCTGCAGAACTCCACCGGTAGGTGGAATAACTGTTGCGCGGCGCCTTCGAACTCGCGCGCCGCTTCGGCGTTCACGATCAGATCTATGGTGGAAACGAATTGCGCGGATGCGACGGGCAATCCGAGAATCTTCTCATAGTGGTGGCGGGTGGCCTCGGCGCAGAGAGCCGGCATGTCGCGAAAGAGGCGATCGGCTAAGCCTTCGCCTTGAAAAATACCGGCCCGCGCTTCCCGGCTGACAGCGGCGATGCGTTCCGCCGTGCAAGGGTGCGTATCCAATCGGCCGGTGGTCCGGCTGAGCTCGTGGGTGGTGATCGCTTGGGCGCTCTCCGCGGTCAAGTGGGCTGTGCGAGTGGAGATGAGGGCGGGGACGTTTTCCGGGAGGCGGCCGACGGACCAATCCTTCTGGACATCCTGCCAGGAAAGCGAGGCGCCGCAAACCAATGCCGGCAGGCGCAGTGCGGTCTCCTCAAAGACGGCGGCGCCGACCAGTGCGGATTCATAACGGTCCGCGTCGAATTCCATCTGGCGGCTGAAGGCGCTGCTCAACCAGCCGCCGCACTTCATCAAAAAGGCAAGATAGCGGCGGCTGCCGGCCACCACCGCCGCCGCCAGATGCGCCACGCCTTTGATGCGCCAATCGCGCGCGTTGCATTGGCGCTGCAACCAGGCGTCCCAACTATCGCGCTGATACACTACGCGCGCGAACCACCCTTGAATGGTCTGGATCAGGAAGTAGGAGCGGAGGCCGGCGCGTTGGGCGAAGTGGCCGAATTCATGCGCGAGCACGCCGGCGAATTGCGGCAGCGTGAGGCCGGTCGCCAATGGCAGGCCGATGGTGAGATCGAGATGGCCGAGGAAGAATCCACGCCATCCCTGCACGCCGGCGGAGGCATTGACTTGCAGGTTTGCTTGAATGCGCGAAGGGCGCGGCGACCCAAGTGCGCGGCACAAGGAATCGACGAACTCAAACAAGAGCGGATCGCTTTGCGGAGTCAACTGAATGGGTCTGGCGGGGCGCGGCGGACGGATCACGATGGGCTTGAGCAGGAACAGCGCGGCGATCACTCCCCCGGCGGGCGGACCAACGTAGAAAACGACGGAGATGATATTGAAAGGCAGGCCGGCCCCCAGCACGCGGTAACTGTAGAGACCGCTGAGCAGCAATACAACCGCGATGAGGAGCAGGTAGAGAATCTGGAGCGCAACCAGGCCGAGCAGGACGGCAAAAAGCCTGGCGCGGTAGCCGGCGGTTACGCGAACCGGCGGGATGGAGCCGCTGAAGTACGAGCGAATTTCGGCGGGCGTCAGGGGAGGCGCGGGCATCCGAGGATCAGGTTAGCAGAGGGCAAATTTCGCAGGCCCTGGGCTGGACCATATTCCCGCGCCACGTTCTGGTAGACTAGCTACTAGAATGCCGCAAGCCAACCGCCTTCAGCTGCTGCCGGGAACGCTCGAAATGCTGGTTTTGCAAACGCTGATCTTTGGGCCGCGCCATGGGCACGGCATCGCAACCACCATTCAGCGTACGTCCGACCAGGCGCTGCTGGTGGATCACGGCTCGCTCTACCCGGCCCTGCAACGGCTGGAGCGTGCGGGTTTGATGGCCTCCGAATGGGGTATCTCGGAAAACAATCGCCGCGCCCGCTTCTACAAACTGACCCGCGCCGGCCGCAAGAAGTTGACCGCCGAGACAACCAAATGGCAGAAGCTGGTGCGCGCCGTCACCGGCGTCCTCACGACGCCACAAGAAGAGGAGAGCTAATATGCGCTGGTTAGGCCGGCCCGACCGCGAATACGCGGAGGAGATGGAGGAGCATATCGCGATCGAAACGCGGGAAAACATCGACCGTGGGATGACGCCCGAGGACGCCCGGCTCGCCGCCCGCCGGACGTTCGGCAATCCCCTGGCGGTGCGCGAACAACTGGGCTCGGCGCGTCCGCTGCACTGGCTGGGGACGCTCGCCGGGGACATCCGCTACGCGCTGCGGTCCACGCTGCGGACGCCGTTGTTGGCCGGCATGATCCTGGTCACTCTCACGGCCGGCATCGGGCTCAATACCAGCGTCTTCACTTTGATCAACGCGCTGCTATTCCGCGCGCAGGTGGATAAGGACCCGGCAAGGTTCTTCAGCGTGTTCCCCGAATATTGGGCAAATGGCCGCCGCGCCGGGAACACCGCATCCTACTCAGACTACCTCGCGTTCCAGCAGGGCACGCAACGCCTCGGCGAGCTGGCCGCATCCGGCTGGGCCATGCTCACATTGGATGGCGAAGACCCCGCTCCGGTAAATGCCATGCTGGCTTCGTGCAATTTCTTCCAGGTTTACGGACCGGACCGTCCGCTGCTCGGCAGACTATTTATGGCGCAGGAGTGCGCCAATCCAGGCGGCGCGCCGGTCGCCATCCTGAGCGAAAATCTCTGGACCAATCGTTTCGGCGCAGACCCCGGCATTATCGGGCGCACGATCACGTTGAGCCGGCAGGCGCTCACGGTGGTGGGAGTGGTGGGCGCAGATCGAGCCGCGAATGGCGGTGGCGCGATGTGGATTCCCGTTACCATGGCCGCGCAATTTGAGGGCGGCCTGTCTCGGTCTCGGGGGTTCAAAATCGACGGCCGCCTGAAGCCGGGACATTCGCGTTCCGAAGCGGCCTCGGCTTTGCGCGTGATTGCCCGCCAAGAGGACGGGCTGCGCCCGGGCCGGCGATCCACAGTGACCGTGACCGATGGAGCGCCGCTGCACAACCCCGGCGCGGACGACAAAGTAGGAGTGGTGTTGGCGCTGGGTTTGCCATCGCTGGTTTTGTT
>JBEKNN010000043.1:0-42929 GCA_049522755.1 Bryobacteraceae bacterium | reverse complement strand
CTCTTGACGGACGTGCGTCCCAAGGTATCCACCAGCCTCGCCAATATACAAGAATTAACCACCAAGCTCGGGCCGGTGTTGGATGACCTGAAGAGCACCACTGCTCGCGCTAACGACGCGCTGGGCCACGTGGATTCCACGCTGATGGAAAATCGCGCTGACATAAAGGCCACTGTAACTGGCTTGCGCGATACGGTGGCGAAGTCCACGGTGTTGGTCAATGGCTTGAACGAGACACTGGATCAGAATTCCGCCAACATTGACGACTTACTGGATAACATACGCATGACCACCGAGAATCTCCGGAATCTCACGGAAACTTTGTCGCGCTCTCCTGCGAGTCTGATCCGCGGCATCAAGGTGACGGACCGCAAGCCTGGAGAGATTCGAAAATAGGAGGCGGCGCAGCCGAGACTGGAAACAAGATGCGTACCATGATTGCAATCTGCGTCGTCTTAGCCGCCGCCTTGGCAGGCGCGAGCTGCGTCTCCACGCGACCGGTTCACTATTACACTATCGAGCCGGTTTCGGCGCCCGTAAATGAAGGCAGGCCGGATGGACTCGTGCTTCTGATTGGCGCCATCGCCACTCCGGAAGCCTTGCAGGACGGCCGCATTCGTTACCGGACCGGATCCGACGATGCCGGCGCTTATGAATACCATCGCTGGACGGAGCGCCCAGGCACGATGGTCCGCGACTCACTGGTGCGCGCACTGCGAGCTTCGGGCAAGTATCAGCGCGTACTGGATTCCGGCAGCTCGGCCACTGCCGACTACCTGGTGCGCGGCAGGCTTCACGAGTTCGGCGAAGTGGATAATAACGCATCCGTTCAGACTAAGATCTCGCTGCATGTGGAGTTAGTGGACAGGAAGACTAACACCAATGTGTGGGATCACATCGCCGAGCGGGAAGAACCGGTAAGTGGAAAGACAGTTGCGGATGTGGTGCAATCGCTTGACCGGAACCTGCAGCATGTGATCGGCGAGACGGCTGCGGAGATCGACAAATTCCTGGCCGCCAGGCGCTGAGGGACCGGCAAGATTGAAGTCATGGATTCCACCGCGGCGCCCTGCCGCCCAATGCCGCGATAGCGTTAGTTGACGAACCTAATTTTCGGGGTGACTTATGCGAGCTTATCGGTTGGATAACTCAGCGGCAAAGCCGGCCTTGGTGGCCGCCGATATTCCCCAACCCCAACCGCAGCGAGGCGAGGTCCTGATCCGTATTGGCGCGGCCGGTGTAATCCATACCCCGGACCTGGCGGACGTCCCGGAGACAACCTCTATAGTCGACCGGGCAAGTCCGGAATTCGCACGCGTCCCGGCAGACCCGGAACGGGAACCAGTCCAGGACGGCCGCAAATCCAGCCTGCCCGCCCAGGCGATGTAAAACCGGAGACCGCAGAACCTGGCAAAGGAGGCCGGGTCACGCGTCCGGTCACTCGTCCCGATCCCGTGACGCGGCCAGATACAGGGCTTCCAAACAACGTATTCACGGACCGCGAGGGAAACGTGCATCGAAACACTGGCGGCAATTGGCAGACGCGTCAAGACCGGACATGGAAGCCGGAAAGGACGCCGTTGCCGTCACGGCCCGGTCCCGCGCCGCAAGCGCCCGCGTCACCTCAAGGGCCGAGTCCACGGCCGCAGCGAACCGCGCCGCAGCGTCCGCAATCGCCGGAGCCGTCCCAAAGCCCGCAATCGCCGGCGCCGCCTCGACGGCCACAACGACCGGGGCCGCAGCGTCCGCAATCATCGGAGCCGTCCCAAAACCCGCAGTCGCCGGCGCCGCCCCAAAGGCCGCAAACCCGTCCGGCGATTCAGACAGAGCCGCGCGGCGGCGGGTCGGTAGAGGGCGAACGCGAAGCCCGGAATCGCGGGGCGGCCATGGCGTCGCAGGATGGGGCTGGCGGGCGGAGGCAGTAGGCGAGCGTAAAACACTCGCAATTGAGAGTCGCGCCGGCAGTGATCGAACGGAATATGACATTAGAGGCTCACTTATGAAACGACACACATCTTTACGGTTCAAGGCGGCTGCGGCAATCGGTGCGATGATTGCCGTCTGGCTCGTCGCCAATACCCTCTCTGCTTATCGCTACGTCCGCGACCGGTTCGCGCGCGATGAAGGATTAGTCCAGGCTGTGGAAGAGGTGTCTTCGCTGGAACACGAGCTTCGCCGGCAGCACATTGACAGCGTCGACGGCTTGGGTCAGTTGCTGCACGAAATTAGTGAAGACAGGAGCGATGAGATTGCCTGGATCAGAGTACTAACCGCCAACAACGAGGTAGAAGCTTCGAGCGGAGCAGTCGAGCCCCACCTGATCCCGGAGACGGATCGGATGCGCGCCCTTATGGAACGGAGCGAAAGGTATTCCATCGTTCAGGATAGTTCGCGCGGCGAGCTACTGATCGCTCTAGTGCCAATCAAACAGCGGTTGAGCCAGGGATTGTCGTCTGGAGAGACGGACCCCAGGAGCATGGTGGAAATTGCCATCTTCTTGCGGAAGACGGAAGGCATTCTCAGTCCGTTGGGCCGTAACCTTTTGATCAGCACCTTCGCGGCGATTTTGCTCTTAGGGTCGATCGTCATTTTGTTGCTACGCCTGCCTGCGTACGTGAGGGGGCGAGCACTCGAAAGCGAACTTCAACTGGCTAGGATTGTTCAACAGAGACTTCTTCCCCATACTGGCGGCGGCGATATCGAGTTTGCGGGCGAATGCGTACCGGCGGATCAGGTTGGAGGAGATTTTTATGACGTGTTCCGGACCGATGCCGGAGAGACTGTTCTGGCGTTAGCCGATGTTTCCGGCAAAGGGTTGCCGGCTGCCCTGCGTTTGGGCGTCGTTCACGGAGCGATCCGCGCCCTCGCTGCGGGGAAGGTTAACTCGGGGCTAACTTGTATGGCCGAGCGTCTGAATGAGTTACTAAAGCAGGGAACATCGGGTCAGTTCGTCACTCTCTTCCTGGCGTTCTACAACCCGGCACGGCATGAGTTGCGTTATGTGAACGCCGGCCACCCTCCACCCTTGCTGGCATCGAGGTCCGGTGAATTGCGGCGGCTGGAAACGGGTGGGCCGGTGCTCGGAATACTCTCGACGGCGTCTTACGAAGAGGAATGCATCCGCTTGGACGACGATGATGAGGCTTTGATCGCTTGTTCGGACGGCCTGTTGGAAGCGACCAGCCCGGCGGGGGAGGAATTCGGCGAATCGCACCTGATTCCGATTGTGCGCACTTCACCCGGACAGTCCGCTCAAGACGTCCTGAGCGGAGTTATGGAGAACGCCAGGCGCTTCATTGACGGCGGCGAGTTCCATGACGACTTAACTGTCCTCGTTGCGAAACTGGTACGGCAACCGGCAGGCGGAACGCGCAAGCTCGATAGGATGCTCGATAGGACGCTCGATAGGATGGACGAGAGGCGGCTTGACGGCGCGCCGCGCCCAACGATGGCGGCTTAGGTTTCGGCGATCGGCTGTGCATGTCCGACCTTCCGGGCCGGCGCCATCGGCGACTCAATTCGGCGCTGTTCCTCACATCGGGAAGCGGTCGACTCAGTCGCGCTTAACCTCGGCCTGATCGGAACACGATGCCATCCTCGGGTAGATAATCAGCTTCATTTCGCCCCGATCTCCCGGAGCTACTGTGCTTCAGCGATGCGACCCTCCAGCAGGCCTGTGGGCATCGCGGCGCAGTTAAATATAACTATTGGAGATGCGCGCCTACAACCTATGGATCGTCAGGGCAAGCAGTTCCTTCCCCCTTCCGGTCTCGCTTTGAATGAGGACTGTCGAGTCAGTGAGCGCCACCACGACAATCTTCTCCAATACCAATCCTCTGGCCGGGCCATTCCCCAATGATTCCATGCGGGCCGTTGTCGTTGTCGCCTCCGTTGCTGATGGGAGCCCTCTCGATGCCGCGTGCTCACCTTTCTCAGCGGCAGCCCAACATTGGCCTTGCTTACGCCACCGCCCCGAGGGCATGCCGACTGTGTTCGCTCCGGCTGTATTCTTCGCCGCTCGCGAACTCTATCCCAAGGCGCCGCATTTTCGCGATTAGTGTAGTTCGAGCGAGCCCCAAATAAGCGGCAGCGCCATGTCTCCCTCCTACCACCCACTTGGTTTGCTCCAACACCTCAAGAATGTGGTCCCGCGTGGCGTCCTCAAGGGTCTTGCTCTTCTTGGGCAGGCTCTTTGTCTGGGACTTCAGCTGAGACTGCAGCTGGTGGAGAGGCGGCTCAAACACAGAACCTGTCGAGACAATCACACCGTGCTCAATGAAGTTTTGGAGTTGGCGGATATTTCCGGGCCAATCGTAAGCAGCCATGGCCGCCATGGTTTCCGAAGGGATATTTTCGACAACCTTGTTAATGCGTTCAGCATACTTAGCGATGAAATGCCGCGTCAGCGCTGGTATATCTTCCGCACGGTCGCGCAACGGCGGCAACAAGATGGGGAACACTCCAAGGCGATAGTACAAATCGGCGCGAAATTGCTTGTCTTTGACCATCTGCAGCAGATCGCGATTCGTCGCTGCCACCAGGCGGACGTTCACTTGAATGCTGCGAGTGCCGCCTAGACGTTCGAACTCCTGCTCCTGGAGTACCCGCAGTAGCTTAACCTGCAGATCGAGCGCGAGATCGCCAATCTCATCCAGGAAGAGTGTCCCGCCGTTTGCCATTTCAAATCGGCCAATCCGCTGCGTCAGAGCTCCAGTGAAAGCGCCGCGCTCGTGACCGAACAAGTCGCTTTCAAGCAAACCGGCGGGAATCGCCGCGCAATTCAATTTGACAAGCGGACCATTGCGCCGCGGGCTCAAGTTGTGAATCGCCTGCGCAACCAATTCCTTTCCGGTCCCGGTTTCGCCTTGGATGAGCACCGTGGAGGGGGTGGGCGCGACTACGCCGATCTGGTCAAGTACTGACGTCAGAAGGCGACTTGTTCCGATGATTCCATGTTGGGCGGTTTCGGACTCGCTTGCCTGATCAAAGATCTTCCACATCGTCTTCTATTGCTCCTGTTTGTTCTTTGTATTTCGTCTCAGGTCCGGTTTTTGCAATAACCTTCGACTGAGCTAATCGTATTCGGTCTTGCGGTCCGAATGATATCCTCTATTGGTAGCAGATGCCTACTCAGTTTGTGGCAGCAGAGCTTGTGGCGCACGGAAATGCCGACGTTGGACGACGAGTGGCGGCGGCTCCACGGGTTATACCTCACTAATGGCTGTAGTTAAGTTGGTTGATCCTAACGGATCGGTTGGATGGCAGTTAGGAACTGGAGTATTCGGGTCGCTTGGGCGGGCGCAGACTAAGGTGTCAACGTTCCATAGCTGTGCGGATAGCCTGAAATAAAGGATCGCGACGAACAGGTTTAGCCAAGAGCTCTACGGCTCCGCCCTTCAAGGCTCGCTGCCGCGAGACGTCATCCGCGTGGGCGGTGATAAAGATAATCGGGATGGCGCGCCGCTCGACGTTCAGACGGCTCTGAAGCTCGAAGCCGCTCATACCGGGCAAGTAGACGTCCAGGATCAGACACGATGTGTCATCGAGGCGATCGGAAGCGAGAAACTCTTCAGCCGACGCAAACGCTTCCACATCGAACTTCACGGATCTCATGAGGCTCTTCAATGCGTCGCGTATCGACGCATCGTCGTCGACGATCGAGATTCGGCGGGGATTCCTGGTCCCTGGCGCCAGTCCAACGGCGCCCTCTTCGGCGGGCTTCATCTGTATCGATGATAAGGGGTCTCACCGGCTGAGTCCATGCGACCTTGGTAGCAGATGCCTACTTCTGTCTTGTGGAAGGCTTTAGTCTTTCGCCCATGCGGACCAGGTCGGCCAGGGAATCGGCGCCCATCTTTTGCATGACGCGTCCACGGTGGGTCTTTATGGTTAACTCGCTCGTGCCCAGTTCTGCGCCGACCTGTTTGTTAAGCAACCCGGAGACAACCAGCGTCATCACTTCTTTTTCACGGGCGGTCAGAGTGTCGTAACGGGCGCGGAGCTCCCCCATCTGCGCGCGTTCGCTCCACGCGGCGCGGTCCCTGGCGATCGCCTCTTGTATTGCGTCGAGTAGTTCCTGACCCCGGAACGGCTTGGTGAGGAACTCAACCGCGCCCGCCTTCATGGCGCGCACTGTCATGGGAACATCGCCATGGCCGGTAATAAAGATGATCGGGATGTGGATGTTAGCCTCAGCCAGGTCGCGCTGAAACTCAAGCCCGCTCACATCCGGCAGCCGCACGTCGAGCACCAGGCATGCCGGGGCTTCCGGACGCTCGCGGCTAAGAAACTCGCGCGTAGATCCGAATGTCTCCACTCGCAAGCCTACGGATGCAATGAGCTTTCTAACAGCGTCACGGACCGCCTCATCGTCGTCGATCACAAATACAAACGGATCGGAATCCGTCATAAGGCGGTTCCAGTGTCGGCCGGCAGAGTGAATTGAAGCGTTGCGCCGAAATCGCTGTTCGCGCTAGCCCACAGCCGGCCACCGTGAGCCTCGATGATAGAGGAACTGATGGAAAGGCCCATTCCCGTCCCTTGGGCCTTGGTCGTAAAGAACGTGTCGAAAATTCGTCTCTCATTCTTGGGGGATATTCCGATACCGGAGTCTCGCACGGCGACCAGCACCTCATTGGAGGCCAGCCTCTCCGACCGTATCACGATATGTCGCGGCCTTTCGGTAACAGCGGACATTGCTTCGATGCCATTCTGGACCAGATTTACAAGCACCTGCTGCAATTGGACGCGGTCGCCCGTTGCGGCCGGCAGGTCGTCAGCCAACTCCGTCTGTAGCGCAACCTGGTTTCTGGTTGTCTCCGCCTGCATAAGAGCGCTAACCTCGGCGATCAGCTCGTTTACATGGACCCTCGTTCTTTCAGGAGGGCCCTTTGTGAACATAGCGCGGATCCTCCGGACTACATCACTCGCGCGCGTCCCCTGTTGAGCGATGCAGTCGACTGCAATGCGCGCCTCCTCCAGATTCGGCGGTTCGCTGGAAAGCCACATCGAGCACGCATCGGCGTTGGTAACAACTGCAGCGAGGGGCTGGTTTACCTCGTGGGAGATAGAGGCCGCCAGCGCGCCCAGCGCGCTGATCCGTGTCACGCGAGCGAGCTCGGCCTGCGCCTCGTAATATGCATCTTCGGCGCGCTTGCGCTCGGCGATTTCCTCCAACAGCTGCTCATTGCTCTGTTTGAGGTCGGCCGTCCGCTCCTCGACTCTCAGTTGAAGTTCATCGCGGGCATGTTGAAGTTCGGTCTCCGCTTGTTTTCGCCATGAACTAAACCAACCTACCAGGGCCGAAGATGCTGCGAACTCAATGAATATGGGTAAAGACTCCCGGTTCACGGCAAATGAATAAATCGGGGGCATGAAGAAGTAGGCAACCGCCACAGTGCTGAGGATCACCGCGAGCGAGCCGGCCCACTTTCCACCAAACCAGGTACCGGCCACTACAGCCACATAGAAGAAAACATATCCAGCCGTCGAAACAACACCTTGCAGAAGGAGTGTCACGCCCAAGGCGGCTGCCACAAGCGCAATGGCCAGTGCACACTGAAGGAGCGCGGACGTCAAGCGGCGCGCGTGGAAGATGGTTTCCACCTGAGTCATGGATTCTGAATGAGCTTTCTCGATGTTACCTCGATCGGCGAACTAGCTGTTCAAACGCAATTGACCGTCACCGGAGGCATTCCTTTTGTTGGAAATCGTACGTTTAGGCCCTGGCGGACGGCGGGGCTGCGACCCGGACGGCGAGTTCCGGACCGTCGCGGACACCGCCGCCAAGCCGCGCCCGTGTCACGGGGCGATCAATGCGTCGAACAGTTACGTCGTAGCTTCACGGCCCCGGTCCGTCGCGGTAGTTGGCCGCGCCGTGAATCCTTCCAAAGTACTGAAGACATGTGCATATCGTTGGCAGTTATGAATAGCCGCTCCTGGTTCGCAAATTGCCTTTAGAGCGTTGTAAGGCGATTACGGGCGTCTAAGACTCACGGTCGCACGTAAAACATCGCCTAACTAAATTGTTTAATGGAGAAAATGAGATGACGAAGTTACAAACGAAAGTGTTATTGTTGGCCGGCCTCGGAGCCCTGGCACTGTTGCCTGGCGCCAAGGCCGATGCGAGGAACCAGAAAACAGTATTTACCTTCAGTGGTCCGGTGGAGATTCCGGGACAAATACTGCCTGCCGGGACGTATGTTTTCAAGCTGCACAACTCCGATTCGTACCGGCACATCGTTCAAGTCTTTAACAAGGATGAAAACCACGTATTCGGCACGTTCATCGCGATTCCCGATTACCGTCTTCACCCTTCGAGCGAATCCATCATCAACTTTCACGAGCGGGCCGCCGGGTCGCCGGTAGCCATCAAAGCGTGGTTTTACCCCGGAACAACCTATGGTCACGAATTTGTGTATCCGAAGACCAAGGCCGTCGAGTTAGCAAAGGCGAACAACACTCCCGTCCCCGCCATGCCAACCGAGTTGACGCCAGACACAACGATTCCTGACGTCAACATCGACGGGCCCGAAGTTGAAGCCCTGGAGAAGGCTCCTGTGATGGCCGAAAAGCCGACCGGAGAAGAAGTCGGCGTCGCCCAAGTATTCCTGATCGCACTCACCCCGGCTGCCGCGCAGTCTACCGAATTGCCTGAAACCCTGCCCACTACCGCAACGCCGTTGCCGCTCATCGGTCTCATCGGCTTGCTGTCGCTGGGAACCGCGATCGTTCTGCGGATCACTGCGGCAAGGGTGAATTGACTCGGGGCCCGATTGTCGACCCTGGTGCGGAGCTGCGTATGAACGGCACTCCTTTACATCGAGCCCGGAACTTATCTCGGTTCCGGGCTCTTCCCATCTTATTGCAGGCCATGTGCGCAGTCTCCGGACACTCGCAAGAAGCTGCGCCAACTGAGACTTATCCATCGAGTACTAAGATCTCAGTAGATGTGCGGTTGGTAGTCCTGCACACGAGTGTCTGGAACAATAGAGGCAGCACTGTCTCGGGACTTCAGGAGCGGAACTTCAGAGTGGATGAAGATGGTCAGCCGCAAGTCATCCGAGCGTTTCACATTGAGGACGTCCCCGTAGCTGTCGGGCTGGTAGTTGACAATAGCGGAAGTATGACGAAGAAACGGTCCGAAGTCACCGCCGCGGCAGTGGCGTTCGCTCGCTCGAGTAATCAGGCCGACCAGATGTTCATCGTCAACTTCAATGAGAATGTTACCTTCGGTCTTCCCGATACGAAACTGTTTTCCGCGTCAGTTGCCGAACTGGAACGCGCGCTTTTAAAGCCTGCCCCGCCAGGTAGGACAGCCCTATATGACGCAATCAGTGGCGCGCGTGCCCACGTGCAAAAGAGCGGCAACGAAAGCAAAGTGCTCGTGGTGATCAGCGACGGCGGAGACAATGCAAGCAGGCGCACGCTAAACCAGGTCTTACAGGATATCGCGCGATTCGAGGTCACAGTTTATACGATTGGCCTCTTCGATGAGGATGATCCGGACATCAATCCTCAAGTCCTGCGGCGCATCGCCAAAGCCAGTGGAGGTGAAGTTTTCCTGCCAAGGATTCCGGCCGATGCGGTCCAGATTTGCGAGCGCATCGCCAGAGACATTCGCACCCAGTACACCATTTCCTACTCGCCGTCGAATCAGACGTTCGATGGCGGGCGCCGCAGCATCAAGGTGAGTGTCACTGGAAACCACGGCGCAAAGTTGCAGGCTCGGACGAGGCCGGGTTACATTGCATCGCCGGATGGACCGGCTGCCAAAGAAGGTCGCCGATGAGGCGCTTGGCCAACGTTTTCGCGGCGTTCGGCATGCTGGCCTTAGCCTATTGGGCATTTGAGTTTGCAAAGGGGCGGTTGTACCAAACCATTGAGGCACGCCGCTTTGCCCGCGAACGGCTGACTGTACAACGCCCCACGGACAAACCTTCCCCATTCCAATCCGCCACCCCAGTGGAGCGGCCACTATATCCGGACATTGGATCGGCCGTTGCGGTACTGGCGATTCCTCGCCTGGGTCTTTCGACGATCGTGGTCGAAGGCGCAGAGGAGCGCGAGTTGAAGCTTGGTCCGGGACACATTCGGGGCACATCATTGCCGGGCGGCGGCGGCAATGTGGGAGTGGCCGGCCATAGAGACACGTTCTTCCGTCCACTGCGGCGCATACGCAAAGATGACACGATCCAGGTGACCACTCACGCGCAGGAATACCATTACAAAGTCGTCTCGACGGAGATCGTCGAGCCAGCCGAAATCCAAGTACTGTACCCGACCGTACACGAGACGCTGACGCTGGTCACTTGCTATCCATTCGAGTTTGTCGGACCGGCGCCCAAGCGATTCATTGTTAAGGCTGAGTGCGTGGACTGCTTACAGTGGAACCCGAAAACCACAGAAGGCTTGAGATGAGCGCGGCTGTTCTATTTGCGCTGGAAGACGAGGGTGATCGGCTTCTCGTCCGCCTTGAGCACGGTGGCCATCAGGTCGCCATCCGCCGCAAGAGTGTAGCTTTCCACTGTAACTGCGCGGGATTGCGTGGTGGTCACCTTCAGGACATCGTGATCCCACCTGGTCTTGCTCTTGAGGTCTTTGCCGGTGTGAATGGTCGCGTTGTTCTCGGCGTCGGTGATATCGCGGTAGAAGTAGGTCTCGGTGGCGCCCTCATATACGAAATTGCGTTGGACAATGATGATGCCATCCCGACTGCTGATCGTCACCGTGCCGGTTTGAACGACCGACTGGCCGGCAAAATCGCTCTTGGCAGGTTCCAGCGTCCATGTGCCGTTCATGGCGCTGTGGTCGCGCGCGAAAGCGGAGCACGCGACGAGGACAGTCGTCACGATGGCTCCGGTAATTACACTCGTTGAGTAAGTTTTCATGCTTTCCTTCCAAGGGTTGCCGTTTGGAACGGCATCGTATTGCAGCGTCGGGAACGTGAGTGCACGCACGGCGCCGTTCCGAAAACCGTGACCGTAGCGGAAATGCAGTCGTTGACGGTGACGAGGGAAATAGCGGCCTGACCATACCCGGTCGCATGACCATATGTGGTTAGTGCCCTTGCCGCCCCACTTAGAGTCGGCGGGGCGACCCGGACCGCGGCGGGGCGGCTTCAGTTGGCGTGGCGACTTAGTTGGTGTGCAGACTTAGTTCTCTGTGGGCGTCTTCTCGACGTGGTCGATGACTATTAACTCTACCGGTCCTTTTTTCGGTTCCAGTCTGAGCCCGAGTTGCGCTTGGATGGCGCCGAAGATATCGAGGAGAGGCTCAGCGTCGGGCGGACCTGCCGCCGGCGCCCCTCCTCCACCACCCGGAGGCGGCGGGGGTGGCGGCAGCGGGCCCATCGGCCCATTCATTCCCTCCGGCGAGAATGTCAGGGTGAAATCGTATTTCGCCTTTAGCGCGGTGGCGTCCGTTACTGTACGGCTCAATTGGTTTGTCAGGCGGCTCGCCAGGTCCTGCATAGTCTGCTGTTGACCGATGAAGCGGGCGCGGCCGTTCATCATGATCATGAACAAGCCCCCTCGTCCCGCGAGTTGTGGCAGGATCGGAAAGCCGTCCGGACCGATCTTGGGCTGCGAGGGTAATGGAGACGGGGGCGGCGGCGCGTCACCCTCGTCTTTGGGGGCGGGGAGTTCCGCCGCTTCCTTCATTTTCGGCCCGCCCTTGGCCACAACCAGCGAGTACATCGGTAGCTCTTTGGTTTCCCGATGGACTGTCATTTTGAATCGTTCCGCCAGCAGGTTTTGCAGCATCGCCCGGAACTGCTCCTTCGTGGTGTCCGGCGGCATAGTCGCGGTAATATCGAACCTTTCCGTATCCAGCCATCCCGGTCCGACGATCTGAAAATTCTTCACGTCGTAGGCATTCATCAAGATGTTCTTCAGGCTCATATACGGATAGTGAATCCGGCCGGGATCCTTTGTCCCGGGGCCCCCGGTAGGCCCCGCAATCATGATCATGCCCCGTCCGTCAGGCGTCGGCGGCGCTGCCGGCTTGACGGAAGCTGCATCGAAGGTAAGGGACTTGTCCGCGGTTTGACCGTAGGCCAAGCACCCGGTGACCATCGCCAAGCCTATCCGTAATGTTGCTGCGAGCATCTCAGACTCCTCCGTGTGACTGGTCTGGGCCATTCCGCGTCCGATCGGGATCAGGCCCGGCACCGAGCTTACTAATTAATTAGTACAAGTTTGGTCGGATGTCAAGCACGGGCTACCGGAATCGAACGTTCGCGAAATACGATCTGCGCCGAACCGCGACCGGCTCCCTGCGTGGCGGCGGTTGGACCGAAGTGCGTTCACACGATTGTGAACGCGGCACGCACGCACGAGTGCGTGCGCCACGACGCGGTGCAAGCGCTTTCAAGCGTGTCATAATATCGGAATCCCCGTGGCTTCCATCAATCGCAGGCAACTTCTCCAGCAAGCCGGCGCCGCCGCTCTACTGGCGCCCATCGGCCGAGCCCAAGCTCTCTCCAACTCGCAGATCGCCGGGCGCGATATCGAGATTCAAATCGCAACCGTCAGCCCGCATACGTTCCGTCTCACCATTTTTCCGCTGGAAAACGGACAGCCGGGTGCGGTCGCGGACGACGGTTCGCTGGTTCAGGCTTCGTGGGGCGCGCCCACTGTCAAACTGCGCGGCCCGCTCAAGGCGCAGGTGGTGAAAGCGGGGGGCGTCGCCATTCACATCGCGCCCGACCCGCTTTCGTTCACGGTGAAAAATGCGCAGAACGAAGCCATTCAGCAGCTTTCCGTGGATAAGGAAACCGCGGTGGTGTCGTTCCATACAGGCAGCGCTCCCATCCTCGGGTTGGGCGAAGGCGGCCCGCAATTCGACCGCCGCGGACAGACCTTTGACAACCGCAGCGGACAGGGCGGCTATCAGCTGCGGACCCACGGCGGGCGCGTGCCGATTCCGTTTATTATCGGAGCCTCAGGGTGGGCCATGTTCGTGCATCAACCCTTCGGCACGTTCGATTTCACCGGGGCCGAAAGCAAATTCACGCCGCTCTATCCAACAACCGCCGTCTTCACTCCGCCCGCCGCGCAAGGCCAGCGGCCTACGCCCCCCGCGCACGCACCGCTGCCCATCGATCTCTTCTTCACTTCATCGCGCGAACCCGCCACGATCATGGCCGAATACGCACGCCTCACTGGTCACGCCGAGCTGCCCCCTCTGTGGAGCTTCGGATACCAGCAGTCGCACCGCACTCTGGCAAGCCGCGAAGAGGTGCTGCAAGAGGCCAAGACTTTCCGCGAAAAGAAGCTGCCGCTCGACGCGTTGATCTATCTCAGCACCGGCTTCTGCCCATCCGGATGGAACACTAACAACGGTGAGTTCACTTTCAACCAGAAGGTGTTTCCCGATCCTAAAGCGATGTTCGATCAGTTACACGAAGATCGCATCAAGGTGGTGCTGCATGTCGCTTATCCTACCGGTATCTCACAGATGTCGGGCACGGCGAAGGACCCGTGCGACCCGAACATCCGCGCCGAGCGACAGACCAGTTGTTACTGGGACATGCACCGTTCCGTCTTCGCGCTGGGCGCGGATGGATGGTGGCCGGATGAAGGCGACGCGCTCAATACGCCCGGCCGCCTGGTCCGAAACCGCATGTATTGGGAAGCACCGCAGCTCGAACGCCCCAACGAGCGGCCTTACGCGCTGCACCGCAACGCCTATGCAGGCATGCAGCGCTACGCTTCATTTCTCTGGTCGGGCGACGTGGATTCGCGGTGGGAGACGCTGGCTAACCACATACCCGACGCGGTCAACACTTGTCTCTCAGGCATTCCCTATTGGGGAACCGATATCGGCGGCTTTGTCCCCACGGCCGAGTACACAGGGGAGTTATACGTTCGCTGGTTCCAGTTCGGCGCATTCAACCCGCTTTTCCGGTCGCACGGCCGCATCTGGCCTCTGCATCTGCCGTGGGGTTGGAATACCGGACAGCCAAGCGACCTGGTGATGCGCGAGACTCCCAGTTACCACCCCGACCCCAGCGTGTTTCACAATGCGCAGGTGGAACCTATTTGCCGCAAGTATCTCAACTTACGGTACCAGTTGATGCCCTATCTCTATAGCGCGGTTCACGAATGCACGCAGACTGGGATGCCCGTCATCCGCGCGCTCTGGCTGCACTATCCAGACGACGCTACAGCCGTGGCGCGCGGCGATGAGTATCTTTGGGGGCGCGATATGTTAGTCGCTCCGGTGGTGGAAAAGGGCGCTACTTCGCGCAAGGTCTATCTACCAAAGGGCACATGGCACGATTTCTGGACTAATGAGCGCCAGGAAGGCGGCCAAGAAATCACGCGTATTGTCGACCTGGAAACTACGCCGTTATATGTGCGCGGCGGAGCGATTATTCCGATGGACCCGATCCGCCAGTATACGGCCGAAAGGACGGACGCCCCCACCGATCTCAAAGTGTATCCGGGCGCCGACGGCAGCTTCCTGCTGTATGACGATGACGGCGCCACCTTTAACCATCGCAAAGGTGAATGGACGGCGATCAAGATGACTTACAACGACGCTCGCCGGACATTGGCGTTGCGCGCGGCCCATGGCTCGCCGAAGCGGACTTTCAGCGTCGGCGGGCGGATTGTTCATTTCGATGGGCGGGCGCAGGAAATCAAACTGTGAGATGTTATGCGGCTGGCGGCCCGCAAGGCGGTTGATCTAACAAGCTTCCCCGAATACAGCGCCGCGGCGGTTGCGAGCCCAATTCCGGATTCCGGCGAACCGACGCCATTCGGGTGTCGGCCGCGAGCTGTTGGCTAAGATGCGCCAAGATGTGCCGGGACTTGAATATCGATTCGCGTGACCTTTGAGAGGTGAGCCAATGTCCGCTCTAACCTATCCCGCAAGATTTGCGGCCGGAGGCGACGGTCGCACTCTGGTCGAGTTCGTCGATCTCCCACGGGTCGCCACCGATGGCAAAGACGATCATGAGGCAACAGCGCCAGTCCCGAGGGCCGCGCATCCGCCCTACTCCACGCGGTAGTTCGGCGCTTCCTTGGTAATGATCACGTCGTGAACGTGGCCTTCACGCAATCCCGCCGGGGAAATCCGCAGGAAGCGCGCTTTCCGCTGCAACTCGCCGATGTCGCTCGCGCCGCAGTATCCCATGCCGGACTTCAGGCCGCCGACCAGCTGGTAAACAAAATCGGACAGCGGGCCTTTCGACGCAACCCGGCCTTCGATGCCTTCCGGCACCAGCTTTGCGTTCGGGTCCTGCTCATAGCGGTTGGCCTGGCCCGCCGACATCGCGCCCAAAGAGCCCATGCCGCGGTAGGTCTTGAACGTGCGGCCCTGATACAGAATGGTCTCGCCGGGGCTTTCGTCGGTGCCCGCCAGCAGGCTGCCGATCATCACCGCGTCGGCGCCGGCCGCAATGGCCTTGGTGATATCGCCGGAGAACTTGATGCCGCCATCGGCAATCAGCGGAATGCCCGCTTCGCGGCTGGCGCGCGAGCACTCGGAAATCGCCGTGATCTGCGGCACGCCCGCGCCGGAAACCACGCGCGTGGTGCAGATGGATCCAGGCCCGATGCCCACCTTGATGCCATCCACATCCAGCGCCGCGAGCTCCCTGGCGCCTTCGTAGGTGGCCACATTGCCGGCCGCGAGCTGCACTTGCGGCAGCTTGCACCGGATGTTCTTAATCGCCGCCATCACGCGGGTGGTGTGGCCGTGGGCGGTATCGATGGCGAGTACATCTACTTTTTTCGCGACCAGGGCCTGCGCGCGCTCCAGGTAATCGCCGGTGGCGCCGATGGCTGCGCCCACGCGGAGGCGCCCCTGGCTATCCTTGGCGGCAAGGGGGTATTTCAACTTCTTTTGAATGTCCTTGACGGTGATCAGGCCCTTCAGGTTGTAATGGTCGTCCACCACCAGCAGTTTTTCCACGCGGTGCTGGTGCAGAATGGCCTCGGCCTGTTCGAGCGTGGTGCCCACGGGAACGGTGACCAGGTTCTCCTTGGTCATCACATCGGAGATGGGCACATCGAAGCGGGTTTCAAAGCGGAGATCGCGGTTGGTGAGAATGCCCACCAGCTTGCCGCCCTTGGTGACCGGCACGCCGGAGATGCGGTAGCGGCTCATCAGGGCGCGCGCGGCGGCGATGTTCTCTTCCGGACCGATGGTGATGGGGTCGACGATCATGCCGCTCTCACTGCGCTTGACGCGGTCGACCTCTTCAGCCTGCCGTTCGATGGACATGTTGCGATGCACGATGCCGATGCCGCCCTGCTGCGCCAGCGCGATGGCGAGATGCGATTCGGTGACGGTGTCCATGGCGGCCGAGGCGATGGGAATGTTGAGGGTGATGTCGCGCGTGAAACTGCTGCGGGTATCGGTTTCGGCAGGCAATACTTCGCTACGGGCCGGCTCGAGCAAAACATCATCGAATGTCAGGCCCTCAATCAGTACGTCTTGAAGCATAGGGATGTCTAACCATCATAACGTGGGAACAGCCGCGCCCGATTTGCGGGGCAGATTGTTAATTCTGTGGAGGATTGTGGCCGCCGCTTGGCGACCGGTTAGTTTAGATGTGCGGGGTGATGCGAGACGGCGGCCACGCGATCCATTCCGCCGTCTTCCATACCACCGGAGGCGGCGAAATATTTCACGGCGTATGTCGCTTGACGGCGCGCGCCAACTTCGTTCAAGGCCGTGTCTGGACTCAAACGACTTCACATAAGGTATCGAGCCGCCGGAATCTAGCCCCAGCCTGTACAGGTTGTTATAATCCCGAAGTCGGGAGAACAAATGGACTATAGAAACTTGGGAAGCGCGGGACTGAAGGTGTCGTCTCTATGTTTCGGGTTGGCGACGCTTGGTGGAGGCAACGAGTTTTTTAAGGCGTGGGGTTCGACCGGCGTCAAAGAGGCGAAGAGACTGCTCGGCGTTTGTCTGGATGCCGGCATCAACGTTTTCGACACCGCGGATATCTACTCGGACGGCTTGTCCGAGGAGGTCTTCGGACAGGCAATTAAGGGGAAGCGCAACGACCTGTTGATTTCAACCAAGGCGACCTTCCGCCTCGGCAAA
Organism: Bryobacteraceae bacterium; assembly: GCA_049522755.1. Taxonomy (GTDB): domain Bacteria; phylum Acidobacteriota; class Terriglobia; order Bryobacterales; family Bryobacteraceae; genus PALSA-243. The sequence continues at coordinate 25,865 of JBEKNN010000043.1, read as the reverse complement.
GGCCCGAACGATGTCGGCTCGTCCCGCTACCATCTGGTCGAGGCGTGCGAGGGCAGCCTCAAGCGGCTGGGTACGGATCATATCGACATCTATCACATGCACGGCTTCGATGCGCTGACGCCGGTGGATGAGGCGCTGTACACGCTGGATACGCTGGTGCGCAGCGGCAAGGTGCGCTATATCGCCTGCTCGAACTTCTCGGGCTGGCACCTGATGAAGTCGCTCGCCGTCTCCGACAGGTATGGCTGGGCCAGGTATGTTTCCCATCAGGTCTACTACTCTCTGGTGGGGCGCGATTATGAGACGGAGCTGATGCCGCTAGCGCTCGATCAGAAGGTGGGTGCGATGGTTTGGAGCCCGCTAGGGTGGGGGCGGCTGACGGGCAAGGTCCGCCGCGGGCAGCCGCTGCCGAAGCAAAGCCGCTTGCACCTTACGGCTGAGATGGGGCCTCCGGTTCCCCAGGATTACCTTCATAAGGTTGTTGAGGCAATCGACGAGGTAGCCAAGGAGACCGGAAAGACGGTTCCGCAAATTGCCCTGAACTGGCTGCTGCGCAAGCCGACGATTTCCACCATCGTGATTGGCGCGCGTAATGAAGAGCAACTGAAACAGAATATCGCCGCCGAGGGATGGAAGCTAACGCCGGAACAGGTGGCGAAACTGGATGAAGCTAGCGCGCCGCCGATTCCTTATCCTTACTGGCACCAGCGCCAGTTTGTGGATCGAAATCCGTTGCCGCCGGCGGTCGGGCAATGAGCTTGGCTTTCTCGCCAAAGCGGGAAAACCCCTGGCTGTCGGGCCGCCTCGCCGCCCGGAGCGAATGATTCGCGAACAATTGAGGATAGGGCGAGGCGCGACCAGGGGGTCGCGCGCCGACGGCGCGTCCGCCCTACTTTTGATGTGCTTTTCCTGACTTTATTATGGCGATGAATCCTCGGCGCCTCCGCCGGCATCAAAACGTCATTACGGGTATGGGGTATTTCGGTATGTCTTCCTCGGCGATTGCAGTTGCGGAAGTGGACGAATCTACGGCGGAGCGCTATGAATCCCTGTTTCGGATCGCCACGGCGATTCGGGCCCAGCGAGACCCGCGGGAGTTGTTCGGCGTCCTGGTTCACGAACTGGGCCAGGTAGTTCATTTCGACGCCATTGCGCAGTTTGACGAAGGTTCGAACAAGGTCGATCTGCACCTGGGTCCCGGTTGCCTGAAAACGCACGACTGCCCGTCGGAAATCGATAAAGAAGAGACCATCGCCGCCTGGGTATACGAGCATCAGGAAACGCTGGTTTTGGCGACGCTCGACCGCGAGACGCGCTTTCCGGCCTCCACCCGAATCATGCAGCAGGCAGGGCTGCAATCGGTGTGCGCATTTCCGCTGACTACCGCGCATCGCCGGCTGGGGAGCCTGGTGATCGCCAGCGTGGAGCGCACCGCCTATTCGCCCGAGGAGATCCGATTTTGCGGTTTGGTGGCTAATCAGATCGCCCTGGCGATGGACGACGCCGTCAACTTTCGCGCGTCGCAACAGGCCCAGGAACGCCTGCAACTGCTGCTCGACTTGACGAATCGCGTGGTATCGAATCTCAATCTGCGCGACGTGCTGCGCGAGGTTTCCGCGAACATCCGCCGCGTGATGCAGTGCGATGGAGCCGGAATCGCATTGCCCGGCCGCGAGGATGGGAAGCTGCGCATTTACGCCCTGGATTTCCCCGACAACCCGAGACACATCGAAGAAGGTTACGAGCCGCCCGCCGACGAGAAAGCGAGTTCGGCAAAAGTCTTCCGCAGCGGCGAGGCGGTGGTTCTTTCGCGCGAGGATCTGGAACGCGAACCTTTGCCACACTTCGATATTCAGTCGCTGGCGCATGTGCCCCTGAAAGGCCGCGGCGGAATTGTGGGCGTGCTGTCGCTCGGAACCCGCCGCGAAAACGCGTTTTCGGCGGACGATCTGGCGTTTCTCACTCAGATTGCGCAGCAGGTGGCCATCGCGGTGGAAAACGCGATGGCGTACCGTGAGGTTTCCGATCTCAAGAATAAACTAGCGCAGGAAAACCTGTACCTCGAAGACGAAATTCGCAGCGAGCTGAAATTCGAAGAGATCGTCGGCAAGAGCGAGGCGTTGCGGCGGGTGCTGCAGCAGGTGGAAACGGTGGCTCCGACGGATTCCACGGTCCTCATCTACGGTGAAACCGGCACGGGCAAGGAACTGGTTGCGCGCGCGCTGCATGACCTGAGCGCGCGCCAAGGGAACGCCTTCGTGAAGCTGAATTGCGCGGCGATTCCGACCGGTCTGCTGGAAAGCGAATTGTTCGGACACGAGCGCGGCGCTTTCACCGGCGCGATTTCCCAGCGGGTGGGCCGTTTCGAGCTGGCCAATCGCGGCACCATGTTCCTGGACGAAATCGGCGAAGTGCCTCTCGAGCTGCAACCCAAGCTGCTGCGCGTGCTGCAGGAGCGCGAGTTTGAGCGTCTGGGCTCCACACGAACGCTACGCACAGATGCGCGGCTGATCGCCGCGACCAATCGCGATCTGGAGACGTTGGTGAGCGAGCAGAGATTCCGCTCCGACCTCTACTATCGCCTCAACGTATTTCCGATCCGCGTCCCGGCGCTGCGCGAGCGCCCGGAAGATATTCCTCTGCTGGTGCGCCACTTTGTGCAGCAGTTTAGCCGCCGGCTCGGTAAGACCATCGAGACCATCCCGTCGGAGACCATGACCACGCTGGTCAAGTACCCATGGCCGGGGAACATTCGCGAGTTGCAGAACGTGATCGAGCGCGCCGCGATCCTGACTACCGGCCCGATTTTGAGGGTCCCGAGCGACGGCCTGCGTGTGCCGAATCACGCGCCGGTCCCGGTTGTGGGCACGCCGGGGAATCAGCAGGTTGCTCATGGCGGCCCGAACCGCAACATGCGCTCAGAGCTGGACGATGCCGAGCGCCGGCAGATTCTGGCCGCGCTCGAGCAAGCCGCTTGGACTGTCGCAGGACCAAACGGCGCCGCCGCGCTATTGGGCATGAAGCGATCGACCCTGCAGTCGCGGATACAGAAGTTGGGGATCCGGATCTCTCGCACCGGAGCGTAAGTCACTCGTCGGTTGGGCAGCTGTAGGTCCGGCCAAGCCGTACTCCGAGTCCCCGCTGATTTCAGTAAGTCAGTTTAAGCGCGAGTTGGATCTGTCGCGGAGTGTTCAGCTGGCTCGATACGATCCCGAAGGTATTGCCCGCAGTGGTGCTGGCCGTCAGGCTATTCCGCGTCCGATCCGATCGCACGCGGGACATGGGAGCAGGGCCCCTGCGTCGTAGGTGCGGCCTTGTCCCGAGCAACGCTGGCAGCCGTCCGGACCGAAGTCAAGCGGAGTAGCTTTCGCAAAGTTTGGCAGCTACGAAGCCGATTGCCGGCTCCGCCCACCGCCAAATCCAGTGACTCTCTGTCGTGGCTCGAGACGCTCGCGGCTACAACCCGAAGGCCTTGCGGATCTTCTCCAGGAAGTCCGCCACTCTCACGCGCGCATCGCCGCCGCCCAACGCCTCAAACGGGACGTAGCCGCGATATCCGGCGCGGTCCATGATCGCCTTGATCTTCGCCAGGTCCGTGGGCTCCTCTTTGCCGTCGCGGCCCACGTTCTCCTTGATCTGCCACGACACCGCGTAGGGCACTAACTTCTCGATCTCGGCGTACGGGTCGCCCGAACGGAGGCTGCCAATATCCAGAATGCTGCCGAACCAGTCGGAACCCACCGCGTCGATCACGCGGATGGTCTCGGCTGCAGTCTTGAGAAAGTCGTTATGCTGCTGGAGGGCGACCACCACGCCGTGTTCCTTGCCGAACATGGCGCACTCTTTGAAATCGGCGACCATCCATTCCAGTGCTTCGTCGAAGCTATGCCCCGCGGGGCGCGTCGGACCGGAGAAGACGCGGATCACCGGAGCGCCCAGTTTGCTCGCCACCACGATCCAGTCCTTCACCATCTGCACGTCTTTCTTGCGCGCGCCTGCGTCCGCCACCGCGAAGTCATTGCGCACGCCGGTGCCGCTGATAGCGACGCCGTTCACGAAGGCGGTCCGCTTCAACGCGTAGATGTAGTCGTCGGCCGGGACTTTGGGATAACCGGGAAAGTAGTAACCGGTCGGGTCCAGGGCGTCGACGCCATGCTGCGCGCAGAAATGCACGGCATCCGTGAGCGTCATGCTGCCATCGCGCAGGGCCTTGTCGAACGAGTAAGCGTTCAGTCCCAGTTTGAGCTTGACTCCGGATTCGCGTACGACGCCTGCTGGCGCGGCAACGGCCGGCGCAGGAATGGCAACCGCGGCCGCCAGGCTGGCGGAGCGGGTCAGGAATTTGCGGCGATCAATCGTGATCATAAGAGGCTCTCCTACTCCTCCAAGTATCGAATAACCGTGGCGTGAGAAGAAAACCCGGCAATTACGCCAGGGCCTTCTTGCAAAACTCCACGCACTTCGCAATCTCAGTCATCAGATCCGAACCCGCCGGAACCGCGTACTCCATCTCGATCACACCCGGGAAACGATACTTCTCCTTCTGCATCAGTTTCAGAGTCTCCTAAATGGGCGTGTCACCCATGCCCCACGGAATATTCGGCCCGTTATTCAGCTTGCGATCCTTGAGGTGAATGTGAGTGACGCGGTCGTGGTACGCGCCCAGCCGCTTGGTGTGGCTCAACGGAATTTCGCAGGAGATGGCATTCGCGCCCGCCGTCCTGGCAAGCCCGAACATGTAATCGATTTCCTCGTCGGAGAACGTCTCGATAGCGTCTACCTTGACGATCTCGATCTTGACGCCGGCGTCCTCGTACTTCCCGCGGAAGGCCTTGACCGTGTCCATAGATGCAGCCAGGCGCCAGTTGCGCAGCTCATCCGCCGCGGCTTTCCGGGCCGCTTGCCGCTCGGGCGTCAGCGGCGCGCGCCCGCCACGAGGCGCCGCCTGGCTTGTCCAAGGTGTCGTCCCAGGCGCTGCCGCCGCGCATCCCGCCGGCCGGACCGCTGGATAGGCCACCAGGTTAGCCGGCGCTCCCATGAACTGCTCAATAGGTGCTCGCAGTTTCACCGAGCTAAGGTCGAGTTTGACTATTGCGCTCAGACACTCGTCGCCATTGTTATAGACGCCGTGGAAACTATAGGGCGCATTGATGCCGATCTGCACGCCGCCAAATCTGGAATTCGGCTTCGCCAGCAGACGGGACGCTGGCAGCGCCGCCAGCGCCATTTTGCTCAGTTCGCGTCTGGTTATAGTCGTACTCATGATTTGTTCCTTTTCACCAGGTGAGCAACCAATACTTAGCGGATTCCGGTGCGGGTGTCAACGCCGGGTACGATATGAACCCGCCCGCACTCTCCCGGCTACTCAACCACAGGGACCCGTCACGCGGGGTTCGCATCGACGAAAGAACGGGCGCGGACAGAACGGGCGCGAGCCGCCGGAGAACTGGCGGAACCTCGCTCGCGTTCTGGACTTGAACGGCTCTGTGCGACGCCCTCACCCGGCCGGATTTGCCCGAAGGCGTGGTTGCGGAGCGTGGTTGCGGAGCTTGTGGAACTGGTGGTGGGGACGATGCTAGAATCGCATTTCCCATGACGCTCAATCGCCCCGAACTTCTCGAAGGACTCAAGACCTTCCTTCGCATCCCCAGCGTCAGCACGCTCTCCGAGCACAAACCCGATATCCAGCGCGCCGCCGAATTCGTGCGCGATGCACTGAAATCCGCCGGCCTCGCCGCGGAGCTGATCGAGGGCGACGGCAATCCGCTCGTCTACGGCGAATGGCTGGGCGCGCTGGGCAAGCCCACCATCCTCTTCTACGGCCACTACGACGTGCAGCCGCCCGATCCACTCGATGAATGGAAGTCGCCGCCGTTTGAGCCCGAGGTGCGCGGCGACGACCTTTTCGCGCGCGGCTCGGCCGACGACAAAGGCCAGGTCTACTTGCAAATCAAGGCCGTCGATGCCTTGCTGCGGCGCGACGGCAAATTGCCGGTCAATGTGAAGTTCCTGGTGGAAGGCGAAGAAGAGACCGGCGGCGAGCACATCGAAGCGTACGTGAAATCGAAACCGCCGCGGCTGCACGCCGACGCGGCCGTGATCTGCGACACCGAAATGTTCGCGCCCGGCCTGCCCACCATCTGCGTCGGCCTGCGCGGCATGGTGTATTGCGAGCTGCTTGTGGAGGGCGCGAGCCACGATCTGCATTCCGGCGTTTACGGCGGCGCCGCGCCCAACCCCATTCAGGCCGTCGCCGAGATTCTCTGCGCGCTGAAAGACCGCCAGGGCCGCATTCTGATCCCCGGCTTCTACGGCCGCGTGCAGCCGCCCTCGCCGAAAGAGCGCGACGCGTGGGCCAGCCTGCCGTTCGACGAGAAGGAGTACACGGAAGTGGAAATGGGCGCGCGCGAACTGGTGGGCGAACCAGGCGTGCCGCTGTTCGAGCGCCTGTGGGCGCGGCCCACGTTAGAAGTTCACGGCATCCGCGGCGGCTTTACTGGCGAGGGCGCGAAGACCGTAATCCCCGCCCGCGCCACGGCTAAGATCAGCATGCGTCTGGTGGCCGATCAACGGCCCGATGAAGCCGCCGATCAGTTGCGCGCCGCGGTGCGCGCGGCCACTCCAAAAGGGGTCACCGCGGAATTGAAGGTGCTTCACAGCGGCGCCCCGTCGCTCACCAACCCGGACAACCCGTACATCCACGCGGCGGCTGAAGCGCTGCAGCGGACCTTCGGCGAGGAGACCGTCTATATCCGCTCGGGAGGCTCCATACCGATAGTCGGCGTATTCGACGAACACCTCGGCATTCCCAGCGTGATGATGGGCTTCGGACTGCCCGACGACAATCTCCACGCGCCCAACGAGAAGTTTCACCTGCCGAATTTCTATAGCGGCATCGAGGCCATTGCGCGTTATCTGGAGATTCTCGGTCAGACGGATTGATGTGGGGCGGCCAATCCTGGCTGCAGCCCGCTTTCAGCCGGCTCTCGCCGGTGGCGAAGACTCGCGCATAGTTCCAAATAGCCGCCTGAAAGGCGGCTGCAGGCAGGATTGCCTGCCCCACAACTTACTGGCTCTTGCGAATCTCGTCCAGCCGTTTTTTCAAATACTCGTCGTACTCCTTCTTCAACTCCGGGTCTTTCGGCGTGCTATAGATGTCACTCGACTTATACTTACCCGTCGCGAACATCTTACGTGTCCACTCGTCGTGTATGTGGACCACATCGGCGTTGTCGACGGTCTGCTGCACTAACTGCGGAGGGATGAAGTAGATGCCTTCGGGATCGCCGAGCACCATGTCGCCCGGCATCACGGTGGCATTGCCGATGCGCACCGGGACGTTGATGCCGGTGATAGTGACATTAGTGATGAAGCTGGGATGCGTCTTGCGATAATACGCCGGCATGTCCATATCGGAAATTCCCTCCAGGTCGCGAACGCTGCCATCCACTACCAGGCCCGCGCACTTAGCGGACTTCATCATGTAATAGAAAAGGTTGTCACCCACGATGGTGCCGCCGTCGGTCTTACCGAAGAGATCGACTACCAGCACGTCGCCGGGTTGGAGCATATCGAGAGCGGCCTGATTGTACAGACGGGGGATGCCCGCCGCTTGCGCCTTCGCGTTCATGACGGCGTCCAGATCGGGGCGCGCGGGCATGAATTGCACGGTGAAGGCGCGGCCCACCATCTTCTTTCCGGGGTGCAGCACCTGGAAGCCGTCCTCGTATTGATTGTGGAAATTGCGGTTAGGCAGGACCGCGAAGACCTCTTCCATCGACATTCCCCGGGCGCGCTCAATCAGCGCGTCGGGAACCTTGGGACGGCCGTCGGGAAAACGCTCGAATGGGTTCTGCGCGGTCAGCGCGACCATCTCTTCCTTGCTTAGCTTCAAGGTCTGCGCGTGGGCGGTGGGCGGCGCCAGTATGGCTGCTACGGCGGAGAGCAGGAGCGCGGTTGCCAGACCGCTGGCTGACGCGCGCGGCTCCGATCGGGTGGTCTTAGCGAGATAGGGAATCAAAGCATGAGTCATACAGGTTTCAACTCACTAACTCCACAGGCGGTCGTTGGAGCGATCCGTATTCCATTGCGTTGTAGGTTCCATGAAACCCGGTTCGAGTAAGTGCTGCCGTGCCACATCCTCATTGAGAGTCACTCCGAGTCCGGGTCCATTGGGCACGGTGATGAAGCCCTTGTTGACGATCGGCTTTTCGATTCCGTTCGCCAGGTCGCCCCACCAGGGCACGTCCACCGAGTGGTTTTCCATCACCAGGAAATTCTCCGTCGCCGCCGCGCAATGGACGTTTGCCATGCACGAAATCGGCGTCCCCGCAAAGTGCATCGCCATGGGAACGCCCAGCTCCTGCGCCGCATCGCCGATTTTCTTGGTCTCCAGAATGCCGCCGGATGTGGCCAGATCGGGATGGATGATATCGACAGCGTGAGCCCGGCATAACTCAATGAATGGCTCCTTCAAAAAGATGTCCTCGCCGGTGGCGAGCGGGATATCCACCGCGTCCGAAATCTTCTTCAAGAGATCCGTGTACTGCCACGGTATCATGTCCTCAAGCCATGCGAGATTGTATTTCTCCAGCCCCTTTCCCAGGCGGATGCAGCTATTCACGCCGATATGGCCGAAGTGGTCGGCGGAGAGAGGCACGTCCATCCCCACCTGCTCCCGCACGGCCGCGACATACTCGCCCATCAACTCCACGCCTTTTTGCGTGATCTCAATGCCGGTGAACATGTGCTGCGTGCGGTCGCCCTGCGCCAGCGAGACGCCTTCCGGATGGGTCACGGTTCCGGGGGTATTGGCCACCAGGTCGATGCCGAGGTCCATCTTGAGCCACGTGAATCCCTGCTCGTGGCGCGCCTTGAGGCGCTGGCCGAATATCTTGGGGTCGGGCGATTCGGTGGTGTCGGCGTAGCAGCGTATGCGGTCGCGGAACTTGCCGCCCAGCATCTGGTAGACGGGCACGTTATAGGCTTTTCCAGCAAGGTCCCACATCGCCATCTCGATCGCGCACACGCCGCCGCCTTGACGCGATTGCCCTCCGAACTGCTTGATCTTGCGGAAAACCTTATCCACGTCGCAGGGGTTCTCGCCCAGGATGCGGCTCTTGAGTTCCAGCGCGTAGTTCTTGCTGGCGCCGTCGCGCACTTCTCCCAGGCCGTAGATGCCCTGGTTGGTATCGATGCGGATCAGCGGACAAGTCATGGGAGCGCGCGCGATCACCAACACGCGCAGATCGGTGATTTTCAGGTCCGAAGGCTTAGAGTTGGTGTTGACGTTTTGCGGATGCGCATCCAGAAGATCGTCCGCCCAAAATGCCGCGCCCATGGTTCCGGCCGCGCGCTTGAGGAAGGAACGCCTTCCGCTTGCGGCAGAGACCGGCGCGTCCGCCAGCGTCGCGCGCCGACTAACAGCCGGCTGGCCGCTCCACAAAGAATTCTTCACAATTAGTCTCCCTTCTATGCGCTTAGCGCCGCCTGCATCATAGCGCGGGCGTAGCCCACGTTGAAAGCGTAGGCAGCGTACCCACCGCCTCCCGGGTATTGCGGCCGGAAGTTGGGCTGCGCGCGGTCGTAATCGAGACCGCGCGGGTGCTCGGGATAAATCAGGCGCGTGTACTTCTGCTTGACCAGCTCCTTCATCACCGCGAACATGTTGTTCTCGCCCTCGTCGATGAAGACCTCGCTATATCGCTCGTTCGGCTTCTGAACTTTGACGTTGCGGAAGTGAACGTGATTGATGCGGTCGCGCGACGCAAAATAGCGGCACACTTCCACCGGGTCGTGCCCCATTTCGCGGGTCACGCCGCAATCGAAAGTGATGCCGTTCGAGGGGCTCTTCACGATTTCGATGAGCTTCTTCCAGCCCTCTACGCTGCCCATGATCTGCTGCGATCCGCGGCTGATGGGCGCGGGCGGATCGTTGGGGTGCAGCGCCATACGGACCCCGGCCTTCTCCGCTTCCGGTATCACCGCCTTCAGGAAATAGGTGATGTTGGCCCACATTTCGTCCAGCGTGTGAGCGCCCTCGTTGGGAAGCGGCGGCAGGTCTTTGAACGCCGTCTTGGTTCCGTTGTTGTCCACCTGGCGCTCATAGTCGAAGCCGGTCCACCCGGCGTTCGCGCGGCCGGTTTCCTCAAAGTAGCCCTCCATGGCGCGGTGCGCATACCAGTTGTATTCCACCACCGGCAGCCCGGCCTTGCCCGCCGCCTTCACGGATTGAATCACCTTCGCGATTTCCTCATCGCGGCCCGGCCTCGCATAGATGGCGTTATTGAAACCGGCGATCATGCTGTTGCCGAGCGTCAGGCCATTCGCCTTTAGACGGTCCATCTGATCTTTGAGGCGGGCTTCGTCCCAGGGAATCTGGCCGGCGCTGGCAATAACATAGTTCACGCCGAGCTGCTTGATTCGCCGCGCCGCTTCGTCATCGCCGCCGGCGGGCGCTCCGCCGCGCCCGAAACCGCCGGCGCCGGCTTCGAGACATATCTTCGGCGTGTCCTTGCCTTCAAAATGCGGCTCCGGCATCATAGCCGCCCGGCCCGTGGGCGCCGCCGGAACTGCCAAAGCCGCCACGCCGGCGGCCTGCATCAACTTTCTTCGAGAAACCTTGCTATCCACGTGGATTACCTCCTGCTGGTAGGGCGGACCCCCTGGTCCGCAGCCGGCCCCTTGGCCGGATTGCCGGCAGACGCCGTTAATCTCGCGGCGAAGAACGGGTCCAGGGGGACCCGTGCGGACCAGAGGGTCCGCCCTACGATAACCGGCGTCATGCTTTAGCTTCCGCATTGGCGCGATTCAGCAGCGCCTTCATATATGCGAAGCCGTATGCCGTCTGCGCGTTGCCGCCGCCTTGCAGCGAGGGCGAATGATCCAGAATGACGATGCCGTCGAAGTTCACATCGCGCAGCGCCTTCATGATCTTGTTCATATCGTAATAGCCGTTGTCCATGAAGGTCTCAATGAAGTGCGGCAATGGCGCGCTTACGTTTCGGAAATGGATCTTCCAGATTTTCTGCGCGCCGAAGTAGCGAATCATCTCTTCGGGGTCTTTGCCGGTGAGCTGGCGGCCGCCTTCGAGCCACGTGCCGCAACACAGGCAGATACCGACGTTGGGGCTATTCGCGATCTCCATGGCGCGCCGGTAGCCGTCGAAGTTGGCGAAGATGCAGCGCGGCACGCCGGCCAGAACAGGCACGGGCGGATCGTCGGGATGGATCCCGATACGCACTCCAGCCTCCTCCGCCACCGGCGCCACCTGCCGGATGAAATAGCTGTAGTTGGCCCAGATCTCTTCCTTGCTGAATTCGCGGCCGTGCGAAAGCGGCTCCTTGAAAACGGCGCCATCCCAGATGCCTTGTTTATTCGGACTCGCCAGATCGAACTCGCGGCCCTCGGCGCCGCGGATCGCCGCCCGCCCGCTGCTCCAGATTCCGTTGCCCATGTGGGCATAGGTGGTGTAGTAGATTCCGGCCTTGCCCAGATTGCGGAGATACTGCTTGTACTCTTCGATCTTCTGGTCGCGGCCGGGAAGGTTCAGCGTGACCTCAGGCATGTTATGGACGCTGGTATTTCCGATGTTCCACACCGTGATGCCGGCATCCGCGTAGCGCTTCTTGATTTGCATAAAGCCCTCGGCGGTGCGTAAATCGGGAGTGGATGCGACGCTCACATACTCGGCGCCAATCTGTTGAAGGTAGAGCAGGTCGCTATCGGAAGGCTTCGCGGAGGTCTGCGCGCACAACTTGATTCCGGGCTGGATGGTATGAGTAGCCGCCGGGGCCGAGTCCGCCAGCAGCGCGGCGCCAAGCGCTCCGCCGATTGCCAACTTCCCGAATTCCCTGCGGCCGGTACCGGTGGAGGATTTTGTGGGGCAGGCGCTTTCGCCTGCCAACCGATCGCCACCAGTCGAGGAGCTATTCGTTTTCATAATCACCCCCTGATTCCTATCGGCGGTACGGGCAAGGCGCGGCGGCGTTTACGAATTCCGGCGAAATCGAATTTCGCGTCGGCGATCGCCACGCCCGCCACTTCGATTCTCGATAGATCGCGCGTGCCCACTCCCACATCCTCAGCCAGCCGCAGCGTGCTGTCGCATCGCTCGAATGGCGGCGTGCCGCGATCCGCCATCGGGTCGAACCCCATCAGCGCCATCGATACCGCGTCGATGTTTACGGGATTAGTCCCCGCCACCAGCAATCCGGGCGCGGCGGGCTGAAGGTCCTCGCCAATCCACGGGCCCTCGCCGCCGGTCATGGTCTTGATGCCGTCGATGATCGCCAGGTGAATGGGCCGGGCCGATATCAGATCGACCACAGTGCGCGGCACGCGATACGTATCTTCGCGCGGCGAGGACGGATCTTTCTCCTGCGGCGCGCTCTTGGAAGGACCGCGATTCCCCGCATGAATCAGACCGCGGCCGCCCTTGGGAATGAGCGACGGCTCGTCGATGCCCGCGCCCGTTCCGTAGATCGTGCAGGGCGTCAGGCCGAAGCAGTTCTTCATCGACAGCGTGACGCCCGCGGTGGCGTGCTCTTTCATTTTCGCGACGCTCACGAAGACGTCGCAGTCTTCGTAGGAGTGATTCAGGTCGAACGCCGGGAACATGTAGCCGCCATACGGCACGGTCATGCGCGAATACTTTTTAGCTCTGCCTAAATAATTGGTATTTTCGAATTCGACATTGCGCGCGGCGTTGAGAATGTCCCGCGGTTCCCAATTCGCGCGCAGAATATATTCTTCGACGGGGTCCGCGGTGGACCACGGGCTCTCTAATATGCGAATGCGAGTGGCGCCGGCGGCGCCCATCAAATGGACCGCCGCGGCAATGACATGCGGGTGCGTATAGTGCGTATCTTCGAGGGGGAGGTGGCCAATACGATAGGTGGGCGCGCCCGTCAGGTTGATTTTGATGGCGACGGTCTTGCCTTTGACCAGCCGCCCCAGGCCGCCGAGTTGGTCGAACATCTTCTGCATGGTGGGCAGCAGTTCGGCCGGCGCATAGGTTTTGCAGCGCGCCACCGCCACGGGAGTTGCGGGCGCGGTTGCCGCGCGCCCCAATCTGGGGCCTGCCAGGTAGGCGCCGGAAACGGCCGCAGCCGCGTTCGACAACCACTTTCTGCGCGTGTAATTGCAGTGCATATCGTCTCCTTCGTCTGCGAAACCACCGGGCGCTACCAGCTCGACCCCGGCGCTACCAGCTCGACCCCGGCGCTACCAGCTCGACCCCGGCGCTACCAGCTCGACGTTACCAGTTCGACCGCCGGCGCTACCCATCGAGCTCCAGGGCTACGTATTGCGGCACTTGCGGCAAGTGCACCTCAATTGCATCCTGCTGGAATTCGGTTCCTATTGTCGCAACTGGGCCGTCCGGCGTCCAGGCCTTCACCGCCTTCCAGCGTCCGGCGATTCGCACGCTGGCGGCATCCGGTCCCCGGTTGGCATAGAACAGCACTTGGACCACGGCCTTCTTGCGGTCCGGCGAGAGCGCATAGTATGAGCCCGTGGCGCTCCCGTTCCAAATGCGCACCATATCGTAGCGATGGCTGACGATCACCACGGAATCCTGGGCCCATTGATAGGGATCCCTGGCCGGAGTTTTCGCCAAGGCTATTTTGCCCTTCCCCAGCGAGCGCGCCGCAAAAAGAGGGCCCTCGTCGTCCGGTTTCGCGGCAGCCCCCGGAGCCGCGCCCCAACTCGGAGAGGCGATCAACGCGCCGCCCGCCTCCACAAATCCCAGGATTTGCTTTCGCAGGTTCGCGTCAGGCTGCTGCGCATCGGCGTAGATCACGGCGCGCAGCCCTTCCAGATCCGGCGCGGTATTCTTTGGCAAAATGCGGTAATGCTGACCGGCGCGCGCCAATAGATTGAGCAACTCCCGGCTGAAAGCTTCGTTGTCGCCGGCGAAATCGGAAATCACGCCCACTATCGCGGCAGCCGTGTAGCCCGCCCAGGCTTGGCGCTGAGCGAAAAATCCTGCCGCCGCCACGGTCTTCTTCCAGATCTCCAGCGCCTCGGGGCGCCGCGCCGCCACACCGGAAGCCAACTGGTTATCGAGCGAGATCACCCACCGTCCGCCGTAGGCGCCGCTATCCGCGACGGCGATCAAGTAAGCTCCGTTCGAAACGCGAAAGTTCTCCGGCGGAGGCGCATTCACCCAGACCGGCGTCTGAGGATGAAGCGCGGCTGCGAGTTGAACCTGCCAGCCGTTGGAATCGACCCAGGGCTCGCCCGTGGGACCGGCGGTCACCCGCCCCGCATCCGACCGCGGCGTTCTCACTCCCGGCCATTGGCCCTTGACCAGCGTCACTCCGGAAGGCGCCTCATCGGGAACGCCAATCCGCAGACCTGACTGCCGGGCCTGGGTGCGGACTGACTCGAACTGCGCCCCTTTTTCGATCAACAGATAATCGATGGCGGAGCCTTTGATCAGGTCCAGAGCGGAACTGTCCCTCCACGCGGCAGGCCACCGCATCGGAGTCCAAGGCGCGGTCATGGGCTAAGCGCCAATCACGGCTTTAACTTCTTCCAGTTTGCCAGGCAGCGCTCCGCCGTCTCAAACTCAGGGAACCGGCTGCCTTCCTGTTCGATCAGGTAATATTCTATGCCGCCTTTGGCCTCAGCGGCGGCAAAGATCTTCGTCCACGGCGAGACGCCTTCACCGAACAGAACGCGGTAGCCTTTGTCCGGATCGGGCGCCCAATCCTTGCAGTGAATGCAATGGATACGGCCCGGATTCGCGTCGATCCACGCCACCGGGTCGGAACCGGCTTCCACGCAAGTACCCACATCGAGCTGCAACATCACTTCTTTCGGAGTGTTGGCGGCGAGAAGTTCCATCGGCCGTTTGCCATCGAGCGCCACGAACTCCGCCTGATGATTGTGATATCCGGTACGTAAGCCGGCGGGCTTGAGTTTTTCCGAGGCATCCGAAAGTTGATCGGCCACTTTCTTCCAGCCGTCGAGGCCGACCACTCTCCCGGCGCTGGCCATCACTATATACCGCGACCCGAGAATCTTATTCAACTCCACTGCTTTCGGCAAGCCGTCCGCGGTGAACGATGGCTGGTTGTTGTGCGTGGAGTTACAACGGATGCCTAAGTCGTCCATCAACTTACGCATGTCCTTTGCCTGATCGGTTGTCCAATCGAAGTATGGCGCGAAAAACTCCACTACTTCGTAGCCCATCTTAGCTACCGCGCGAACGGTTGCGGTTGGGTCTTTGGCTAACTCGCCGCGGACCGAAAACATTTCCAGGCCAACCGGAAAGTGTTTGGCGGCCGTAGCAAAAGTTGTCAGGGAAGCAGCGCCTGACACGGCTAGGAATGACCGGCGGGAGATTGAACTATCGGGTGACACGTTTGGACTATATCACGGCGCATGGCCATAGGCGCCAAGTTTCACGGGGTGTATTACGGTGTGGCGCCGGCGGCATGGGTCGATCGGGCAGAGGACGGACTTGCAGGGGTTGGGGGCGACGGGGCTTCGCGTTTTGACGAAACGAAGCTGAGAATGTGGAAGTGGCTTTGGATTGTTTGGGTTGCGAGGGCCCCGACGACGGGTTACAAGCTTCGCAGGCCATGGGCCCGCGCCACGTTGTTTAGCAGTCGCGAAATTGTGAGGCTCGATGACTCCTACAGTCTGTAAGACGATTTAGCCAAGCGCTTACCGAGCCTCACATCCACTCATTCATGCCCTTCAGCAAGTGCGATGCAGCACACTACTTTTTTACCACGTGGCCCCGTCCATCCCGCATTTCATTTCCTTTGAAGTGCGCACTATCGACAACCTTCGCCGGCTCCGGTTTCTCACCACGTGCCGGCATCGGTCCCTTATAGCCGTGGTCCGGATGAAATTTGTTATTTACGTGGCCCCGGAAGTCTCCGCCGCCATGGAACCATGGGCCGGCGCCAATGAAGACGCCGCCGCTAAACCATTCCGGACCGTAGTATCCGGCGGGAGCACAGGCATAAGGGGCGACGTCATAGTAACCATACGGACAGTCGGGGGCTACTCCTATATCGACGCTGACCTGAGCCTCGGCTCTGGGAGCGGCAGCCGTGAAGCCGATTCCGGCAGCAGCAGCTAACAATACCAATGTAAATCCGCGCATTGAAAATTCACCTCGCAATTGTTGGAGCAAGTCACATGCTAGTGTGGCGAATCGGACGGATTGGCCACCGCGGCGTATCTGCCATTGGTGGACTGGGCAGAGGGTCGCTCGTGAAACGCGTCGCTCATGAAATGAAGCAGCTTATGGACCCGCCCCACATTGTCACGCTGGTTAGAACTCCGCGGCCGCGCCTCTATCGCCCGGAGATGCATATGGCCGCGACGGATCGAGATTCGCCAGGATAAACTCGCGACTGATTGCGGTTACCGCCTGAGTGACAGACCCGCAACCTTCGGCGTGTGCGCGCGCTAGTCCACGCGCCAGAAGCCGGCACCGATGTTCGCCGAAACTCGCTCTCCGGCCGCCGCGCAGCGGAGTGGGCTCATCCGCCACCGCTATACCCGGGTAGATGCCTCGCGTCAGTGCGGGAATAGCTCCTCTAAATGCCGATGCTCCGGCTAACTGGTCTACGATGGCGCGTGACACTCGAGCGGCTGAAACGGGGACGTACAATACGGCGGCATCCGGACGGGTGTAACTCCGCGGATGGTTGAGTAACTTGAGTTGGTAGCTGGCGCCGGCTGCATGAAGATCCTGACTCAAGACCCGCAGGAGCCATGCGGCGCACGCAGGCTTGACGTTGAAGTAGATGCGCAGGTCTGCTTCGGCGGCGAATCCCCCGGCAGTACAGTAGTAGAGCGGCATAGAGTACCGGCGTCCGGCGGGAAACCGGACCGCTACAGTCTCATCCCCAGGATGCACGCCTTCCGCTTCCAAGGCCGCAGCGCTCACCCGAAGTTGAAGGCCGCCTTTTTCACACAGACACTCATCCGGCCCGCGGGCGGCCACGCGCCAGCCGCGGTCCAGAAGCCCGGCGCTGCGGTCGGCATCCAAGAGCCGCGCCACAAATTCAGGATCTTCCCGCTCGCGCATGGTGAGCCCCTCGCGCCGGTCTGAAGCCTTACGCCGCTCGCGCAGATAATGCCAACGGTAGAGCGAGGGCCAGACCACTTCTTCCACCGCGTCGATCCACCGCGCGTCGCGTTCGTGGCTGCGAAGCGGAAGTTTTTTCACGCCTGCAAATTTGTGCGAGATACGGCCGGAAACGTCAAAGGAGACGGCGCGTGCGGTTTCCTCGTAGAATTCCCAATATCCGCTCATAGCGCCATGCCCCCTAACAGAGACGCAACCGCTCTTTCCGGATGATTCAGAAGGCTGCCGCCGAAGGCGAGAAGAAGCGAAGCGGCCGGGTCTAAATGCCCGTTGATATCGAGGCCGACCGCCACGCGGTGCAGCATGAAAATTCCGGCGTACTGGAACGCCGTCGCCGCGAACGAATCCGTCGCCGCAAAAACTTTGGGCGCCATATGGCGATAGGTGAGGAGGAAATAGCCGATCTGCCGGCGGGCCGGGTTCGCATCCTGGCCGGTAAGCGCGTCGGCGCTCGCCGCGGCCGGGGCCAGGGCTTGCATCCAGGCCAGCAGCACGCTCCCGACGAAGCTTCCGATATCCCACAGCGGGTCCCCAACGCCGGCCATTTCCCAATCGGCGATGACAATCGGCGGCTGCCCTTTTAATCGCGGGTCTATCCGAAGCAGCAGATTGTCGGCCTTGAAATCGCCGTGAATGAAGTGGCTGGACCGCCAACGGGATCGAAGCTTCTCGACGGCATCGCGCGATTGGTGGAGGAAGGCGGCGAGCTGCGCGTAACCCCCCGGCCGCGCGGCGAAATCTTCCGGCGTTAGCGGCGCGATCTCCGCCAGTGGGAAAGGGATGCGCACGGCAGTTCCCGACATCTCGGGAGCGTGTTCATGGAGCCTTGACAGCGTGAGCCCGGCGGCCGTCGCCGCTGCGGGATCGGCCAGCAATGTGCGCCTCAGATGGCGATCGAGAGGAACGTATCCGTCGACCGATTCGGTGATCAGGAGCCGCTGCTCCGGGTCGAAATCGATTAGCCGCGGCGCGAGCTGCGAACTGCCGTTGGCGGAAAGCGCAGTAAGCACGGCTGCCTCTTGCTCCAGGAATGCGCTCCGTTCCGCCGGGTCCTGCTTCAGGAAAATCCGCTGACCGCCGGAGAGACTGATCACTCCCGAGACACACCTTCCCCGCTTGGGACGGAACGCCAAGGCGCGGCGCCCGTAACCAAAACGGCTGTTGGCGAACAGAGTCAGCAGCCAGTCATTCGCATGTTCTCGCACGCGTTAGTTCTGTTGGGCTGCGACCAGCGCGGAGAGCGCGACGATCAGGTTGTCCGAAGTACTGGAGCGCGTGAACTCAAGCTCCGTGAGCCCAAATAGCGCCAGCAATGCTTGCAGTACGGTGTTCGGGCTCTCGCCCAAGATCTGCGCGATCAAGTTGACGCAGCTTTCGGCCTGTCCGAGAATACCCTGGCGAAAGGGCGTGTCGGCGCCATGCTCCGGATTGCCTCCGTTGAGGATGTTTTCAAATTCATCAAAGCTGGCTTTCAAGGCTTTGATCCGATCGACCTGGTCTTGCGGCAGCTTCAAGTTATCAATCAACTGAGTAGGTGTCATGAAAGTTCCTTTTGAACAAGGCCCGGTATGCGGGCGTAATGGTATACCCCTGGGTTGAGTCCGATACTGCGCAAAATATTCGAAAATTCCGGGTTGTCCCGGATCCAATCGAATTTTGGATCTGATCCCACTTGAATGAGCTGGGGCTCTCTTTCCTCCAATGCAATCTTGAGAGAGCCGATCGCGGCTTCCGATTCATGCAGCGCGCTTTCGACGTATGCAAGCTCGGAAGCGGCGTACGACGGACGGCGATACTTGCGAACTGTTTCGTCCCTAAGGGTGCGAGCCTCCGCCATTTTCCCAAACACCGCGTAACAATATGCCAGAACAAGATCCGGCTTCGCGCCCGGCTCTAACTGGCGAGCGATTTCGAGCGATTCAACCGCTTTTGACAGGTTTCCCTTGGCGGCCCATGCCTGTCCCAAGGTCCAGTATGGGAGGTTAAAACGGGGGTCCATCTCCACAACCTTCTGCAACTGGCTGATTGCGTCGTCGAAGCGTCGCGCAAAATAGAGCTCTACACCCAGGTTCGTGTGCAGAATCGGCGCGTACGGATCCCAGTTCAAGGCACGCTTCATTTCAGCGACGGATTCGTAATGCCGGCCCAGCGGACCCAGAACGAACCGGGCGTACCAGTGATGGGCCTCCGCCAGATTTTCTTTCAGCGCAATTGCCTTCTGAAAGCTGGCTTCGGCGCCCTTCCAGTTCCAGTCAAACATGGCTTCCACCGCGCCCATTACGGTATGAGCCTCCGGAACGGCGGGCTCGAGAGCCAGCGCCTTTTGGGCCGACGCTCTGGCTGCCGCCATGGTGGTGGCAGGCGACTCCGCACCGAAGTAGCCCAGCAGCAGTTGTGAGCTCGCCAACCCGGCATGCGCCAACGCAAATTTGGGATCGCGGTCTACCGCCTGCTGAAAGAGCTCGCGGGATTTCGCCAACGTCTCCACGCGCCGCAGGCCCAGAAGGTACTGGCCTCGCAGGTATAGCTGAAAAGCTTCGTCGTCAGTCGTGAGACCTCGCCGCAGCGTCTTCGTCTCCCGATCTCCGATGCGGATCTGAAGCCCCGACAGGATGCCCCCGCAGATCGACTCCTGCACGTCCAGGATACTCGTCCAGGTAAGCGTGTACTGCTTGCCCCAGATCTGCTTTCCCGTGGCGACATCGATGAGTTCGACCTCCACGGTGAGCAAACCTTCCCGCCTACGAAGAGCGCCAGTGAGCACCGCGGATGCGTTGAGAGCGTTACCCGCTTTGGCCGGATTAGCTACCCCTTTGAACCTGCGTACCAGGCCCGCCGCCGGAACACTCAGTCGCGGCAGTTGGGAGAGGCTGTTGATCAGACTCTCCGTGATGCCTTCGCTCAGATAGTCGAGACTGTCGTCTTTGCTTGCGTTCTCGAACGGAAGCACCGCGATCGCGTCACGCCCGGCGAACCATCGGCGGTATCCGGCGACGCCCCCGAAAGTTACCACCAGCCCGGCCGCTGCATAACCCAGCCCACGGCGCGAAACCACGGCATGGAACCACGGTTTCGGGGCCGCGGCGCCCGCTCCCAGCGCAGAGCGCAATTCCGCCACGGTTGCGAACCGCGCCGCCGGTTCGAATTCCAGGCAACGCAGAATGGCCGCGTCCCATTCCTGCGGAATGTCCGGCGAGAGGGACCGTGGCGGAGCGGCGCGAAATCCCGGCTCCATCTCCCACGATGGCTGACAGTCGAACGGATGACTTCCGGTTAGCAACTCGTAGGCCATCACTCCAAAAGCGAAAACATCTCCGGCCACTCCGCCGCGCCATCCAAAACGCAGCTCCGGAGCCATGTATGCCGGTGCGCCGCCCACCACGCCGGTACGCGTGGAATCGCCGCTCCCTTCGGCTCGCAGCACCCGCGCCAGACCAAAGTCTGTGATCACGGCGCGCGCCCTCTCGCCATCCACGCGATCCAGCAACACGTTATTGGGTTTCAGGTCGCAGTGCGCTATACCCGCCTGATGCGCAGCTTCAAGGCCGGCCAGCACGTCTCCGAGCAGCGCCAGCGCTTCGAAGCCGGAAATGCCGCCGGCCTGCATCACCTTGGCCAACGTCGGCCCCTCAATCAACTGCATGGTGAGAAATCGCAGGACCGTTCCGTCCGGGCGGCGGTCCGAATCCAGATCGTGAATCCGGCAAACGTTCGCGTGCGTAATGCGCCGGGCCCTCTGGACCTCATACCGGAACCGCTCCACCATGCCTGGACGGTCCGCGATTTCCTCGCTGATAATCTTGAGCGCTACATCCTCGTCGAGTTCCTCGTCGTGGACCCGGTAGACTTCTCCCATGCCTCCGCGGGCCAGAAAGCCGACGATTCGAAAACGGCCGCTGAGTAAAGTATCGGGCCGCAGCGATGGCGCATTTTTCAGATCGATCTGAACTCGGCGGTCTAACGGCCCGGTTTCGGCATTTGACCCGGCTGCCACCAATCGCTCCACCTGCTCTTTCAATTGCGGGTCGGTCGAGCAGGCGCGCCCGATGTGCTCCGCCCGCTGCTCCGCCGGCAGCTCCAGCGCATCGGCGACTATCTCTTTGACTTCTCGCCAACGGGAAGGGCTCATGCCACTGTCTCTGCGATCTGGCTGTGCAGCCATGCCCGCGCGGTGCTCCAGTCGCGCTTCACGGTTCGCGTTTTGACGTCCAATACCTTGGCGATTTCGTCTTCCGATAAGCCTGCAAAAAAACGCAGCTCGACCACCTTGCTTTGGCGCGGGTCCAGTTCCGCGAGCCGGGTTAGCGCCTCATCGAGGGCGAGCAAATCGTCGGACATCGCCGCTGTGACTACAACCACATTGTCCAGACTCAGCTTGCCTCCGCCGCCGCGCTTCTGCGCCCGCACTGCGCGCGCATGATCGATCAGAATGCGCCTCATCAAGGTAGCGGCCACGGCGAAGAAGTGCTTCCGGTCGGTCCAATTCACCTGGTTGGGCCCCACCAGCTTCAAGAATGCGTCGTGAACCAGCACCGTGGGTTGCAGGGTATGATCCGGGCGCTCGCCCTGCATGCAGCGCTTCGCAAGGCGGTGGAGCTCCCGATAGACAAGCTGCGCCAGGCGCGGCTCGGCTTCGCGATTACCTTGCCTTATCTCCGCCAGCAATCGCGTGATGTCACCGGAATCGCCGCCCACACCCAGCCTCACAAGTAAAGATGGGCTAATTGTATCGCAAAAAATTGTGCTGGAACTTACGCCAGCCGTGTCTGCGTGAAGAACAACCTGCAACGTGAGATGAAGCCATGCGACACCCTCGCCGGGGCCCATGACGCCGCCGGGCCTGCGTTTACTAACCTCGCGGTAGGTCAAGTAACTGGCGGGCAGTTATTGGCAGTTATCGGTAAATCCCGGCGGCTCTGCGTTTGATGAGTGACTGGCCGAAAATGACTTCCGGATGGCTATCCGGGCACGGTCGGCCGCTGCCGCGAATGAGCCACTCGGGCTTTCGCGCAAATTATCGAACCTGGCGCCGAACTACTGGCCAGGCTTGGCCCCAGGCGCCGGATAATATTGCGGAAGCACCGAGAGAATCTGCAGTTCCGCCGGGCTGAATCTGGCGCGGAACTGCGGCCTCGCAAGGATTTCCTCGCGTTCTTCCGGCGTCGATCGGCTAAGCCTCACATACGCCTGCCGCACGATTACGAGGCGATCCGGAGGAAGCGCATCGAACGCCTTGATCTGTTGCGACACCAACTGACGCTTGTCCGGCGGCAGGCTCCACAACTCATTCAACTGTTGCAGGCGCCGTTCCCTTTGCGCTTGCGGCTGCTTATCAAAATTCTCCAGCCACTTGCGGATGGCGGCCTGTTGTTGCGCCGGCAGTTTCTCGAGCGCCCGCTCCCGTTGTTCCGGCGTCATGCGCAAAAGCCGGTCAACCGGATTATCGGGGTTGGGAATCTTACCCGCCCCCTTGGGCGCCCCACCGGGGTTATTCGGCGGAGCCTTCGCAGCAGGTTTGGCCGCCGGTGCGGGCTTCGGCGGAGGCGGAGGCTTGGGCGGCTTCGTCTGATCCGCACATAAGGCCACCACGGCGCCCAGCCACACGACGCCCACGACTTGGATGGCGCGATTCATCCTGGATGCTTCTTAAGAGTATTACACTACATCTTGGATTCGGCTGGCTCAGACCGCATCAGATGGTTAAATTCGCGCAGCATCTCCATATCGTCCAGGGCGTGCTGCACCTGATCGGCCTGTAAGGTTTGCACTTCCGCTGAAAGCGGGGCTTTCGGTTTGGCGGGGGCGGCGGAGGGACGTTCCCAGACTACGCCGGCCACCAGCAGCGCCGCAGCCGCGGCAGCGATGGGCAATCCCCGGTGCGTCAGCATCGGAGAACGGAACGCAGCGGCAATCCGGTCCCACCAGGAAACCGTCTCGATGCGTTGGTATAGCCGCCGGTCGAAATCGGCCGAAATCGCGGCCGGTTCGAATAGATCGAGCGCCTGCCATACGGCCTTTTGTCCGTGTGCGAAGTCGCGGCACGCTGCGCAAGTCAGCATGTGCTGGTTGAAAGACGCCGCTTCCTGCGCGTCGAGCGCACCCGAAACGTAGTTCAGGAGCAACTCGTCGCTTTCCCGGTTTTCCATTGGACAATTCATATCAGCCTTCTTCCCTAAGCCATGTGGGCCAAGCGGGCGCGCAATGTCTCGTACGCCCGAAATAGTAAAGATTTTACCGCAGACTCGGAGCAATTCAGCGCCTTGGCAATCTGCGAGTACTCCATTTCCTCATATTTATGCATCAGGACCGCCGCTCTTTGCTTCTGTGGCAGCGCTGCGATGGCCTCTCGAACTTCTCCGAGCCTCGCCTGATGCACCATCGATTCTTCAACGGTCGGCTGGCGGTCGGACACCTGCCGCACCGGCTGATCGTCCACCTCCACATCCAAACTTTCCTGCATCCGCCGATGCTTGCCATCGCGCAACGAATTCAGCGCCAGATGGGTGGCGATCCGGAACAACCACGTCGTAAACTTGGCAGTCCGCTCGTACGATCCGCGCGACCGGAACACCCGCAGAAAAACCTCCTGCGCCAGTTCCTCCGCCACCGCCTGGTTCTGCACCATCCGGTAAATGAAATGGATCACCGGGCAACGATGCTTCTCCAGCAGCACGCCAAAGCTGGCGTTATCGCCACCCTTGACGCGAAGCATCAACTCCGCATCGTAATCGATGGCAGCCGCAAATCCCGCCATATCCTTGTTAACCCGTTCATCCATCCCAGGTTGCGCTTTCGCGGGTAAATTCCGGAGTTAAATCCTAAACCCCTTGTACGACAGACCTCCTGGTCTGTCGCCGCCCCGCCTATTCCCCCTTCAGAGACCGTTCCATAAGCCGCTGGATGGCTTCCCGCGGCGAGATGCCGAAGTGTAGCATCTGAAACATCTGTTGCGAAATGGGCAATTCCACGGCGTAGCGCCGCGCCAAATCCACCGCCGCATTGGTGGTTTTTATCCCTTCCGCGACCATCTTCAGAGAGCTCACAATCTCATCCAGCTTCCGCCCGTGTGCCAGTTCCACCCCTACCGTCCGGTTCCGGCTCAGCTCACCCGTACACGTCAAAACCAAGTCGCCCAATCCGGCTAAACCAGCCAGAGTCTGCGGCTTACCACCCATTGCCACGGCCAGCCGCGTCATCTCGGCAAGGCCCCGCGTGATCAGCGCAGCCGTCGCGTTGTAGCCCATGCCCATTCCATGTAACACGCCAGAACCGATGGCGACTACATTTTTAATGGAACCACCCACCTCAACCCCTGTGGGATCGGCGCTGGTATAGAGGCGGAACGTAGGCCCCGAGAACGCCGCCTGGACGGTTTCTGCCACGCCTGAGTCCTGGGAAGCGACAACCAGCGCAGTTGGCTCAAAACAAGCCACTTCCCGCGCAAAGGTAGGCCCGGAAATGACCGCGATTTTGGGGGCGAAACGGGGCTCCAGCACCTCCGCGATGACCTCCGAAATCCGCAGCAGCGTGCCATTTTCTAAACCCTTGGTGGCGCTGACGAAGATGGTTCGTTCATTAAGGAACTCCGCCATTTGACGATACAAGCCTCGCACCAGATGGGAAGGCACGGCGCTGAGGACGATTTCCGCGCCGTCGAGCGCGGCCGCCAGATTGTGGGTGGGCGCGGCATGCGCAGGGATTTCAAACCCCGGCAGATAGATGTCGTTGATGCGTGCGCTCTTCAGGCGCTCGGCGAGATCCGGCTCGTAGACCCACAGCCGGATGTCGGAAAACCGCGGCCCCAGCGCGATCGCCAGAGCCGTCCCCCAGCTTCCCGCGCCGATAATCGCCAGCCGTTTCACTGGCGGCTACCGAACCGGTGTGTACCGAAGTGGAACCGATGCTCCGTCCCCGCGTGGAGCCGCCGGATGTTCGCGGTGTGTCGATATACAATGAATGCCCCAGCCGGCAATGCGGTCCAAAGAACCGGAAACGGCGGATGCTGCACGATCCACACCGCCAGCGGAAATGTGGCGGCGGCGGTGATGGACCCGAGCGAGATCTGGCGCGACCACGCGACCACGCCGGTAAAGACCAGCAGCACGCAAACCATCGCCAGCGGCGCCAGGTACAAGAACGCGCCGATAAAGCTGGCAACCGCCTTGCCGCCCTGGAACCGCAGAAACACCGGATACGCGTGCCCCGCCATTACCGCCAGCGCCGCCGCCGACATCCAGATCGGGTCGCCGCCGGTTAACCGCCCGGCCAACCACACCGCCAGATAGCCCTTCGCGATATCGAGGAGCAGCGTGATCACACCCGCCGCGCGTCCGCTGGTGCGCAGCACATTGGTAGCTCCGATGTTCCCGCTGCCGGCGGAGCGCACATCGGTCCCGGTGGTCCATTTGACCAATAAATATCCGAAGGGAATTGCGCCCAGCAGGTACGCAATAAGAACAGCGAGTAGCGGCATCATGATTGAGGGAGCGGCAATTCCGCAAGTTTAGTGTACACGGAACCGCCGGAGTTTTGGCTCAGGAACGGCGTCTGTAGTAAGACATGAGCTAAGACGTGGTAGTCTTGCTGTCGGGGCGCCGACTATGTTCAATTCCATCGTATACCTTCCCAAATTGAAGGAGTTCGAGGGAGCTATCCCCTACATGTATCTCGATACTGGCGGCAACGTCACGGTGGGCGTGGGGAACCTGCTGGCATCGGCGAATGACGCCAAGCAGCTCGGCTTCGTCCG
>JBEKNN010000042.1:0-43279 GCA_049522755.1 Bryobacteraceae bacterium | reverse complement strand
GTGGTTCCACACGGCTGTAAGCGCGCCATTGCTGTACGTCCAGGCGGCGGTGGCGCCATTATCGGCGGCGAACAGCCAGGTCTGCTGCTGATTACGCCAGACCGTAAGGGCGGTGAAGAGCATGCTCTTGGACGGAGTGGAGACGTTCTGCAGTTCGCCGCCGGAGTGTGGAGCGACGCCGGAGATGGCGGATACCGAGACCAAACGGATGAGACTGTCCTTGCCGCCCTGCGCCAAAACGCCTGGGGCAAGGAACACGGGCGAAGTCGAACCTAAATCGAGATCGCCGCTGTTCAGTGCGGCGTTATCAGCCGGCGTATAGTTTCCGAGTACCTGACTGGCGCCGGGATCGAGTTCGATGAGAGCGTCGCCCCAATTGGATTTGCCATCGTAGGGTCCATTTCCGGTTGCCACGAATATGTTGCCGGTTGCGGGATCGATCATCGCGCCCGCGCGGCCCCAAATCGCGGAGCGCGTCGAGTTGCACGAGGAAGGCGCGATCAAGCCAGCCTGGCCGCTGCACAGCGAGTTCCACACGCTCAACAAGGTCCCGTCCTGCGCGTCAAGAACCGCTACGTGACCCTGATAGGGAGGGGCATCGCCATCGTAACCGCCGGTAGCGGCGATGACGTGGCCATTCGAGACCTTGATAGGTGAGGCGATCTTTTCCTTCGAGGGGAGCAGCGTAATGGAAGTGGACCAGACCACGTGTCCGTCCGCGACCGCGAGTTTCTGAACCGTCCCATCGGGCGCGGCGGCGTAGATGAACTCACGGTCGGGGTCGGCGGCCGGGGTGCTGTTGGTGATCTGCGCCGTGCCCACGAGGGAACTGTAGCTGGCAGGCGTGAATCGCCATAAAGCGGCCCCGGTGTCGGCGTCGATGGCCGCGGTTGCTCCGTACGAGGTGGTGACGAAGAACGTGTCGTGGAACGAGCCTGCGATTTTGACGCTGTGAAGGTAGATGGCGGAAGCGTCGGCCGTGCCGCCGAGACTCGCCTGGCGGTGGCTGAGCGAAATGACGTTGGCGGCGTCGATGCCGGTCCTGGCGGGCGAGGCGCTGGGACTCGCGGCGTCATAGCCGAATTGAGGCCAGTCCAGCGTGGGATCGGCTCCGCCGTTGCGTTGCGCCGCGATTCGCAGTGTGAGGACGGCAGAGAGGAGCAACAGCAACATTGAGACACGCCGGCTCGGAACCAGTGCAAACCGGACCATCACTCAATCATACGGCGCGCCAATGATGCTGCCAAACAGCGTTCTGTCCGGCGCCATACGGTGGTAAGCCAACCGATAGACGCGTCGCAGGCTGAAGCGGCCCGCTAATCCCAAATATCGGTAGCTTAGCTATTTGGCAGCCGTCTCTATAGGGAAGCCCTCCCGGTCGGCCGGGCGGCGGACGGCGCGACGAGGTGCGCCCGTTACGCCAACGTGGGCGTCCTGACGAGGGGCCACTGAACGACAAGAGACGATCCCGGAAAGGATCGGCTTCTCATCTGGTTAGGGCGCCAGAACGCCGCCGGCCTATAGGTTGGACACGAGGAATTCAGCCCACGAGTTGTTGCTTGCCACCGTTGCCGGTTG
The DNA here is from genome assembly GCA_049522755.1 of Bryobacteraceae bacterium. GTDB lineage: Bacteria > Acidobacteriota > Terriglobia > Bryobacterales > Bryobacteraceae > PALSA-243. The sequence goes on along the minus strand of JBEKNN010000042.1, from coordinate 41,701 downwards.
CGAAGAGTTTGTACACGTAGGGGCAAAGGCTGTCAGGCCCGCGGCGTTCGGAGTCGCTGATTGCCATCTCGTGGGCTTCGTCGATGGTGGATGCAAGGTTGATCGGTTCGTTGTGGCCCTCCTCGTCTTCGAGGATCAGCATTGCGTTTCCCAGGTTGAATTCCGATTACTTTGTGAGGAGCCACAGCCAGCCCGGGCGATACCGCGCCCGGCTAAACCGTCACTATCGGAAAGCTCTCGACAAACTCTTCCATTTTCCCGTCGGTCGAGCGTTTTCCGTTGGACAACGCCCAAGACTCGGTCCATAATGTAGGGCTACAGAGGATTTCCATGATGTTTCGTGCACTTGTCGTCGCTCTCACTTTCGCGGCTTCGGCCGCTGCACAACCGAAGTGGTTTGCGCCGGATGAACCCAGCAGGCTATCGCTGGCAGAGGCGCTCGCATCCGCGCAGAAATCCAATCACCGGTTGATCGTGGTATACGATGGCTCCTGGTGCACGCACTGCGCGGAACTGCACACTGCGGCTATGGCTGATCCCGATGTACCCAACCTGGTTCACTCGGGCTATGAAATCACCATGGTCAAGACCGACAATGTTGACGATCTGGCGCGATTCGCGAAAGAAACCTTGCACGCCAAACTGGATAAATCCGACGGCCTGCTGATCACTATCCTCGACAAAGACGGCAGCTTGCTGACTACCCTCACGGCGGCGCGAGTGATGGACAAGGGGCAGTTGGCACCAGCCAAGCTCAAGGCTCAGCTTTCGGAGTTTCTCATCAGTATTCCGGCCGACCAGGTCTATCGCCAGGGACTGGCATCTTTACCAGCGGGTAAGGCGGCGTGGGTGGAGTTCCGCGCCGACTGGTGCGGGTGGTGCAAGAAGATGGAGAGCTTCTTCCAGGCCAGCGAAGCCGCTCCGGTGCTGGCGAGGTATTATTCGGTGGTTACTATCGATACGGAAAAGAACGAAGGCTCCGACGCGCTGGCGAGGAAGCTGGGGGCGTCGAAGGGCGTCGATGGGGGTATTCCCTGGTTTGCCGTGGTCGACGCCGACGGCAAAGTTCTTGCGAATTCGGAAGGACCCAAAGGCAATATCGGCTATCCCGACACAGATGTCGAAGTGACTTACTTCACGTCCGTTCTAAAGTCCACGGCGAAGGGTATTAGTGACGCCGAAGTTGAGAGTGTTCTTAATACCATCAAGACACTCAAAGCCGCCGCCGCGACGAGCCACTAAGGGCGCAGCGAGCGGCTACTTAAATGTATGGGCTCTCCGCAGGAATTGGTGAAAGCATTCAAATATCTATGATTCAGTGAGATGGCGTTTTCCGGTACACTCGGCAGTTGACACACAAAAAGTGGACGGCGATTCTGGCCTGACCAGGGTTACCGGGTATATCGGCACGAACTGGACGAAGAGGGAAAGACCCTGAAGCTGTGGGTGCGGCGCGAGCCCGTTCACAGAGGGTTTGAATGTGGCGGCTACGGTCGCCGCCTGCATCATGTGCACGACGTGCGGGAGCGTGAGATTCGCGACCTGCCATGGAGCGTATACCGGGCGGCGGTAGTGGTGGAAGTGCATCGCATGCGATGCCCGACTGCGGGGTCCCGGTGGAAAAGATCGAGCCACTGCCGTCCAAGGCGCGTTTCAGCAAGCGATTGGAGGAGATACCGGGCGGCGGTAGTGGATCGTGGGAGAAATCTGCGAGAGTGCCCCGCCGCCAGTCAGGTGGCGCGGCATTTCCACGGGTCTTTCGGTGAGCTCGACGTCGCTGTATTTCGCTACGACCGTCGGCGGCTCCGGAGCTGCGAGCCAGGTTCTGACGATTTCGAGCGCGGGCGCGCCGATCAGCTTCACGGTCGCCGCGACTACCAAGTCGGGCGGGCCGTGGCTGGGAGTGGGCACGAGCAGCGGCGCCACGCCGGCTTCGATCGGGGTGGACGTCAACGACAATCCGTCGCCGCTGCCGGCAGGCACGTACACCGGCACGCTCACCATCACGCCGACGTCGCCCGGCTACACGACGACGGTCGCCGTGGCGGTGACATTGGTACTCGGCGCGACCGTGCCGGCCAGGCCGGTGATCGGCGCAAATGGCGTTGTGAGCGGCGCGAGCTTTCAGCAGGGACAGGGAATTGTGAGCAATTCGTATGTGACGATTCAGGGGACGAACCTGGCCTCCACCACCGATACATGGAACAACTCAATTGTGAGCGGGCAGTTGCCTACCGTGCTCGACGGAGTGACGGTGAGCATCGAAGGGATCCCCGCGTACCTCAGCTACATCAGTCCGACGCAGGTCAATGTTCTGGTTCCTCAACTGCCGGTTGGCGCGTTTCCTGTTGTGGTGAACAATAACGGGGCCGTGGGCCAATCCAGCGCAGTCCAGGTAAACCAGTATGCGCCGGCGTTTTTCACCTTGGGCACGCAGGCGATCGCCACGCGGCAGGATTACAGTTATGCCCTGAAGAACGGTACGATCCCGGGCGTCACAACGGTTCCGGCGAAGCCCGGAGACGTGCTGATCCTGTGGGGCACGGGAATTGGCGTGACGTCGCCGGCGACGCTGCCGGGGGTGGAGACGCCGAGCAATAACACCTATTCGACCAGCACTCCGGTCACGGTTACGATTAACAACGTCCCGGCCACTGTGTACGGCGCGGCATTGGCGCCGGGGTTTGCGGGGTTGTACCAGGTGGCCATTCAAGTTCCGACGTCGCTCGGGAATGGAGATTGGCCCATCGTGGCGACGATCGGCTCCGCGGCGCTATTCGACGTCACGTCGTCACCGGGTGGAGTGATATTGACGGTTCAAAATTAGGAGGAATTTATGCGGAGAAATCACCATCTCAGCCTCACGTGTCTCAATTAGCGGCGATGGCCGATCTTCGCTTCGCAACTTAGCGCCCTGGCCGTGGATCAATCCGACGGCACGATTCAACAGTGAGGGATACGTGCCTCGCGGCTTATCCGGCGATAAAGTCCGAGTCCGGGGAGTAGGGAAATAATGAATTCGGGCACCCGGAGTTCTGGCGCGAACTCCTAACTCCTGTATCACGCGCTATCCGGAAGTTGGGCCGTCAAGTTGATGGTTATTTTGCCCATTCCGCGGATGTCCCCCATGCGACGCGCCTCGTGTGTCGGGTTCTGGGAGATCAACGTTTTGGGCGCCGCCTTATAGGAAAGAACACTGTGTTCCGGCCGGCTCAATCGTGCCGGAGAGCGGCCATCGGGTCTATAGTCGTGGCGTGCCGTACAGGAAACCAGCAGGCTAGCAACGCCGTCAACGCTAGAACCGCCACCACGGCAATATATGCGACCGGATCGCGCGGATTCCAGCCTTCGACGAAACTGGAAATCACCCGGCTCAAGGCGATGCTGCCAGCGAGTCCGGTCGCTGTTCCGATCCCGATCAACGCGGTCATGGAGCCGGCCACAAGCTGAACCACATGGCGGCGCTGCGCGCCCAGAGCCATGCGGATGCCGAATTCATGCGTGCGCTGCGCCACGCCAAAAGAGACCACGCTATACAACCCCGTGGCGGCCAAGAGCAGGCCCACCGCTGCGAAGATGGTGAACAGTGTCATGCTGAAGCGTGGATAAGCTCGCTCGAAACGGCTCAAATACTCTTCCAGCGTCCGGATTTCGGTAATCGGAAGATCGGCCTGTACCGAGCGCACCCGCTCCCGCACGGCGCGAATGATCGAGATCGGCTCCACTTCCGTCTTGAGCAGGAATGCGGCGCTGGGAGCGGTTACCATGTTATATGGAATGTAGATAGCCGGCTCCGGCGGATCCTGCAAACCACGATTGCGAGCGGTGGCGGCTACCCCGACCACTTCAAACCACTGGTCGCTCTCCGGTGGCGTAAAAATCTCCGGTTGGCTGATTTTGAGACCCGGAACGTGAATGCGCGCGCCCAGCGGGCCGGAACCGGAAAGGAAGTACCGCTTCCGGAACTCTTCGTTGATAACGGCCAGATGAGCGTTGTGAACGATCTCGGCTTCGGTCAACAGGCGCCCCTGGAGCAGGGGAATGCCGACCGTCTCGAAATACTGCGCGGCGATCAAACCGACGCGCAACTGCTGACGTTCCGTCTTCGGACGGCCTGCGATTTCGAAATCGGCGCTGAAGCCGATGTAAGGGGGCAGCGCGGTTTCGGTAAATGTGGCTGTCCCCACGCCCGGTATGGTACGGAACTCCGACGCGAGCCGCTCGAAGAAGCCATTGCGGGCACTCCAGGTAGTGTAACGCCCCTGCGGAATATTGATGTTCATGGTAAGTACGTGGTCGGGCCGATATCCGAGGGGCAAGCGTTCGAGCGCCAGGAAGCTGCGGATAGCAACGGACGCGCCGGTGAGAAGAATGACCGTGAGCGCAACTTCCGCGACCATCAGGACTCCCCGGATTTTGCCGCCGCGGCCGCCTTCCGAAGATCCGCGGCTGCCGCTCTGCATCGCCTGGCTCACGTCCGTGGCGGCCAGTTGCAGCGCCGGCGCCATGCCGAACAGGATTCCGGTTATCACCGAGACGGCAAATGTCAGCAGCACTACTTGCCCATTCACGTGGATGTCGGCTTCATGCGGGACTGAATATTGCGGCATCAGGCCCACAATCGCCGGAACGCTCACATACGCCAGCAACACGCCCAGGAGCCCGCCGGAAAGCGCCAGCACCACCGACTCCGTCAGCAACTGGCGGAGGATGCGGCGCCCGGGGGCCCCGATCGAAACTCGAATGGCCATTTCCCGTTGCCGGGAAGTAGCTCGCGCCAGCAGCAGGATGGATACGTTCGCGCAGCCGATGGCCAGCAGCAGGAAAACCGCCGCCATCAGAACCTTCAAGGTCCCGCCGAAACGCTGTAGCAGGAAATCGTTCAGCGTCTGGACCTTCATGCGGAATCCCGCTTTTGGATACTCGTTCGGGCTGCGCGCGGCGAACCTTTGGGTAATCGCTTGTAGCTCGGCGCTCACGGCGTCCAGGCTGATGCCCTTTTTGACGTGCGTCATCAGCGCCACGAAATGTTTCGGGTCCGGCGCGACGGACATCGGAATATAAATGTCCGCATCGTTCCAGGTGAAGCGGGGCGGCACGACTCCAAGGATTGTATACTGCTGGTGATCCAGCTCAATAGTCCGGCCGGCTATCGCGCGATCGGCATCGAAATGACGGGTCCAGAACAGGTAACTGAGCACGGCGACGGAAGGCGGCGCTCCGGGCTGTGGAATGTCTTTGGGGGTCCAGGTGCGGCCGATCATTGCCGGAACGCCGAAATGATCGAAGGCGTTGGGTGTGAAGCGCACCACGCTAACGCTTTCCGGAAGTCCGGATGTAACCACCGCGTTCCTGAACTCCCGTGCGGCGATCTCTTCCAGAGTCCTCGTGCTGCTCTGCAGCTCTAGGTAATCCGCCAGTGAGTACTCCATAGTTCCATTGCGTCCCTGCTGGTCTACGAAGCTGAGATTCAACATGCGGTTGGAATCGCGGTACGGGTAAGGGTCGACCCAAAGCGCGTAGACCAGGCTCGACATGGCTGAGCTGGCCCCGATTCCCAGCGCCAGCGAGAGAATCGCAACTGCCGAGAATACCCGGTTCTGGCGCATCATCCGAAGGGCAAAGCGCAAATCGGCGGCAAGCACAGACAGAAAGCGCATAGCGGCTCCTTTCACATTCCGAATATGCACGGTTAGACGTAAGAGCGGCTGGAAAAGATCCGCTAGCGGACGGGATTGTGGCCCGGTAAACGAATGCGCGACACGAAATGGAGAGTATTCGACGGATCCCCGACCGCAACCCATCCGTCGGACATCGCAAGCTGGAGAATCGCGCCCGCCAATGTGTTATGAGCTACTCTAGGCTTCGTGCGACATCTGCGCGTTCTTACGGCAATTCTCGCGTTGCTGCTGCCTGCGACTGCCAGGGCATACATGAGGGCTTACCTTCCTCTGAGCGACAACGAGATTTCCCTCCGGTTCCCGCAGCGGGTCTTACGGAGCAAGTTCGAACAGGGCATGAGCGCCCGACTTGGCTTGACGACAATTCGCTTCGTGGAACCAAACGCCAGCGACGGCCACGATGAGCTGCGGATTCCGATGGACGGTCGTTCACATTTCCTCCGCTGCTCCCGGTCAGCCTTCAGGTTTTCCTTTGGTCACGGCAAGTGCTATCGCTTGGTTCCGCGGAAACTCTCCGGTGGTCCCAGGTAGCTCAGGGCTTTCGCCGAGGCCGGCGTGTCGATAAGGATGCGCTCGAGGACCACGCCGGGGTCGACCATCCAGACCTTGAAGGTGTGATAGCCGGGGGCGGCGATCTGGTGCTTGGTGGTGATGTAGCGGGCGTTGTCGCGAACGGATTGCTCCCAATCACGATTGCCGTTGGCGGCGTTGTACCCTTGCGGGACGATGGTGAGGACTTGAGGCGCCTCGCTATCCATCGAGACCGCGATGCGCACCGGGCGATCGGGTGCAAAGTTCAACGCGGGGCCGAGCGTGAGGCGGGCAGTTGCCTCGCCGGGCGTGAAAATGTAGAGGCGGTAGTCGAGGTGCGGACCGGCGTTGAGGCCCTGAACGTCAACGGGAGCGTCGGCACGCATGCCGTATTGTTCCACTGGGCGGAAGGCGGCTTGGCCGGCATCGGTTTTCGACGTGAAGTGGCCGGCGTCGATAGCGACGTAGCCCGCTCCTTCGGCGAAGCCGGTGAGGGTGGCGCGCGTCAGGTCGGAGGGCTTGCGAGCGGTGAGCTTGATGGTCTCGTCAGTGCCGGCTCCAGTGATCTTGATCGAGCCTTGATTGACGCCGGCGGGGGCCTTGTCCCAATCGATAGTGACCCAGACGCGCGTTTCGTCCTCCACGCGGCCCTTCGACTCGCTCAACGCGATCCAGGGGGCGCTGGGGGTTGCGGTGAACTCGAAAGGCTCGCGGCCTTTGTTGAAGACATCGATGTAGCTGCGCTGCCGATTCAGCGAGTCGAAGGCGGGCAGCGTGGGCGAGCCACCGTCGGTGGCAACGCCGAGGGAGGCTTCAGCGGGGGCCTGCACGCTGGCGAGTTTGATGGCGGTCAGGGTGTTGGCGGGCGGGTCGCGCCAGGAGGTATAGCCGATGTGGGGCTGATCCATAAAGTGCTCCCACTTACCGCCGTTGAGCGCGTCCCACTGCTTGGTCAGGGCCGCGTCGGCGTCAAACAGAGTCTTGGCCTTGGCGGCCCAGGAATTGGCGCTGGCCCGGCCTTGGGTAGCGTAGAGAGCGTTCTTGCCCGCGGCGAGGTACATCGCGTTCAAATTCGCGGACGCCTTGGCGGGGAACAGGACCAGTTGGAAAAAGGCGTCGCGCTTGCCTGCGGGAATTCTCGAGTAGAGCGCTTCAGCCCGGGCGGCGAGGGCGGTGTAATCTTCCACGACGCGCTCCGCTTCGCGATAGTCGACGAGGCTGTAAGTGCGGGGCTCGAGCAATTCGGGCTTGCGGCGGGCGTTGTAGCCGGTGTAAGCGTCGACAATCGCCGCAGCTTCGGACGCATATGGGGCGCCGAACTCGCGCTCGGCCCACTGGCGAGTGTACTCGTTGACCGTCTCGCCCTGCCATTGCGCTCGGTTCCAACCGAGGCTGAGGAAGAACTCGGTGGGAAGTTCGTAGCCTTTGAAGTGGCCGACGTTCACGATCCAGATGCGGTCGGCGCCGTATTGTTTGGCGAGCGACATCTGCTCCCAGATCTTGTTCAGCGGACTGGTGTTCAGCCACTGATAGCTGCGCGGCCCGCCGTGATAGTCGAAGTGATAATAGATGCCTGCGCCGCCGGAGCGCTTGCGCTCTTCGGGCGTGGGGAGCCGGCGCACGTTGCCCCAGTTGTCTTCGGCCCAGAGCAGAGTGACGTCGTCGGGCACGCGCAGACCGCCTTCGTAATACTGCTGTACCTCTTTATAAAGAGCCCACAGTTGCGGGACCTTGGTCACATCGGGATTGACCTCTTCCGCCAGCATCTTGCGCTGGGCGGTAACGATCTTCTCGGTTAAGGCGACGCCCTCGGCGGCGGTGCGCACCATGGCGGAGTCGTTTTCGCCGCGAAGGCCCATGGTGTAAATGTTTTCGAAGTCCTTGCGCTGGCGGATGCCCTGACGCCAGAAGTCATCGAGGATGGCGGATTGGGTGGCGTAGTTCCAGTTGCCGTTGGCCGCGCGAAGATGCCAGTCCCATTCCTTCTGGGCGCGCATCATGGGTTCCTGATGGCTCGTGCCCATGACGATGCCGTATTCATCGGCGAGGCGGGGGTTGGCGGCGTCGTCCTCGGCGAAAGCGTTGTTCCACATGGCAGGCCACAGGTAGTTGCCCTTCATGCGAAGGATGGCTTCGAACACTTTGGAGTAGAAGGCGCTGTTGAAGTTCGCGGCAGTGCCGCCGGGTACGGTGCGTTCGCCGAATTTGGCGCGGACCCAGAAATCGAGGTCGGGCTTTTCGTCATTGAAGAAGATGCCGCGGTATTTGACGCTGGGCTCACCCTGCTGATATTTGCCGGCGAGGACGTAGAGGGCGGACTTGCGATCGGGCGTGACGTCGGCCCACCAATACCAGGGGGAGACGCCGATTTGTTCGGACAGGTCGTAGATACCGAAGATCGTGCCGCGCTTGTCGCTGCCGGCTATGACTATGGCGCTATCGACGCCGGGGAAGGGGTTGGCGACGGTTTGTAAGAAGAAGGATTCCCACTTACCGCGGATGCCGCCGACGTCGATCTTGCCGGCGCGGGCTAATTGGTCGATGAGGGGACTCTTGCCGACGGTCCCGATGAGAACCATCTTGCGGGCGGCGGTGTCCCAGGCGGGAGTGACGCCGGTTACGCGATTCACGTCGGCTTGTAAATCGTGTGCCGCTCGTTGTACGCCTGGCCAATCGGCGGCGTCGATTCGGATGGCCGCGGCCGAGCCGTTTTCCACCAATGCGAAGGCGCCCGGGTGTGGAGACGTCTCCACATAGCGCGGACCACCGAGGGCCCAAAGATTCGCAGCGAACAAAAAGCACGTTAGTAGAGGGCGCATAAAGGATATAGTATGACACCTGAACTAACACACCGTCGGTTCCTCTAGCTCCCCTAAGACAACAGGAAACGTCGCCTAGGCGGCCGTTTGCGCGGCGGCGCGGAACTCCTCGTACGGACCCTTGAAGTCTTCCATCGCGCCGTTCGCAAGACTCCAGAATGTCGAAGTAGCCACGCCAGAGCCGACTTCGACCGCCGCGTGATCGCTCTGACTGACTATAAGACGAGAAGACTTTCGTCCTCGCGGTTCCGCATCGCATGTTGCTGCGTGACGATGACTCGGCGATAAATGATCGAGTGATTCGGAACTCCTAAGAGTAAATCGGAGTCCAAGTAACAGCATGACCGCCAAAGTGTGGACGGCAGCGCGGGCTGCGTTGATCTTTGGAGCGGGCATCTTTGTAATCGGCCTGGTTTCCGGGCTTCTTTACGAGCAGGCTCAGCGCGCACGGGACCGTGAGCATTTCCCACAAGTCGGCCGCTCCGTCGACATCGGCGGCCGCATGCTCAATATCTATTGCTCAGGTGCAGGTCAGCCCGCCGTGATCCTGGAGAGCGGCGCCAACTGGCCCCTTCACTCGGCTGTTCACGGCCCTAAAACGATATACTCCAATGGCGGGCCGCGTCCAGGCTACAGTTGGGTCTCGATCCAGCGCACGTTGGCAACTGTTACGACTGTGTGCTGGTATGACCGCGCCGGCTCCGGCTGGAGCGACCTCGGTCCTTATCCGCGCGACAGTGCGTCGCAGGCTCGCGATCTGCATGCTCTTCTCCGCGCCGCGCGAATCCCGCCGCCGTATGTGCTGGTGGGCGAATCATCGGCCGCCCTGGACGCGCGTGTTTACACGGGCTTCTATCCCATCGAGGTGGCCGGCTTGGTGCTGGTCAACTCGGCTGATCCAAGGCTCTTCCTTGAGCTGCGATCCAGCAACGGGAAACGGGCGACGCGGATTCCCCAATTGGTCTATCATTCGCAGGACGTCGCGGCGCAGTTGTTCAACTGGGTTGGTCTTTACCGTTTGGGTCCGGTCCCGCCTGCGCCTCCGCAACCCAAGGGACTGACGGCCGCTGAGTGGAACACCATCTGGTTCCTGACCCACTCCTCCAGGGCCATCAGCGCCCTCATGCAGGACATCGCCTCCTGGCGGCTAAGCTCCGCCGAGGCGCGGGCAGCCGGGAATCTTGGCGACCGTCCACTGGTCGTGCTCAGTGCCGGGAACATCGCCGCGCCACCCGAATTCCTGGAGGAGTGGACGAGTGCGCAGAGTGATCTCGCCAGACTGTCCACGCGGGGAAGACAGGTCGCGGTTGGCGGGGACGCCAGCGACCTCCTGTACGATGCGCCCGATGCTATTGCCGAGGCCGTGCGCCGGGTTCTCGCTGAGGTGCGGACGCTTCATTAACTAACCTCAGGCACGGGCTATCAAGCTGGTTCACGTATTGGATGGCGAGACTTTGGAAGAGTCTCGTGGCTCCGGAACGGCCTTCCGGGAAGCTTGGATTCTGAGTGGACGGTCGGCCCGGCCACGTCACTTGGCCGTCAGACGCCGGTTGCTGACTTTTGGTAAGCCAACCGATAGACGCGTCGCTGACCGAAGCGGCCTGTTACGGTGGCCTCCGCTCACCATCATCTTCAGCATGCCGGCGCGCTATCGCTTTTTCTCGAAAATGACCTTGCAGGCGCGGCTTTCGACAGGCTTCCCGCTCCCTGTCCCTGAGTCTTCGGAGAACTTCGCCTCGATGTGGTAGCCATACTGTATGCCGGCGGGGCGTTGTCCCACAGCCGCGTCCGCCGCTCCCACCAAGCCTTCCGCACAGATTTTGGCCGAGCCATCGGTCAGAATTTTGCCATCCAATTGGAGCCAGCCGGGTTTTCCCTTACTTCCCTTTCCCCGTGCAGAACTCCGTCCGTCACCACGGATGGAAACTTGAAGGAATACCCTTGGCGCCCGCAGTATCTTGGCAGAAGAGCACCGGGGGACGGTCTGCCCCTTTATGCGCGCACTACTATCACGAAAGGCGTCGGTCACACCAAGGCTGGAGAAAGACTTCACAAAGGCGTACCTGATCTTTGTGCCAATTCCCGTCGTGTTAGGCTGAGGCGATGCGCCGAGTCCTGATTTTCCTACCCGCTGTTGTTCTCTGGGCACAAACGCCGACGCCCACGACTGCCCCGGCCCAGCCGGCACAATCCAAACCGGCCGCTGCCGCTTCGACGGCGCCGAAACCCGCGGCGGCGAAGACGTCGCCCAGTGTCGTGAAAAAGCCCGCGCCGGCTCCTAAACCTATGACGGACGAAGAAAAGATCATCTATGCGCTCGGACTCACCATGTATCGCTCACTCGGTCAGTTCGACCTATCCCCGGCGGAATTGGACCTATTGAAGAAGGCCTTCACGGACGCAGCTGCGGGTAAGCCGGCGGAAGACCTGCAGACTTGGGGACCGAAAATCCAGGCGTTGGCCGATTCACGCGCCGCACGCGCCGCCGAGAAACAAAAGGCGCTATCGGCAGCGTTTCTCTCGAAGGCGGCTGGCGAGGCCGGCGCTCAAAAGACAGAATCCGGCATGGTGTACCGCGAACTCCGCCCCGGTGCGGGTGAGTCGCCGAAAGCGACGGATAGGGTGAAGGTGAATTATCGCGGCACACTGGTGGACGGCACGGAGTTCGACAGTTCCTATAAGCGCGGCGAGCCCGCACAGTTTCCTTTGAACGGCGTAATCAAGTGCTGGACGGAAGGTGTACAGAAGATGAAGGTCGGAGGCAAATCGCAGCTGGTTTGTCCGGCGGATCTTGCCTACGGCGACGGCGGAAGGCCGGGAATCCCTGGCGGCGCGACACTCGTCTTCGAGATTGAGCTGCTGCAGATCGGCGACGGGCCGGGGAAATGAGCGGCTCCAATGGCGGGCGCGCGTCTGTCTGTCGCAACGCTTTCGAGCGGAGCCGGGGCGCCCGGCATTCGTTATTATCGGTAGCGATCGTGCCAGACAGAAACTAGCAGACGGGTGATACAGCCCCACACAGTTGGTCGGTGCGGCTAGCCAAGGCTAGTCTTGGGTCTGGTGCGGCACGGTATGGTTTGCGATGGCTTGGGACCGGGGCTGCGATCTTCTGCAGCCCTCACCCTCAGCCTTGACTCGCCTGGCGATAGTTCGAGTACCCACGACAAATCTCACCACTCGATCCACATGACTTCTGGACCCGCGAACAGTTCTCAGTCCCCGCATAGCGCTGTTCCTTGCGGGGCCAGCGCCAAAACAGGCCGGAGTCCACAGCGCGATCCAACTCCGGCGCACGCACTTCGACATCCTCGATCTCGATAGCCTTCGCCGGTGATTCAACACGCTGTCGGCAGCGCGCACCTTGGTCGAGGCCCGGCGTATTGCGGTCTAGCATGACCTCCAGCAGAGTGGAGACGGCTGCGCTGGCCGGATGCTGGAATCGGGCGATGGATTGTCCATGAGCCCGACGGGCCTCCCGGTAGGCCTTGCGAAACTCAGGCAGCTTTTGCCAGCGCAGCAGTGTGGCGACGGAAAGGCTCGCGGCGCGAGCGGCCTCTTCCTGGCTCTTTTGCGTGAGCAGGGCGGCAGCGGTTGATCGAGACTCGGTAAAATAAGTCGCTTGGGTTTAGCGAAGTGTTTTCAATCCATTCCATGGAAAGTGCCGCCACGCCGACGTTAGGCTGCTGCTCCCACAATACTCTCCGCCAAAATTTTCAGATGTTCCGCCTCCCCGCGTCGGGCGGACACGCGCATCCTGCCCGAAAAGCGCGCTTACCGCGAATGGCTACCCGAGCGCCCCACGCACCCTAACAGTGACTGAGCCCCTCGGAAGATAATAGAATGTGGGGCACGATGCGAGCTTACGGAATTCTAATTCTTCTCACGGCAACACTCGCCGTTCCTCTCCTGGAGGCCGATGAGCACGGCGCCCTGACTCTCTATTTCCTGCAGTTGCCAGTCGGCGAGGAAGCTTATCAAGTAACCACCGAAGCTAACGGGGCACTGACTCTGCACGCCTCTTTCGAATACACCGAACGCGGATCGCGTGTGCCTCTCTCCGCCACTCTTCGCATGAAGCCGGACCTCACTCCGCTGCAGTTTGAGGCCAAGGGCAAGAGCTATAGGCCCTTCAGCGTGGATGCGGCCGTGCAAGTGAATCCCGATGGACGAACCGCCATCGTGCGCGAAGGCGACAAAACGCGGCAGGCCGCGCTGCCCGCGCGCTTCTTCACCATCAGCGGCTACGCGCCGTTCTCCGTGCAGATGATGCTTCTGCGCTACTGGGCCGGCCATGGCAAGCCCGCGCGTCTGGCTCAACTTCCGGCGGAGGCGCCGGGAACCGAGGCGCTGATCGAGGTCACCGGGCAGGACACTATCGATGACGGCGGCAAGCCGGTCCGCCTCACCCGCTATTCGGTGGGCAACGTGGTTTGGGGCAACGAAACCGTCTGGCTGAACGAAAACGGCGAGATCGCAGGGGGCGTCGGCTATGCGGGCGGTCTGCCGCTCGAAGCTATCCGAAAGGAGTATCGCCTGGCATTTTCGCAGTTGATCCGTAGCGCCGTCGCGGACCGCCTGAAGGAACTGGCGGCAGCGGGCAGCCGGATTCAGCCGCTGGTAAAGGGAGAGTTCGCCATCGCCGGCGCGACATTGATCGATGGCACAGGGGCGACGCCCGTACCCGACGCCGTAGTCGTGGTGAAGGATGGAAGAATCGCCGCCGCGGGCGCACGGTCTCAAGTGACCGTGCCAAAGGGAATGCCCGTGATCGATGGCAGCGGGGCTACGCTGTTGCCCGGCCTGTGGGAGATGCACGCGCATTTCGCACAGGTGGAGTGGGGCCCTGCCTATCTGGCGGCCGGAGTTACCACGGCGCGGGATTGCGGCGGCGAATTCGAATTCATCACCTCGGTTCGCGATTTGATCGAGAGCGGGAGCGGATTAGGCCCGCGTCTGGTGCTGGCCGGCCTGGTAGATCGCAGCGGAACCGGCACGTTCGGAGTCAACTGGGCCGATACGCCCGCCCAAGGCCGCGCGCAGGTGGCCCGGTACAAGGCGGCTGGGTTTGTGCAGATGAAGATTTACAGCCGCATCCAACCGGACGTGCTGGCGGCCATCGCCACCGAAGCGCACCGGCAAGGAATGAGCGTGACCGGGCATGTCCCCGAAGGCATGACCGCAATCCAGGCCGTGGAGGCGGGGATGGATCAGATCAACCACTTTGGCCCGGTCTACCAGGAGGTTCGCCGCGCGGGCGAAGGCCGCGAGCGCGTGATCCAATTCTTCAAGGATCACCACACGGTAGTCGACCCCACCATGGCTTGGGGCGAGTTACTGGGCCGTCCCATGAACGTGGATATCGCCAGCTTTGAGCCAGGCTTCGCGAAGGCGCCCTATACCCTCACCTCGGTGATTGGCACAGCCGGAACTCCCCCGACTAATGCGCCGCAGAGCGGGCGTTTGAACGACCAGTTCGCGGTGCTTCATGCGTTGTATACGGCGGGGATACCGATTGTTGCCGGGACGGACAAGGCCGTGCCCGGGCATAGCGTGCATCGCGAGCTGGAGTTATACGTACAAGCCGGACTCACTCCCATGGAGGTGATTCAGCTTGCCACCAGTGGAGCTGCGAAAGTCATGCACATGGATGAGGAGGTGGGCACCGTGGAAGCCGGCAAGCGGGCCGACTTGATTCTGGTGCAGGGAAACCCACTGGAGGACTTCGCGAACTTGCGAAAGGTGATGCGCGTGGTTACTAAGGGGCGGATGTACGACCCCGCGGAGTTGTGGAAGAGCGTGGGGTTCCGGCCCGCAGTGTCATTATCATTAGTACCCTGATGGAGTGTATCTTCCGGTTTGGATGTTGTTGCCGGAATGCGCCGAGATAAAGATTGCGGACCGACCATCGCCGCCTCCCTTGGGCCGATCACGCCCGCCTCGCACTCGAAGAACTGGCGGTGGGCGGCGACCCCGTAACCGTCAGTTTGGCGGCGGACGTGCTACGTCGCGGTCGAAACTCCCGCCGATCTGCGAACGTCTGGGGCCTAAGCCTCCGAATGTCTTAGGTAACTAATAGCCCGTATCGCGGGGGAACGGCCAAGAACTATACCCCGACGCAATTGCGCTATGACATTCGCAAGATGAAGGCTCATGGACTGCTGCAACGCGACGGCCGGCTCTTCTCTCTTTATTGTTGCGATACCAGAGGCAGTGTGTTCCAGTTCATCACGGCGGTCGGGACAAAACAACTGGCACATCACAAACACTGGCATAATGACGATTGAAGCGCCGGTCGTCACGGAACAATTACTAGAACGCCTGAGACAATACATTGCGGCTGATGTTGATTGGCTGTCAGAGGAACTAGATGTATCGACTGAACAGTGCCGCTAGTCTTGTACGGATAGTGAGTCAATGGAGCGGTGAAGCGTCTCTAGTGCTTTTTGGATTATCTCGGGATTTACAGAACCCAGGGGAAATCTAATAGCTGCTGGCGTTACATGATCATCCCCGGAAGATGTCACCGTAATCCATCGGGCAGTTCTTGGTAACCATCGCCTGATGTCGCTCAAATTTATTGGTTGCGAGGTGGTCGGGCATGAATTCACTCCATACCGGGTGGCTACCAACCGAAGTAGACTTGCCCGGGATGTTTACTGGGTCTTATCGCTGATAAACGACGTTTGCCACCATCATTTAAGTTAGACATCGCTATTCTAGGGCCTCGTTCTTCGTCTGGACAGGACAAGACCGAATGATGCCAATTCCCGATGTGGAATAATCGGCAAATGCCCACAGCGACTGGTTTCCTCATTGCACTGATCGTAATGTTGGCGGCGCCTTCATCAGCCGCCGAGCCGCCATCACAACGGCCTAATCTCATCGTCATGATTTCGGTGGACATGCTCTCGGGCGAAATCATGGACCGTTATGGCGCCGGGCTTCCCGGCGGGCTCGGACGGCTCGAAAAAGAAGGCGTGTTTTTTGAAAACGCGTTTCAAGAGCATGCCTTCACCGAGACAGGTCCCGGCCATTCCGTCTTGCTTTCCGGCAGGCATCCGGCGTCGACCGGCATTCCGGCGAATCAATGGCGCGACCGCGCGACGGGCGAGATGATCTACTGCGTTCAGGATTCGAGCGCCACGGACTTCGGCGAGCCTTCCGGGAAAGCCGGTTCCAGCGGAGGGCGTTTCAAGGGAACAACTTTCGGCAACTGGTTGAAGGACCAGGTTCCCGGCAGCCGTGTTTTTTCGATCGCCGGAAAGGATCGCGCCGCCATCCTCATGGCTGGACCGAAAGCCGATGGCGTGTACTGGTTTCAGGACGGATTCGGGTTCACCACCTCGACGGCCTACGCCAAGAAATTGCCCGGCTGGCTCGCCCAATTTAATGAAACCCTGCTCGATAGCTTGCGCGGCCGAAGCATCGTGTGGACGCAGATGGGTCCGGACAACGGACTCACTTATCCCGGCCACTGGATGGCAGGGAACACGCCGGTGGTAAGTCAACTGCCTCGTCTGATTCAAACTCCCGGGCTGGGCATGCAAGCCAAGGGCGGCTACTTATTAAAGGAGACTCAGGACGGAAGCTTCTGGAGAAGATGGTGGGCGTCGCCGTTCTTCGATGAGATGACTCTTGACGCAGCCGAAGCGCTGATTCGAAACGAGCGCCTCGGCGAGGGCCAGACGACGGATCTGCTCGCTCTGGGGCTTTCGGCGACCAACGCGCTGGAGCACGCCTACGGGAATTCCGGCCCGGAAATGCTCGATCAAATTCGTCGTCTGGACCAGCGGCTCGGGACGTTTCTGGATCGAATCCAGGCAGGCGGCAGGTCCGTAGCCGTTGTTCTCAGCGCGGACCACGGCGGTCTGGATTTTGCCGAACGCCTGCAGGATCAGGGAATTCCGGCGAAGCGGATCGATATCGCGGCGTGGATCAAGGAGCTGCAGTCCAGAGTGCGAAAAGAGTTGCGCCTCGACAAAGACCTTTTGCTGATCGGCGACGAGCATGATCCGGACCAGTTGTATCTCGATCGCGGAGTGGCCGCGCCGCTCGGCGACCGGAAGGAGTTGATGGCGAGGGTGATCCAGGTTGTTCGCTCCATGCCGGAGGTCGCCGTAGCGGCGTCTTACGAGGAAATCGCGGCGCTCCCGGACAAGAGATTTGAAGATCCGCGTGAGGAGAGCCTGCTCTACCGTCTGAAGTATAGCGCCGCACCGGAACGGGCCGGCGAAATTCTGCTGGCGTTCCAGGCTATGGTCGAGCGCGGAGGCCCGCCGGGATACGATCCGGCGCAACACGGCAGCGCTTATGATTACGATCGCCGCGTGCCTGTCATTTTTTGGGGACCATGGAAAAATGAACGGCGGATGGACCCGGCCAGCACGGTCGACATCGCCCCGACCTTGGCAAAAGAAATCGGAATTCAGCCGGAAGAGCGGCTGGACGGGATCGCGCTGAAACTACTGGGAAAAGGGCGCTGAAGACGTTCCGACGGCTCGACTGATAAATGAGCATGAGAACCACATGGACGATCTCTGGACCCCTCGGTGGGCTGTCGATTGCAAACCCTGCCCGGTTCCATTGGAATCTTTTCCCCGTCGGCGAGTTCGATTTCATTTCGGCCACAGCCACCCGCGCGCCCTCGCATTCGCACTCGCAAGGGACTATACTGCAATCCCAGGAGGACCACCTTGGAGACTGCTCTCCAATCTTCGCCCGCCGCCGCGGCCCCCGCTACCTCGCCCACCCCGAAACCTCCGCCGCGTAATGTCGCCATTGACGCTTATCGCGGATTCGTCATGCTCCTCATGATGGCCGAAGTCCTCCAGCTTTCTCGCGTGGCGCAGGCATTCCCCGCCAGCCGCTTCTGGAGTTTCCTGGCCTTCCACCAGACCCACGCCGACTGGGCAGGCTGCTCCCTGCACGACACCATTCAGCCCGGCTTCTCATTCCTGGTCGGTGTCGCGCTGCCTTACTCGATCGCCAGCCGCCTCGCCAAAGGCGGAACCTTCGGCCGCATGTTCGGCCACGCTTTGTGGCGATCGCTGCTGCTGGTCGCGCTCGGCATCTTCCTCCGCTCCTTGGGCAGCCCGCAAACGAACTTCACCTTCGAAGATACGCTCACGCAGATCGGTCTCGGTTACCCGTTCCTCTTCCTGCTCGCATTTCGGCCGCCCAAATGGCAGGCCGTCTCGCTGGTTGCGATCCTGGTGGGCTACTGGCTCGCATGGGCGCTTTATCCGGCGCCCGGTCCGGGCTTCGACTACCAGTCGGTCGGCGTCCCATCCACCTGGCAGCACCACTACACGGGTTTTGCCGCGCACTGGAATAAGAACGCCAACCTCGGCAATGCCTTCGACCAGTGGTTCCTCAATCTGTTCCCGCGCACCCGGCCCTTCGTATTCAATGGCGGCGGATACCTCACGCTCAGCTTCATTCCCACGCTCGGGACCATGATCCTCGGCCTCTTTGCCGGACAGTGGCTCCGCGCCTCCGCGCCGCGAATCCCTATGCGCCGCCTCCTCGCCGCCGGCGCTCTAGGGATTGCCGCCGGCCTGTTGTTCCATTTCACCGGCATCTGCCCCGTGGTAAAGCGCATCTGGACCCCGAGTTGGACGCTCTTCAGCGGCGGCATCTGCTTCTTCTTTCTGGCTGCCTTCTCCTGGATTGTCGACGCCCGCGGCTACCGCAAATGGGCCTTCCCGCTAGTCGTGATCGGGATGAACTCCATGGCCGCCTACCTGATCGCCCACTTGTGGGAACGTTTCCTCGTGGATTTCTTCCGCATCAATCTGGGCGCGCACTTCTTCCAAGTCCTCGGCGCCGGCCTGGAACCGCTGCTGCGCGGCATTGCCGTGCTCATGGTCTACTGGCTATTCCTGCTCTGGATGTACCGGCGCAAGATCTTCCTGCGCGTGTGAAGTCCGGTGTCCCGCGCCGCCCAAAGCGCGCGATAGAGGGCATATGGTGAAGTGCGGGCGCATGTGGTGACCGGCGCGCACGTCACCGCGTCGGCAAGTCCACGTTATGCGATTAGTGGCGCTGGAAGACCATGTTGATTTTCAGTTTTCGGAATGGAGCCCGCACAAGAAAACTTATTGATCCTTTCCAGCGGGAAAGGCTTGCTTTCGCCGATCTTGGCTAACCCTCCGATCGGGCTAATCTTCGGGCCGTGTAATACCTGCCGCGTCTTCGGCGCATATCGCTTCTGTTAAGGAATTGTGAGCGATCGAACCTCGGCCGCGGGACTTTGTAATCGAAGTTGACGGTTTGTCGGCTATGTGAGACTGGCCGGAAGCCACCAGAGCCGAATAGATCCTCCCTGGTCGCGCAGCGTTTGCCTACGACTCCGCGCCGCCGTCGACGGCTCCGAGCGGATCACGTGCCACTCGTCTGCGCGGCCCGTGGGGAGTCCGCGCTTCACCTTCGAGTTCCTCCCTCGTCGGTCGCGTGGTTGGAGGCTACCGTCCGCTTGGGGCATACGATGAAGTGCGCGCGTATCCGGCACTCGGTGATCGGCGCCGCAGCGCCGGCCGCATTTCATCCGCGGCCCTCGGGTGCGCCCGATTAGATTCAATGTTGCTCCGATAGAAAGAGCGGCTGGAGTAGCGGCCAGTAGCGGCCGGAGTAGCTAACGATAATGCTGGTTTTCTGGTAAACTCCCCACATGAAATTGCTGTGTCTCTCGCTGTTGCTTTCGCTTGGCCTCTTCGCCCAGGATGATGCGCCCGCCGCCGCCCGCCCCGCCGCGCCCGCCACCCCTCCTCCGCCCGGCCGTGAACAGGCCCGATCCATGATCGTCACCAAGTTCGGCATCGTCGCCACCTCGCAGTTTCTGGCCTCTCAAGCCGGAGCCAAAATGCTCGAAGCCGGCGGCAACGCTGTCGACGCCGCCATCGCCGCCAATGCCGTAGTCGGCGTCACCCAACCCTACGTCAACGGCATGGGCGGCGATCTCTTCGCCATCTACTACGAAGCCAAAACCGGCAAAATCTACGGCCTCAACTCCAGCGGCTGGACGCCCAAAGCCCTCACCATCGATTACCTCAAGAGTAAGGGCGTCACCAAGCTCGATCGCTTCAGCGTCCATGACATCACGGTGCCTGGATGCGTGGCCGGCTGGGATGCCCTGCGCAAGCGCTTCGGAACCAAAACCTTCCCCGAACTCCTCGCCTCCGCCATCTTCTACGCGGAGAACGGATTCCCCCTCCCCGAAATCGGCGCGCGCTCCTGGATCGTGCCCGCGTACTTCAAACAGCCCGGATACCGCGACACCTACATGCCCGGCGGCGTGCGCCCGCAATTAGGCGACGTGTTCAAGAATCCCGCCCTCGCCGAGTCCTTCCGCCAGGTCGCCGCGCACGGACGCGACGGCTACTATAAGGGCAAAATGGCGGAAAACCTCGTCAAGTTCCTCCAGGCCCAGGGCGGGGCCCATACCCTCGAAGATTTCGCCGACTTCGAGCCCGAATGGGTCGATCCCATCACCACCACCTACCGCGGCTGGGAAATTTACGAACTACCGCCCAACGGCCAGGGCGTCGCCGCGCTTTCCATGCTCAACATCATGGAGAATTTCCCGCTCAAAGATTACGGCCACAATTCCGCCGCCGCCCTCCACGTCATGATCGAATCGAAGAAGTTGGCCTACGCCGACATGGCCAAGTTCACGGGCGACCCGCGCTTCGGCCCCGTCCCCGTCAAGCAGATGCTCTCGAAGGACCTCGCCAAGCAGCGCGCCGCTCTCATCGACATGGAAAAGGCTTCATGCAGCGTGCTCCCGTCCGACATCAAGGAGACCCTAGAAGCCCACGGCAACGAGACCATCTATATGTCCGTCATCGATAAGGAAGGAAATATCGTCTCCCTCATCCAGAGCAACTACTCCGGATACGGCACCGGCATGGTCGCTCCCGGCGCCGGCTTTTCCTTCCACAATCGCGGCCAGGGTTTCGACCTTGAGCCGGGCAAGCCCAATTCGCTCGCCGGCCACAAGCGGCCACTCCACACCATCATTCCCGCCTTCATGCGCAAAGGCGATATCTCCGTCGGCTTCGGCATCATGGGTGGATGGAATCAGTCCCAGGCCCACGCCCAGTTCGTTTCCAACGTCGTCGATTTCAACATGAACGTGCAGATGGCGCTCGAGTCGGCGCGTTTCACCAAAGGCACTTTCGACGGCTGCGACGTGCAGATCGAAAGCCGCGTGGCCGACGCAATCCGCGAGGAACTCGCGCGCCGCGGCCACATCATCACGCCCATGGCCGGCTTCTCCGGAGCCATGGGCAACGGCGAAGCCGTCATGCGCGACGCCAAACGCGGAGTCAACTTCGCCGGTTCCGATCCGCGCACCGACGGCGCCGCCATCCCTGAGCAGCCCGTCCTCCCCGAGTTGAAACCACATGAAAAGTAGGGCCATACCACTGCGTGGATATCAAGTTGTAGGGACGCAAAACGGAGTCCATCTCCGCGCGAGCCGCGAAGTATACCGGAAACTCACGATAGGCCACCGAGGCGACTCCGATACCACTGGATCGTTACGTTTTCCCAGCGCGTGAACGTACCTGTCGGGCCGTTCGGGCCGAGCGGCGCAACCCGATGCGTTTGTCTTGCATACGGACTCGCATAGGATATTATTTGAGCATTCAAGAGAAATTCGCCGACCCGGATTACTATTCGCGCCGCGAGTCGCGGGACGGCTCGTCGCTAAGCGGGTTGTTGTAGGCGCCGCCGGGCAGGCTCACTGAATGGAGCGTCCTTCGCGCGCCGGCTGGCCGACGTTGCTCTCGAGCGATGCCCGCGTCTATTCCACCCCGTGATCGCGTAATTGCACGATCTGGTCGGCGCTCAAATTTCTCATCCCCGAATCGTGAATCGTTCGCAGGTACTTGCCGTCCACTCCGTGATCGTGCAGTTGGATCAGTTCGTCCGGCGTGAAGCGAAAGCCCAGATCGTGCGCTTCCATCACGAAATTGCGGTCCACGCCATGATCTTTGAGTGCAATCGTTTGGTCGGCTGCAATCGTGCCGTAGCCGGCGTCGCGGAATCCCCGCAGAAACCCGGGCGTCACCCCATGGTCGCGCAACGCCACCAGTTCCCCCGCGTTGGGATGCAGGTCGTAGGCTCCCAGGTCGCGCATGTAATTGGAATCTACGCCATGATCTTTCAGCTCGATCACCTGTTCCGTCCTGAGCTGGTAGCCGGCCTGTTTCAGCTCCTCGATAAATCTCGGTTCCACGCCATGGTCGCGCATCTCGATGTAGTCCTGCGCCCGTAAATCGCGATAGCCGGTGCGATTGATGTCGTGGATATACCGGCTGGTGACGCCGTGCATCGCCAAATCGAGAAGGTCGCGCAGCGAGGTGGCGATTTCCGCGCTGCGAACCTCCCGCACAAAGTCCAGTTTGATATGCGTGAGCGCCATTTGAAAGATCTCGTCTTCGCGCGGCGTCGCAAATCCCAGCCGGCTGAGCTCGCTCATGAATGCCGCGTTGGGGACCAATGTGAAGCCGCCGGCCCCCCGGCCCCACGAAAATTTCCCCTCGCATTGCAGGTCCGCCGCGTCCTCCGCATACGTGAACTTCGCCGGGCCGCTATGGTCCAGCATATCGAGCGTGAAGCCGCGGAAGTCGGTTAGTGGCACATCGCTGCTGGTCACAGTTCGGTTGCCCGGCCGCGACCGATCCACCGTGAAACGGACCATGCCGGGCGATTCCGAGCGGCGCAATTTCCATCCCTGTCCATTGAGGGCGGTGCCCGGCGCCGTCAGCGCCTCACAAATCACCGCGCCTGCGATGACTACGAACCATCCAAATTCTCTCATTGGATTACTCCTGCCTGCTTCAATTTGACGATCTGGGGCAGTGTCAAATGCGTGCTGTACTGTGTGGCTTCCTTCAGCGTGCCGGGCCGCACGCCCTGTTCGTATGCGTTGACCACCTTGTCGATCTCCAGATCCTGAAAACCCGCATCGCGCAAGGCGCGCAACATTTCCGCCGGCACTCCATGATCGTGCATCTCTATCAGGTCGCGCGCCGCCATTTTCTCCCAACCGGATTGGATGAAATCCGCGAGGAATCGGGCATCGATGCCGTGGTCCTTCAACGCAATAATTTCGTCGACCGGGAGACTTCCGTAACCGGCCGCCACCAGGGCCGCCAAAAACGATCCTTGCGGATTGACAGGGCGCGGAGCGTCGCCAGCCGGCGCCGGCGTGGTTGTAGTAGGCGATTGCGCCACGGCAATCCAATGCGGGGCCTGTGCGCCCGCCGCTGCCAGCGCGAGTAGCGCCATGGTTGTAATGCCGACTCTGATAAAGGATGTCCGCGCGCTGAACTGGCGGCCGCTCGCCAATAGAGTCTCGATGCGTTCGCCGAGCTGCGATGCGCGTCCCGCCATGCCGGTAGCCAGCCCAACGCGGCGCTGCCCGCGGCAGACTTCAAACAATCGCGCGAGGCTCGCTGCATAAGGCCGCGCCTCGCCGGTTCGCGATACCACCCAATCGTCGCAAGCCAGCTCTCTCTCTCGCGCAATCTGTCGAAGAGTCCAGGCCGCCACCGGGTGCAGACCGACCACCGCGCCCAGGCAGCGGGCGAATAGATTGCTCCAATCGTCGCGCCGGGCGACGTGCGCCAGTTCATGCAGTAGCACATGGTCGAGTTCGCCTTCGTCGAAATGCGCAAACAGATTCGAGGGCACGATCACTGCGGGATGCCGAAATCCCGTGGCCATCGGCGATTGAATCCGCTCGGAAACCAGCAGCCGCACCGGCCGGCGTATGCCGCAGGCCGCGACCCAGTATTGGAATCGGTCCACCAGGGCATCGGGAGCGGCATGCGAGCCCCGCTTGAGCTTACGGAGATAGACGAAACTCGAGGCGATCCGGCAAAGCTGCAGGAAGCCGAACACCATCCAGATACCCATCGCGACCGCGAGCCAGTCGCCTTCGTGGAGTTGCAGCGGGAAAATCGCCCGCGGCGGCGCCAACGGCTGGGCTGCGTCGGGAGCTGCGTCGGGAGCTGCGTCGGGAGCTGCGTCGGGAGCTGCGTCCGGAGCTGCGTCCGGGGCGTTCGTAAACGCCACACCCGGTGCTTCCATCACCGCGGCCGTCGTGACCGAATCCACGTCGCGAACCGGCTCGCGTTCCATCGCGGCGAAAGGTACAAGCAGAACCAGCGCCAATGCCGCCCAGCCCAGAAGATGGCGCGTCGCCGCGTTGGTCCGCGGCAGGTAGCGGCCGAGCGCCCAGGCGACCGCGGCGATCGCCAGACCGACCCATAGAGTATTTAGCACGCCGGCCAGAGCGGCGCCAACTACAAGTTTCATGCCCATCACTTTGCCTTCCCCGCCACCATTTTGCGGATGCGCGACAGTTCCTTGGCGTCGAGCTCTTCGTCTTCCAGCAGATTGAGCACCAGCAATTCAGGCGAATTGCGGAAGAATCGGCTCACCAGATATCGTACGGCGTTCCGGCTGGCTTCGTTCCGTCCCACCACCGCCTGGTACACAAAAGCGCGCGCATCGTCCCGCTTGGTGTGGCGCAGATAGCCCTTGTCTTCCAGGATGCGTAGCGTGGTGAGCACCGTATTGTATGCCAGCCCAACGTCCTTCGGCAGCGCGTCGTTGACTTCCGATACGGTGGCCGAGCCCTTGTCCCAGATCACGTCCATGAGCCGTAATTCGGCCTCCGTCAGATGGGGAGATTTCTTTCGCGCCAAGCGTCCACGCTCCTTCAACTATGAAATTAAGAGTATTCTCCAGCGAAACGCCGCGAATGTCAACTATAAAATTAAGAGATGTTGTTAGCGTGTGATCTGTCCGCTCCAATTAGCAGTAGCTGGCGGGCCGCCCGACCTGATAATAAAGTTCGCCGATTTCAGGGAACTGTTCGTGGCATAGGCCAAGTGAAGCCCTTCCTTCCCGTGACTCAACTAATCGGCCCCTACCGTCTGTTGTTCCCCTCCACGAGGAAGGCGAGGAAAGACGGCGTGCCCACTGGCGTGTACTGCCCGGTGTGCATGAGGGCGCCTGTCTTCTGGTTCACGCGGAATGACACGATCGCATCCGCGCGTTGGTTGCAGCAGTATACGAAACGCCCGGAAGGATCAAAGGTGAAAAAGCGTGGATAGTCGCCCCGTGTGGGCTCCTCCCCAACGAATCGCAGTGTCCCGTCGGTGGCGATTGAAAACCAGGCAATGGTGTCGTGCAGCCTGTTGGCGGCATAGACGAAACGCGCATCCGGAGAGACAGCGATCTCCGAAGCGTAGCTGGTCCCGGCAAAGCCCGGTGGCAGCGAAGAGATCGTCTGTCTAGCCGTCAGACGCCCGGCAGCGCCATCATAATCGAAGGTCGCCAGTGTAGAGCCTTCCTCCTGGAGCGAGTAAAGTAGCCGCCCGTTCGGATGAAAGGCGAAGTGCCGCGGACCGTCGCCCGGGGCGACCGACGCCGAAGGCGGATCGTTAGGGATCAGTTTCCCCGCCGCGGCATCGAATTTCCAGACCAGTATCCGGTCGAGGCCGAGATCCGCAGCCAGCACGAAACGGCCCGAGGGATCGGGCCGGATCATGTGCGAGTGCGTGCGGTCGTGGCCGCTCCAGGCAAAGCTGCCCGGCGGCGCGCTGGTGGCGCTACCAGGGCCAAGGACGCCATCGTGGCGCTTAACGTCGCTGGCCGCGCCGAGTTCGCCATTGCCGCCGATCGGAAACACTGCCGAGGTTCCGCCGTGATAATTCGCCACGAACAACCACTTGCCGGACTGGTGCAGACTCAGGTGGCACGGGCCGGCGCCTTCCGACGCTACCGTGTTCAGCAGCTTCAGCCGGCCGCCGGGCCGCTCGATTTCGTACGCGCTTACCGACCCGCTGGGCGCGCCCTCATACGTGGAGGTCTCGTTCGCCGAGTAGAGACGCGTCCCGGAAGTGTTCAGGGCCAGACATGACGGGTTCGCCGCGTTGGGAAATAGCGCGCGCTCCACAAGCGCGCCGGTAACCGGGTTCATCTCGAACAGGCAAATGCCTTTGCCCCGGCCCGGAGCGCCCTCAGCCCCTACTGGAGCGCTGTAGGTGCCGGCGTAGGCGAGAATCGGCTCACGCTCGGCGGCGATAGAAGTTGCCGCTGCTGCTGCCGCGCCCGCAAGAAATTCACGCCGCGAGTTCCGCCCTGGCATTCTGACATTCTCCATCCCCGATTCTGGCAGATTGCGCGCCCTTGGGATCAGCTGCGCTCAGTCCTTTCCGGTGATACCCTGTCTTGATGCCGCGGGTTTTCCTGATCGACACTGACACAGCCTCCGATGACGCTGTGGCGATCATCATGGCCTTACGAATGACTCATGTTCGCGTCGCTGCGATCACAACGGTTGCGGGAAACGTGCCGGTGGAACAGGCAACGCGCAACGCATTGTACGTCGCCGAACTCTGCGGTGTGGACGTCCCCGTATATTCAGGCTGTACCAGTCCGCTCTGGCGCCGATATGAAGACGCGACGTGGTTCCACGGGAAGGATGGACTCGGGGACCGGGGCTACCCGCCGCCGAAACGTTCGCCCGAAACAGCGCAAGCAGTCGAGGCGATAATCGATACCGTCCAATCCAATCCGGGTATCGAAATCGTCACCCTGGGTCCACTCACCAACGTTGCCCTGGCGTTGAAGCAGGACCCGAAGATGGCGGCCAACGTTAGCCGGTGCGTTGTTATGGGCGGCAATCCGTGCTGCGAAGGAAACGTGACGCCCGCCGCTGAGTACAACATGTGGGTAGACCCGGAAGCGGCGCGGATTGTTTTTCGTTCCGGGTTGCCGATTGAACTCGTGGGATGGCATCTGTCGAGAGGCGAGGCTGTCCTGAACGCGTCGGACATAGGGAAGGTGTTGAGCCTGGGTACGCCCCTGGCGCAATTTACGATTGAGTGCAACAGTACCGCGAAGGACTCCTACTTCGAACAGACTGGCGAGATGGGAATTAGCCTTCCCGATCCGGTAGCCATGGCGGTCGCACTCGATCCGACGATTTGCGCGGACGCCAGTGATCATTATCTTGACGTTGAAGTGACCAGCGAGTTGACGCGTGGTATGACGGTGGTGGACCGGCTCGATATAACCGGGAATCACCGGAATAGGGCGGTCTGGGCGGAAGTGCTTCAAAGGGGGAAGCGGGCACGGATTTGCTGGACTATCGATACCGGGCGATGGAAAGCGGCCCTTTGGGAGACACTCCGGTCATAGCGTGTGACAAAGGACCATCGGAAGTTGCTGCATCGCCGCAAGGGGAACGGCGCGCCTGTCGTACGGACATTCGCGGACCGCGGCCTCCGTCCGAATCACACGCCGCTCGGAAATTGCGCGACGGTTGCACCGGCAGGATAGCTCCCGATATCACCCTCTATCGGAGACACCCTCTATGTACTTGCCGCTTTGCGATCGAGTCGGATGGCAGGCGCGCCTAAGCTATTTATTTCCCGATCCGGGATGTACCGAGCGCGATGTCGTCGTAATAAACATCGAAGCCGGTCATTGGATTTTGCCAGGCGCGCACGCCGAATCCAAATTCCTTGAAACCGCCGACAAGGTTCGAATTGGTTGTTGAGTCCTTCGGCCACTTGTAGGTCAGAGTATCAACGGTTTCTGTTCCCATTTTGTTGGGAACGGGTTCGCCATCCACCCAAAGGGTCATACTCGCCGGTTCGTCGTTAATTTCCCACTCGAGAAGAAACCACTTGTCGGCAGGAGGAGGCACTTCCGAGCGGTACGTGATCTCGCCTCTTCCCTGACCCGCGGCTGATTTATTCTCCTGGAAAGACGGCATCCAGAAGCCGCGCGACAGGCCGATTTCGTAGAACTTCGAGAGTTGCCAACCTGGTTCACCGGTAACGATCAACGGATTGTGGCTCGGGGGTATGGTTCCAGTAATCTTCATATACGCCCGGCCGAAAACATGCGTCTTCAGCGAATCAGGCAGATGCGTCGCTATGGCCATCGCGTAGGCGCCGCGCGTCATTTCAGGATAATGAGCGTGCAGCGCATATTTGCCGTGTGCTCCTTCGACCGGCTCAACCGCGACTGTCGCCGCGCCCATTGTCCGGACTTCCCAAATCGCGGAGTCGAGTTTGCCCGACTCGAAGCTCTCAGAGAAGATCGGTTTTGACTGCGCGGCCAGGGCTGAAGCGAATGCCGCGGCAATGGCGACGGCGCTGAAGAGATTTTGCATCATGGGTTTACTCGTTGCGAGTTTATCACACCTGAAATTTCAAATACGATCGGTGACATACGATCGGTGGCCTCGGTAGGCGGCGAGGCAGCCCTGAAGACACGCATTCGCGAGATCGAACCTGACGGAAAAGTTCACGTTGTTCGGCTGAAACACAAGCGTTGCCGCACGCACTCGGTCTGATCCGTACTCGGAACACGCTTTCCGGGCCCCCCAACCCGGCGGTCGCGGCGTCGCCTTTTTCGCATATGATGTCCGCATGGCAACCCGAAGGTCCATCACCCTGTCCGTGCTTCTGGCAACCGCGTTCCTCCCGGCCCAAACGCAGCAGGCTCCGCCGACACCGCAAGCGGCTGCCAAGCCGCCTGCCGCCGTAGTCGCCGGCATCCCCGCCAATTACGATGAAGCGAAAGTCGGGACCTACGCTCTTCCCGGCGCCCTCACTCTCCTCAACGGCAAGCCCGTTAAAGACGCCCAAACCTGGACCGACAAACGCCGCCCTGAAATCGTTCGCCTCTTCGAAGAGAACCAGTTCGGACGCGCACCCGGCCGCCCCGCCAACCTCCACTTCGACGTATTCGAAAAAGGCGCGGCCGCCTTCGATGGCAAAGCCACGCGCAAGCAGATCACCATCTACTTCACCGGCAAAAAAGACGGTCCTCAAGCCGACTTACTCCTCTACCTCCCCGCCTCCGCAACCAAGCCCTCGCCCGTGCTCCTCAACATCGCCTTCAGCGCCAACTCATCCACCGTCAAGGACCCGGGCGTCAAACCCGGCGAAGTCTGGGGCCGCGATAAGAAGCGCGTCCCCGCCAGCCAGGGGCCGTCCTTCGGCTCGATCAACGTGGAGCGCCTCATCGACGCTGGCTTCGGCTTCGCCACCATTTACTACGGCGATATCGACCCCGACTTCCTCGGCGGCCTTCCGCTCGGCATCCGGGCGCAATACCTCAAACCCGGCCAGACCGAACCCGCGCCCGACGAATGGGGCGCCATCGCCGCCTGGGCCTGGGGCCTGAGCCGCGCCATGGATTACCTCGAAACCGATAAGGGCGTCGACGCCCGCCGTGTTGCCCTGAACGGCGTCTCCCGTCTCGGCAAGACCGTGCTCTGGGCCGGCGCGCGCGACATCCGCTTCGCCGCCGTCATCGCCAGTTGCTCCGGCGAAGGCGGCGCCGCCATCAGCCGCCGCGATTACGGCGAAACGGTCGCCCACCTGACCGCGCCCACACGCTACCCCTACCAGTTCTGCGCTAACTACGGTAAGTACGCCGCCCACGTCGACCAGATGCCCGTCGACGCCAACTTATTAGTTGCGCTCATGGCCCCGCGCCCCTTGTTACTCCAAACCGGCGACCAGGATTTCTGGTCCGATCCCAAAGGCGAATTCCTTGCCGCCGCTGCCGCCGGCCCCGTCTACAAGTTACTCGGCAAAGAAGGTCTCGATACCAACCAATGGCCTTCCGCCGGTACGCCCATCTTCCATACCCTGAGTTACTACATGCACGCCGGCGGACACGGAACCGTCCCCTCGGATTGGGACATCTATTTGAAGTTTCTCGGCATGAACTTATAAGTCCGGCCGCGCTCAACTACATGCATTCCTGTCATGCCAGCGGAGGAATGAATCGACGCACGGGTCCCTCAAGGCCCTCCCGGCACGATCAGGGAACCCCACAACAGCGGATGGCAGCCAGCTATTCCCGTGTCGCTTAGATGCACGCGGGAACGGAGTGATTTGCGGCATTATCGTTTTTGCGGCATTATCGTTAGTGTGCCTCAAGCTGGTACGTGGTGGTGTGGTCGTGAATGATCTTCCATCCGTCCTTGCTTTGGCGCACGAGCAAGGTATAACGTCCCCACGCCGGGCCTCCGCCAGCAGCCGTGCGCTTCAGTTCGTACTTTCCGGTAACCAGCATCAGGCCGGTGACCAGCGGGCGCACTTCAATCTCCGAGAAGGTGAGGGTTCCCATGGCATCGCGGTTAGGATAATTCTTGCGGTAGCGCTCCAGGATCGCATTTGCGCCGCCACGCACGATCTCACGTCCCATAAAAGTCGTTTGCGGCGAATCTTCGTAGTAGGAGGCGAAAGCGGGCAGGTCGCCGCGATTCCACGCGTCCGCCGAATCGCTCATCATTTTCTGGATGGCATCGCTCTGTGCGAACAGGAGCGGCGCGCAGCATAAGGGCAGGAGCCAGCGTAACATGCACTCGATTATATGCCGTTACGCATGTTCGGGCGGCGATGCTGAGCGCCAAAAACTTGACCTGCTGCGATCGGGCTAATCCGCCGAAAACGGGGGCCCATGCTTCTGGTTGTCGCCCTCCTGTTCCCTATCTTCCAAGCCGCCCGCCAATCCGTCTTCGCGGAGTTGAAGAACTATAGCGAGCGTAGAATTGTAGAATCGGCGACTAATTGACACTTACAGAAATTCAGGTTAGAATCCAAGACTCTTCTGCAACATCGATTCTTACTGCTGGCCGTCGCGGCAATCGTTTATTGCGTCCCGACCTCGCCGTTGTTCGCCTCTACTTGCGGCAATATCCGCGGTTTCATCGAAGACCCCTCCGGCGGCGCCGTGGATCGCGCCAAAGTCCAGATCGCCAATAGGGACCAGAGCGACAAAAGAGCCGTGCTGTCCGCGCTCGACGGAGCTTTCGACTTCCCCGAATTGAGCTGCGGCCTATGGTCCCTCACCGTAGAAGCTGACGGATTCCGAAGAGTGTCCGTGAAAGCGCTCGACGTACAAGTGGATCAGACCATTCGCGCGGATGTCACCCTCACCATCGGAGACAGATTCGAAACCGTGGAAGTAAGTACCGAAGCCCCATCGCTCGCGGACGACAGTCCCACGATCGGCAACGTCATGGAGAGCCGTACCATCTCCGCTATGCCCCTGAACGCCCGGCAATATCTCGACCTCGCGCTATTGAGCCCCGGTCTTGTACCCGCTGCTCCGGGGACGCAGGGGAACGGGTTCAATTTCGCGGGCATCCGTTCTCAATCGAATGTTTATCTTCTCGATGGCATCAGTAACATTGACACTCAAACCAACCAGCCGCTGAACCTGTTCCGTATCACCGAGGCTATCCTGGAGTTCGACGTTGAAACCGGATCGCGGCCGGCCCAATCCGACCGCGGCGCCGGCGCGCAGGTTAACGTCGTGACCAAAAGCGGGACCGGCGCCTTTCACGGCTCGCTCTTCGAGTACCTCCGGAACACGGTTCTGGATGCGTCCGATTTTTTCACCAATAAACTGGGCGGCAGCAAGGGCGCGCTGAATCGGAATCAGTTCGGCGGAAGCGCCGGCGGCCCCATCGTCAGGAACAAGACGTTCTTCTTCGCCTCCTGGGAAGGCTTCCAGCAGGTATCCCACGCCGTCAGCTCCACCCTGGTTCCCACCTTGGCCCAGCGCGCTTCGGTCACCGATCCGATCTCGCAAAAGCTTCTCGCGTATTGGCCGCTGCCGAATGCGGCGGGAACATTGAACTACATCTCAAACGTCGCCAATCTCGATTCGGACAATACGGCCTTGCTGAAAATCGACCACCACCTCTCGGAACGGGATCAACTCTCGGCGCGATGGACCGAGTATTGGGGACAAAGTACCGCCGCTGGAACCACCGCGCTGACAGGCGGCAATATAGGGCCGATTGCTCAGGTTTCGGCCATGCTGGACGAAGTACATGAGTTTTCGCCGCTCCTGGTCAACGACTTCCGTGCGGGGTATTCACGTTACGTAGTCACTCGCCTGCCTCAGGATTACGGTCTGAACGCGGCAACCATTTTCACCGATAGCGCCGGAGTCCCGCTGCCGGGAGTGGTGAACGCTATCGGCGACCCTCTGAATTCCGGCCTGCCCTCAATCGCCGTTGGCGGCGGATTCGCCAGTCTCGGCGCAAATGCGAATTTCCCCCAGAGCCGCACCTCGAACACCACCGAACTCTTCAACGATTCCACGCTCGTCCGTTCCGCGGGCGGCGCCCGGCACACGATCCGCTGGGGCTTTCACATCCGGCGCGAGGACCTGAGCCGGTATCTGGACCACGCCGAGCGCGGAACCATCAACTTCTCCTCCTTTGCGGCTTTCGCCAAGGGCCAGATCAACACGTCCACGTTCCGGACCGGCAGCACTCAGGCTTACTGGCGCCGCTATCCCTGGGCGGCCTACGGGCAGGACGATATCCGCATCCGCGAGAACTTCACGGTAACTATCGGCCTCCGCTACGAATACCCTTCGACCCTCGCCGAGTTGCGCGATCATGCAGTCAACTTCGTGCCGGGTTATGGTCCGACGATCGCCGGAACCGATGAGATTGTTGCCATCGATCCGACGAAAGAAGGAGCGGCCTCGTTCGTGTATCGAACCGCGCCGTTCACTCTTCCCGCCAGCGGCGTCTACGCGGATAAGAACAACTTCGCGCCGATGACCGGCTTCGCCTGGACGCCTCGGGTTTTCGGCGCTGCCGATCAAACCGTGATCCGTGGCGGCATCCGCGTCGCGTACGACGATCTCTTTAACAACGTGCCCTCCGCCATGGCTCTGAATGCGCCGTACAATCTGCAGACCACCCAGACCGCCAACGTAACTCAGCCGGGAACCTTCGGTTGGGCGACGGCCTTCAATCAGAATGTTCCACTGATCTCCAATTACGGCCAACAGGGACCCGGAACACCCACCACCGGTGTCCTGACCTTCCAGGGCGTCGATCCGAATCTTCGGAGCGCTTATGCATACGTCTACGACTTCGGATTCCAACGCAGAGCCGGGAAAGCGGTAGTGCTGGAAGCCGAATACATGGGCACTTCGGGGCATCGCCTCGGGATATATACCGATCTTAACCAGCCGTTCGTGATTGTTCGCGACCCCACCAAGCGCGGTCCGGTCGCGCCCAATGAGCAGATCTTCCCGTACAACCAATGGGGCCAGGTCCAGCTGGCCGAGTCCATTGGGAACTCGAACTACAACGGGGTGATCGCCACCGCAAAGGTCCGCGTGAGCCGGTCGATTCTCCAGGCATCTTACACCGCCGGTAAGTCGCTCGATTACAACTCCTCTTACTTCGGTTCGGGCATGCTGCCTGGTGAGACCGGCGCGCCCATCGATTCGAGAAACCTTCGGATCGAGCACGGCCCCTCGGCGTTCGACGTGCGACAGCGCCTTGTTCTTCTCGGCACGATCGACCTTCCGGCCCCGCCATGGCGCACCGGAGTCGCCCGAGCCGCGCTCCCAGGCTGGCAGTTGTCTGGCAACGTCACGCTCCAGACCGGGATGCCTTTCACGGTGGTGAACAGCGGTCCGGATACAAGCGGTTTCAACCAGGCGATTTCGGGAATCAGTCCGCAGGGTGAAAACCGTCCCAATTTAGTCAAAGCCGGGCCGCTACCGCAGAACAACGGGAATCCGGATGCCGCCTTCGATCCCTCGTGGTTCAGCGCCAATACGGCGGGTGAAGACGGCACGTCCGGAAGAAATCAATACTACGGCCCAGGATTGGCGAATGTCGATTTCTCAGTGGCCCGAAGCTTCCACATCTTCCCCGGCGAAGGGCGCCAGCTTGAGTTCCGATCCGATTTCTTTAATCTGTTCAACCATACGAATTTTGCGAATCCAGTGGCCGATATGAACAATGCCAACTTCGGAAAAATCACCGAGACTCTAGGCAGTGCAGTCGCAACCTCGGTCGGTACCAGCGGCGGCGCCACCGGGGGACCACGAATCGTCCAGTTTTCGCTTCGATTGAGGTTTTGAAAACTAAGCGACGAGCCGGAACGGCCGGATACCAAGCAACATGTGAAATCGCAAGGCGAGTTCGGCGCCGCAACCCCATTCCGCCGGCATCCGACTCGCCTTGAGTCGCACTCCGCAGCTCCAACCGCGCAGCACTCGCCGCCCCCTTGGCCACCCGCGCTTGGCTTTCGAAGTCGTGCCTGCCTGTTCTTCAACAGTTTTAGGTCGTGGGGTTCTCCGTCTTGGATTGGATCAGGGTGTCGCTGAGTTCCTTGCCAGCCTTGAAGCTCGCACTGCGTTTGGCTGCGATCGTGATGGTCTCGCCAGTCCGCGGATTACGGCCTTGGCGCTCCTTCTTTTCCTTAACGACGAAGCTACCAAATCCGCGAAGATCTACGCGTTGGTTTTCGTGGAGCGCTTCGGCAATGGCCCCGAGGACGGATTCAAGTACCACTTCGACCTCAGCCTTATCCCGGCCAGTCTTCACCGAAACTACGTCAATCAGTTGGGATTTCGTCATTCTTCAGTGTACTTGTAATTCCACGTTTCGCGGATATGGCGCGTGGTCGCCGTACGACCGATGTGGACAAGTCGTCCTCGCCAAGCCAGCCAACCAGATCGCCGCTTCGCGCCGCGTCCCGGCCGCGCACTCCTCGCCTTTCCTTCGCGTGAGTCGGGCGCCACAGCGCCAGCCGCACAGAATTCGCGATCCGGTGGGCGCCACGCTTGCCGGTTCCCGCTCGGCGGTTCATATGGCCAGAGCCTGCCAGCCGCTTTGGGT
Source organism: Bryobacteraceae bacterium (assembly GCA_049522755.1). Taxonomy (GTDB): domain Bacteria; phylum Acidobacteriota; class Terriglobia; order Bryobacterales; family Bryobacteraceae; genus PALSA-243. The sequence goes on along the minus strand of JBEKNN010000042.1, from coordinate 6,953 downwards.
CGTCTTGTGACGCCGGCCAACCTACCGCCGCGCTTCACCCGGTTGTTGAAATCGGGTGGCCGCGCGCCTTTCCAATTGGCGATGAGAGTCAGCCTCGGATGTGATAACCCACAGAGTGCCGTTTACTCTGATGAAAGTGACATCGGCTTCTGCTCCGCGGTCCCGTCATATGGGCTCGTTCAGGAGATCATCACTTTTCGGGGGAACTGCGAGTTGTCTTCGAGGAAGGTTTTCTTGTTTGCCAGGTCCTCCGCGGTGGCCTGGACCTTTCCGGTAACGTCGGTGACGCGAGATACGAGGGTGTGCTCGCCCGGTGTAGCGCCATTCCAGGCGTATGTAAACAGCTTCCAGGAATACTTGCCGCCGGTTGCCGGATCCATCACGGCCGGCCGCCACGGGCCATCGTCTACGCGGACTTCGACCGACTTCAGCGGCGTCCCATCGTTCAGCACGACACCCAGCACTTTGTGGCCGCTACCGCCGCGGGTGACTCGCGCGATGAAAGACTTCAACTTCATGCGGGTAATGGCCGTCTCCTCCCACTTCATTTCGCCGCCGACCATTTCACCTTTCAACGTGCGATACCAGCGGGCCTGGTACTTTCCGAGATAGGGATCTTCCTGAAGGTGGATGTTCGAGAGCCATTTGACATGGGCCACTCCATACCAGCCAGGCACCAGCAGGCGAAGCGGGAAACCCTGGTGGCGCGTTAGTGGTTCGCCGTTCAGGGCGTAGGCCAGCAGAGGTTCCGGGGACAACGCTTTTTCGCGCGCCAGACTGCGGCCAAACTGCTGGTCTACTTTGTGTATCTGCCCGCGGAAGTCCACCTCCTCTTCGCCATGATCGGCCCCGAAGAAGACAAACTCGCGAGCCTCGGGCTTGACTCCAGTCTGATCGAGGACCGCCTTCAGAGGGACACCCGTCCAGCGTCCGTTGCTCGACAGACCCTGCAGAGGACCACGATTGCCGGAGCACTCGAAACCGAACGCGAGTTCCACACTGCGCATTTTTCGCAGGTCGGCGAGCGAGAACGACCTCGGGCGCTCCACAAGCCCGGAGACACGTAGAGCAAAAGTTGCAGGGTCTATAACCGGATGGCCAAGGTGTTGCGTAGTGAAGAACTGATCCGCCGGGGTGAATGGACCATCTATCTTCCGGATATCCAGGGTCCGCCGTTCGGCGGTCGGCGTCGGGTTGAAGTTTGCCGGCAGGTCGGTGAACGGCACAAGGGTATCGTCTTGCGCCATTGCCGGAATAGCCCACTCCGGCAGCAATGAAAGCAGGCTCGCCGCCGCCAAACCTTTTCTAACAGTCTCTCTACGGGTCATAGATTCCGGCATGTTTCGCCTCCAGGGAGATCGATTCGGTAACTTGAGAGTATTCTACCTCCTGCGGGGACCAAACGACGCGGCGGAAGTAATCGACAGAAACGGGACACGCTACCCGTGCTTAACCTTCAAGGTCCCGCGTCGACGGTCCACGTCGTCGGAGGCCGCCAGCCGTTGGGCATATGGTGAAGCGCGCGCAACTGGCGGCCGGCAGTTCGGCGCCGGAGCCCTAGGGCTGGCGGGTTGCGGGAAATCAAGTCGGATTCCAGTTCGCTAAATATATCCGAGGGAGAGGCCCTTCTCGAAAAGCCGGAGAATCGTGTCGGTCGGGATGCCCTCAAGTCCTGTAGGCTTATCCTGGAAGCGGTCCCAGAGCGGTTTATTGAGGGCCACGTTCTTTTCCTTGAGCCAGGAATCCAAACTTCCATGGTTGAGGGCATGATGCTGCAGCGCGCCGATATCCGAAGGTTTCTTCGACGCGAACTCGTAGAACGCAGGGGCAGCCTGCCGGCTCGCGAGAACCGCGGCGGCTTGCTCGTCCGAAACGCGGGTGGGATCTGTCTGGTGCTTAGGAAATCCCCAATTGCTTAGAAAGTGGCAATGCGTGGGAACCAATTCGTGACCGTTCCAATAGAAGGTGACCGTTCCCTTACCGAACGTCGCCTTCGAGATACCCGGCCGAAAATATTCGAACAACCCAATGGCTTCACGATCTGTATCGCCTCTGTAGCCCCCCGTGTTGAAGACCTGCGAGTAATACACCTGTTTGCCTTCAAAGATGAGCTTGCCGCCAAACCGTTGGATCCCCCAGCGAATCGCGCGCGAAATTTCGACAGTCGCCGTATTGCCGTTGTACTTCTTCGGTCCTCGGCTGTCCCACCCCTCAAAATTTCCGTCGGTGCTACTCAGGAATGCATCGCGCCCGCTCAGCTTTATGCTAAATGGACCCTTGTAGTCCATCACGTAATGAATGAATTCCGCAATGGAGGGATCTCGTTTTAAATAAAGATCGTTATCCTTCTGGCCGTAATACATGTCCATCATCTGAATATCGCCGGACAGGTAGGTCCCGACGCGCACGCCAGGTTCAAAGAGATTTAACTGGCGAGCGACCCCTTGCTCGCTTGGGCTAAGGGCGTGCGCCGCCCATGCCTTCGCTGCTAAAACCGTGGAACTTCCTTTACCCTGAGTCCCGTAAACGAACGTGCTGTTCTTGAAAGCGTTCATTACCTTGAGTTCGCCGACCTTTATGGCGGCTTTCATGAAGTCTTGTTCCATTTCGCCACAAGGATAACACGGGTAATCTTAGTTTTGCCAGCGCCAATGGGAGAGACTTTGGCCATATGTAAATGTTGTATTTGCACCGATTTACAGTCAACTTAGCTGCCGAAACCCGGGAACTGAATTAAATATAGGGTACTAGGAAATCAGTTCTGGAACCATCTGTTAGGCTAGAATTCGGCTGTAGTCGCGAAAGGCACGCGCGTCCCTAGCCGCAGGGCATCCGCGGGTCCCGCGTCGTCGCTCTACGTCCGGAATCTGCCGGCCACTTCGCGCATATTGCGAAGTGCGCGCGCATATTGCGCCCGGTAAGCTGAGCGCCGCAACCCCAACCGCATTTCATTCGCGGCCCTCGTGGGCGCCCGACGAGATCGAATGTCGGGTCCTGCTGAAACTTCCTTACACGAACCCAACGATACACGAACCCAACGATGCGCCGCCGATCCAGACCTCTTCGCGGAAACGAGATCGCGCCATCCTCGGACTGCTCCTGGGTCGCGGTCTTCGGCGATCGGGTCACTGTCTTCGGTCCTATTTCCGGGTGGCGCTGCCGCAAACATCGGTAGCGACCTTCCTTGCGACGGCCCCCAGCGCCCGATCCCCAGATTCCTGTGGCCTTCTGTGGACCAGGTGGGATTCCGGGGCGGCGCTTTTTGGCGATGTGGTTTTCTCAGGAAACTTCGTTAGCGTACGCAACCGGCATTGCACCCGCGCTTTCCGATGCGGGACTCCTGGCGGTTTGAAAAGATCGGCAACGGCATACTAACGAAATTGTGACATTGAGCAGGTACAATGGCCTTTCGGTTGAGCCATTTTGGAACGGCCCCTGTGCGCGCGACGGTCAGCGGTTTGGACCCCGGAATCGAGCACGCGACGAGACGGCCGATAACGCGATTCGCTAAAAGGAGGACCATAACGATGCAGAAGCCGAATGAGGTATCGAGGTTAGGGAGAACTCTACGGATTTTCCTGATAGTCGGTTCGATCGTATTTTTGGGCCAGGCTCAAGATCCACAAACTACCAATTCCAATCGCACGGTTGGCCCGCAAAAAGACGGGTCTGTCGTCGCGTCGGACAACCAAACGCTGACGCCTGCCGGCAAGATCATTGACCTCGGTTCGCCGGTGCGCGCCAAAGCCATTGCCCTCAATCCGAATGTCAAGACCAATAGCGGCGCCGTCCTGCTCATGGGCTCACCCCAACCGATTATCGTATTCAATACCGCCACCGGACAGGTTCTCCAGCGCTTCATTCCAGCCATCATGAGAGGCGCGGATTCTGTTACCAGCAAAGCGGGGTCCTTCACCGGCATCACCTATTCCGCGGATGGCAAAAGCCTGTTCTTCAGCCAGGACGACAACCACGTCGTCATAGCCAAGGTGGACCCGCAGACGGGTCTTTTGACAAACGGCCAGAGTGTGGAACTACCCGGTCCGCCGGCAGATGGCCGGCCCTATCATAATGCGAAATCCATCAACCCGGGCGGTATCGCAGTTTCCCCTGATGGTAAGCGCGCCTATGTGGTCCTGAACGTGACCAACACGCTCGGCGTGATCGACCTGGCCGCCTCTCCGGCCAGGCTCATCGCTCAGATTCCGGTTGGCAATGCGCCGAATAGCGTGCTCATCCATGGCAAGTATGCTTATGTCAGCAACGAAGGCGGACGTCCTGCCACCGGCGAAGACTTCACGAACAATTCCGACGGAACGCCGATCGTCGTCGACCGGAAAGACGCTTTTGCGATCACCGGCACAGTGTCAGTCGTGGATCTCTCGGCGGGCAAGCAGGTGAAGGCTCTCAAGGTGGGCCTGCACCCGGCCAGCATGGCCATCTCCGGCTCCGATCTTTACGTTGCCAATGCATACAGCGACAGTCTCTCGGTCATCGACCTGCAGACCGATGAGGTCGTGCGCACCGTTGATCTCAGCGTTCCGATCGCCGGTGGTTTCTTCGGCTCCGGACCGAATGCCGTCGCCGTGACCGATGATGGGCAGGCTTTTGTCACGCTGGGCCAGGCCAATGCCGTCGCCGTCATCAACCTTCAGGGACGCGATGCGCATCCGGTCGTCGGTTACATTCCAACCGGCTATTTCCCGACCTCCATCGCCTATGACAAAGCGCAGAAACAACTGGTCGTGGCCGACGACAAGGGATTGGGCGCGCATGTTCCCGCGCGTTCCGGCGGCCTCTCCGGCTTCAACACGCATCAGGATACAGGAACCGTCAATCTGATCCCGCTGCCGAACGCGAATCAACTGGCCCGCTTCAGCAAACAGGTCTTCGACAATGATCACTGGAACCTGACCACGAATATCGCCGTCGGACCGGAAAACATCGATGCGCACGCCGCGCCGGTCGCTGTTCCCAGGCACATCGGCGAGCCCTCACTCATTAAGTACGTCTTTCTGGTCGTCAAAGAGAACCGCACCTACGACCAGATGCTGGGAGACGTGCCGTGGGGCGACGGCGACCCCGCGCTCGCGGTCTTTGCGTCCGCCGTTGCCAATCAGCACGCATTCGTCAAACGCTTCCCGCTCCTCGATAATGTCTACGCTCCCAGCCGCCAGTCGGCGGATGGTCATCCCTGGATCGGGATGTCGGGGTCCTTCTACTCCAATGACATCTTATCCCCGGACTGGATTCGTTCTTATCCAGGCGGCAATTCCGACGATGCTCTGACCTATACCCCGAAAGGCTTTCTATGGACTGCGGCGGAAGCCAAGGGACTTTCCGCCAGGCTGTACGGCGAATGGAGTGACGGCGCAAAGATTACCAAAAAGCCGGATGGCGCGACCTACACCTGGAGCGATTTCTACCGTACCGCGCTATGCAAGGAAGGCAAAGCGCCCAAGTCCAGTTGCATCGTTCCGGACGATGCGATCCGCGTAACCTCCGCGATTCCCTCGGCGGCCAAAATCATGGACCCGCATTATCCGCCGTTCAATCTCCTGATTCCCGACCAGTACCGGATGGATTATTGGATACCCGAGTTCCAGCGGCTGGATGCAGCCAATCAGGTTCCCAATCTGACGATTCTGTGGCTTCCGGACGACCACGGTGCTGGAACCACAAAGGGCCAACCCTACCCGATCAACTACCAGGCCGACAACGACCTGGCCCTTGGCCGCATGGTCGAAGCCATCAGCCATAGCAAGGTATGGGCGCAATCCGCTATCTTCGTCGAGGAAGACGACTCACAGGGCGGCGTCGATCATGTGGATGGCCACCGTCAGCCTGTATTTGTCATCAGCCCTTATACCGTGGCTCCGCAGGCGCCCGGCCAGGGCAAGGCGATTCATACAACGTACACAGCCGAGAACATCAATCGCACTATCGAGAACATCCTGGGCATGCGGCCCCTGACTCAGTTTGATCTGGTGGCATCCCCCATGTTCGACGCTTTTCAAAACACGCCCGATCTGACTCCATACGACCACCTGTCTTCGGTCATCCCTCTCGATCAGGGACCAGACCTGGCAGCCGGCAACACTCTTGGGTACAGCCCCTTGCAGAAAGCCTGGCTCAGGGCCACGGCGGAGGTAATGAAAGGCAAGTACGACAAAGCCGACGCAGTCGACCCGAACTTCCTGAACCATGTAACGTGGTACTCGGCGACGGATTGGAAACGGCCCTATCCGGGGGAAAACAAGGTGGAGATGCCCGGGCCATTCGTCAAAGCTGCCAGGAAATACCATGGTGACGACGACGATAAGTAGTGCCAAACGGAACCCGCGTTTGCCTTGAGGGGGAGAGCCCTCTCGCGGACCGGAAACGCGCGCTGCACGGCTACGTCAACTTGCGCCATTCCCAAACCGGCTATGGCGTTCCTGCCCAGGTCGCCTTGGTTGGCGTCTTCCGGCGCCAGGAACGCTGCGGGGTTCACCCGCCGGCAACGGCGCTATCGGAGATCCATATCGGCGCCGGGTACGATGTCCGGACGCGTGACATTGTCAAAGCCGAGACCCGGAGGATTCTGCTGGAGCAACCCATCGATGGGGAATCCGGACCGTGCCCGTAGCAGCCCGGTGACCGACCAGTTCTTCAGGATTTCGCGCCAATACGGCGAGCCGGCCGGCGCGGGAATCTGGTAAAAGGCTGCCACACTCAAGCTCTGCCGCGCATCGAACGAGGACGACGCATAGTCGCGGCTCGCGGGCAATTCCTGCGAAACCAGGTCCACCTCCGAATCCGGCGAGCCGTTATCCGGCGAATGCGATCAGTCACGCCCGAACCAACTTTATTCTCCTCATCCGTTCAACGACTTACAGATAGCCCGACCCAAAACGCAGCCATCTCCCTGCTATGTTGGAACCGGATAGCCGCTTGCACGCCGCTCGCAATAT
>JBEKNN010000041.1:0-43385 GCA_049522755.1 Bryobacteraceae bacterium | reverse complement strand
TGTGCCTTCGATTGACGGCGTCTGGGAGATTCCGCATGAGTCGGCGAAGGGCGAAAAGGCCTGGCGGTTGGTCGTGAAGCAAAACGGCGCGGATATTACCACGACCATTCTGCGCGTCGATGGAGATACTGGCGCACTCACGGGCAGTCGGCAGGACGGCAAGTTTGTGGCGAGCCATTTCGACGGCGCGCGTCCCGGCCTGATTCAGATAACGCCTCAGACGGATGGGACGCTCTCGATCGACCTGAATGCCGGTGCGCGCACTGGCGCGTTGGTGGCCTACCGGCCGGAAGTGGCGCGCGCGAAGGGTCTGCCGGAGCCGTCCAATTATCAGACACACACGACGGTGAGAGACCCGAACGAAGTGTTCACCTACAGCTTCCGGGATACCAATGGCAAGATTGTTTCGAACGACGATCCAAAGTTCAAGGGCAAGGTGGTTCTGGCGATCGTTACTGGTACCTGGTGCCCGAATTGCCACGACGAAGCGCAATACCTGGTGCAGCTTTATGCCAAGTATCACGCCCAGGGATTGGAAATCGTAGCTCTCGACTTTGAGGAACCGGATCAGCAGAGCTCATTGAAGCGCGTGAATGCTTTCATTAAGCAGTATCGGGTGCCATATACTTACTTGATCGCCGGCGAGCCGTCGGAAATGTGGGACAAGGTCCCTCAGGCGGTGAATCTCAACACTTGGCCGGCTACGTTCTTCATTGGCCGCGATGGCCGGGTGAAGGCGACTCACGCCGGATTCGCCAGTGCGGCGAGCGGCGTATTCAACCAGCAACTCAAGCAGGAATTCACGTCGACGATTGAGCGCCTGCTCAAGGAGAATTCCAGCGTAAAGACTTCGGCGGAGTTAGTTGGCCAATAACAGGTAGGGTATGCTTTAGCTTGCCCGGAGCAGTTGTAACATGACTCTCAGGGCAAGCTGAAGCCATGCCGGGATTTTCCAAATGCGACACTCGCTGGTAAGCTGTCTCATTCTGGCAGCCTATTCAACACTTGCCCTGTCCCAGACACTTCCGGCGCAGACCACGAACCTGTTAGTGCGCACGGATCGCGATTGCCGCTTGAACATCGATGGCGAAGCAAAAGGCACGCTCAAGGCTGGCGATAGCGTTCGCGTGAGTTTGCCGTTGGGCGAACATCGCGTGGAAGCGGTTCCGCTTCCCGAAGGACCTCACTGGGAAGGCGCCGTGACGGTCACTGAACCTGACGGCCAGCAATTCAGCATCCCCCTGCAAGCCGCAGTGACACGCGCGGAGGCGCAACGTCTCGGCTACTGGACCGACGCGGATACAGGGCTGACATGGGCAGCCGCGGATAACGCCGTCGGCGTGAGCTGGACCCAGGCCGCCGGCTACTGCCGCGCTCTCTCCTTGGGCGCGCACAAAGACTGGGCGCTTCCGTCGATTGACGAACTGCAGCGCCTGTTTGGCGGCGACGCCGATCCAAGCGGCCGCCATGTCACTGGCCCGATTCAAATCACAGGATGGGAGTGGAGTTCGTCACCTGGCCGCGAACCCGGAGAACAGTGGGCGCTCGACTTCGGCGACGGCGGACGGGCCTCGGTGGTCATGGGCGATTCCGGACTCAACCGCGCCCTGTGCGTACGCCGCGGCGAGACGGGCCTCAAATAAAGCACCCAATCGTATCGCCGAATCCCTGCTCTACACGGCCGTCGGGCCACACTACAATGGGCACCAAACTGCCGTAGCCGCGCGCCTCGTCTAACGTCTTCTGATCGAGCTCGACGCGGCGTTCTTCGTAGGCGACGCCTTCGTCATCCCATTTCTTCAGAAGTTTGACGCAGGCGCTGCATCCTCGGATGGTATATACCACCGGATGTCCTGCTTGCATTTTAGAAGCCGCCCGGCAACTTCAATGCGCTCGACAGCAGCTTCCGGATTTCTTTGACGGCGTCTTTGCGCCAATCGTCGATCTTGGGTTCAATCGCCGAAATCACTTCCTTCAGAAACAACTGGCGTTCCGGATCGGGGAGATTTCCGAAAGTAGCCGACGGCGGCAGATGGAGCTTGACCTTTGCCTCGTCCATCGCGATGGCCAACCCCAGGTGCGCACTTGCGGAGCGTTCCGTGAAATGCGTGATGTACTTTGTATCGGCGGTATAGAAGACAAACACGGGAATGGCGCGTGATTTGCCGTTGTTGCTTGCGAACTCATCCATGATGTCGGGGTTTTCGTCGCGCAGGAAAATTCGCAGCTCCATTCCTCCTGCCTCCGCTATGCGCACGGCCGTCGGCAGTTCGCGATAGACATCGCCACACCAGTCTTCGGCAATCGCTACCAGCTTTCGCGGACCGTTTGGAAGCGAGCCGATCCGCCGAAAGAACGATAGATCCTCCTGGGTGAGAATCGGATGATTGTAATTGCGTTCGAATTTGTCGCGATTGACTTTGGCGCCGGCGAGAAAATCGGCGTAGGTCAGACCTTTGTCAAACCGGGCTGGCGTAATTATCGTAGGTGTTGTAAGTGTTGTTGGCATCGTGGTGATTTCTCCATGCAAATTTTGATCAACTGAGCTTCCCTCGGCTTCCTGCCGCCGAAGATTCATAAGCGCGGGCCGGATAGCGGCCAAAGTCGTCTCCGCAAGGCTCAAGACTCCCGATGAGTTCTCGCCACCGAGCCGCGCCAGACGCGCCGCTCACTTCGAACAACCAGAAACACTCGTGAGCCCTGCGGCCAAACTCCATTTGAAACGCGCCTTGCGATTTGTGTTCGGCGATGACCCAGTTCGAGACGATGCTGTAGTCGAGGGCGCCATGACAGTTCATCGGCGTTCTTCGGTCGAAGACCCAAACCGGCTCCGGCGCAGCGGTGCGCGTCAATGGATAACTGTCCAATCCGAAAAAGGCCTCCGGCGCCGCTTCTTCGGCGCCCAGAGTGCGGACGCCCAATGCCGCGGGCCGATCCTCAGCGTCCAAGTCTGCAATCACCTCAAGCGTCAACAGGGCGACCGTTTTGTGATGTCCGTGTGTGTTGATGGTGGGCAGAAGCAGAATGACTAAATCATACTCTTCGCGCTGTAAAAGCCAAAACAGGTTCTGCCGAATCCATTTCGTGTCCCAAGCGCGGAATCCGTCGCCTGGTTCCAACGTGAAACCGGTGTCCGTTTGCTCCAGGAAATAGTGATTCCGTATACCGAGAATACGGCCGGCTTCGATGAGCTCCCGGCGGCGAATGCGAGCGAGCTGCCTCCGCCACGAGTCCTCGTCCGTTGACGACCGATAGTACGCTTGCGCCGGAGCGGAATATTGATTTCCGCCCTCGCCATTTGTGACGACGACCTGATCGACGGTTCCGCCCAGTTCGTGGGTGACGCGGTACACGAGCGCAGCGCACTCCGATTCATCGTCCGGGTGCGCGACCATCAATAGAACCTTGACTCGCGAATTGTCCTCGTCGATTGAGACGAATCCAGCTCCTTCGGGCAAAAGCCCGACGCTGGCAGTGAGAGACAGCAGAAAGTTTCTGTGAAAGCACTCGCACGACAGGCGCCGCTTGCAGTTCGCGATGCTCTTTCTTAGCCTCTCGATCATACCGGCGCCATGCAGTCTTCAGGCCGCTGCCCTCTCCGCCGCGCTGCGCTCGACCGGCGCCGCAACCAAATTCCCCAACTGGCGCGCTCCCCGATCCGGGCCAGCCAACCGGTGCTGGCCAGGACGCCGGGGTACGAATAGTTGGCCATAGCTTAATCATACCATTGTCAATCGACATCATGGTATTTGGAGAGGGCAAATCGCATGTTGCTTTGGCGGCAATCAGGGAATTTCGTCCAAGCTCCGAATGGCGGGGTGGGTCGCGAGATCACCCGGGGCGATCTCGCGGTTGCCCGGCCGGATGGTGACTACCGTCTGCATCTGGGCCCGGGCTGCGGCGTCGAGTTCGTCAATCACGTCGGAGAAGAACTGAATTTCACCCGGCGACGTTTCGAGTCGGGCCGCGATCACGCGATAGCTTTCCGGATCACGCTTGGGGCCTGTCGAAGTATCGAAATAAGCGTCGATGAAACGCGTGAGATCGCCAAAGCGCGTATAGCGAAACACGAGCCGCTGGGCAAGAATGCTTCCCGACGAAAAAATTGCGACGCGCTGCCCTGCTGAAATCCATCTTCGGAGAGCATTCGGAACGTCGGGAAATAATTCGCTGACGAGAGTGCCGGATTCGTAACCCTGCTGCCAGATTCGGCCCTGAACAATCTTCAGCGGACCCGATTTGCGGTCACGATCCATGAGCCAGAGAAGATAGCCGGCATTGTCTGCGGGAACGCCATCGGTATCCACCTCGCGCTGCCGCTCCACAGAGAGAGACTCCATCGCATTGCGCAGTTCGAGATCCAAGGGCTGAGCGAGAAATGCAGGGATGCGTTGCCGGGCATAGGGAAACAATGTCTGGTACACGAAATCGATGGGCGCGACTGTGCCTTCGATATCGAGCAGCCGGACCTTAGGGATCACAACAGGGGCCACGACAGGGGTCACAACCTGAGTCACGATGCCCGAAGATACGCCGGACCGAGGCACAGCGGCTGATAGCGCTGGTCCGTACCCGACCCAGTATAATGCGGCGTCCATCCGGAACTGTCCTGAAACAATCGGATGGCTCGAATTCTACGGTCCGCGCACAGATCGAACCAATGATGTGTTCCGCGTGGTACACGCAGCAGGTCGCCCGGTCCAACTTCGACCGCAACCACCGATGCGCCCTGAGGATGAATGTGAAATACACCCCGCCCGGCGAGAATAAAGCGCACTTCATCTTCGTCGTGCCAATGCTCGCGATTGAACCGGGCGAGCATTTCGTCGAGTCCGGCGGTTTGAGGATGGACATCGATCACGTCGGCGGTGTGGTAGCCTCCATGCAGTTTCAGGCGTTCGATCTCGTCGGCGTATGCGGCAAGCACCTCGTCCGCCGGCGAATCGTCCCGCAGCGCGTGCGCAGGCTGCCAAGTTTCGTAGCCGATACCGATTGCCGCGAGACGCTGTTTGACGCGAACTTCGTCGGTCAAGACCAGGTTATCGTCCGGAATTCGCAGAATAGCCATAATCGTTTCCTAACTTAGCCAAGCTGGCTTAGCCAAGCTACGCCGAGCGGCCCAGCACCTCGAACAGAAACTCGAAGATCTCGACATGCCTTCTCGCTTCGGCAGTGTCTACACCCCAAGTATAGAGCCCGTGCCGCCGCAGGAGAAATCCGTGCGCACCCGGATATTCCGCCAGAGTGGAGCGTAGCGCCCGGCTCAAAGCCGTATAGTCTTGCGAATTGGGAAGGACGGGTACCGGTTCGGCGTGCGCGTGGGTCGAAACGCCCTGCAACCCCTTCAACATTTCGTAGCCCTGGATGACAAATCGGCCTTCCGAACCGTGACGCTCGGAAAGGAGTGTCGCCCAAACGGAATGTGTGTGAAGCACCGCGCCCGCTCCAGGCCTGGCGGCGTAGATCGTCAAATGAAGCGCGGTTTCAGCGGAGGGACGTCCTTTGCCTGCTTCAACGCGCGCCGCCTCATCGACGATCAGGAAATCTTCTGCGCGCAGAGCGCCTTTCGAAACTCCGCTCGGAGTGATCGCGATTCGCAGAGGCTCGCGCGATTCGATCGCACTGAAGTTCCCGCTGGTACCGAGCACCCAACCGCGACGATAGAAGTCGCGTCCGGCCCGCGCCAGCTCCAAAGCTACGTTCATATCGCCCGAAAAGCGCTTCAGGATCCTTCCAACCGAGCCTTGCGGACGCCTGAACCGTTGCTCCGGCTTTTTTGTCCGAAGATGCTTTCGATTGGCAGAGAACATCGATCAACTTCCGGTGAATATATCCAAAACTTGATCGACATATTGTAGTGTATCAATGAGCCAGCGGGCCGCGCCGCGTCCGAAGCGCTGTTTTGTTCCGGATTCCGGTTGTCCAGTTTCTGACCAGTCTCGTCGAAGCGGAAGGAGACTCCCCCGCGGCGCAACACTATCGGCCATCTCCGAAAAACTTGGTCCGGAAGCGCTCGTGCCGCTGCCGCGCGAGTTCCATCAGTTTTTCGAATGCGGGGTCGCCGTGAAGCGTCTCCTGCAGCGGATCGGAGACGAAGTAGGGATAACAGAAGAAGCCGCCTTCGATGCTGCGGCGCAGCAAGCGCAGCGCGGACGCCTTGTCTCCCAGCACGGCATACGCCTGGCTAACCTTATAGATGCCTTCGGCGTCGGTCACGCCGCGGGCTTCGATTTTGCCCTCCGTCTCGTGCAACAGCCTCAATCCCTCGTCGTCCCTTCGCCGGATTCCATCCGCCATAGCCTCGCCGATTTCAGCCTGAAGCAAAGAGGGGTCCTGCGCGAAAGCCCTGTCCCAGTGCGCCGTCGCGCCGGCGAAATCCTGTTTGTAGTATTCGCCCAAGCCGCGGTAGAAAAGAATGTACACGGAATCGATTTGAGGAAGGCTGGCCAGGAACGCGTCATACTGTCCCCGGTAAAAGTAGGAGTTCATCGCCGAGCTGTTGATCTTCACTTCCGGGTCGATCCGGCGCGCCAGCTCGCACTCCCGCACCGAATCGTCCAGCATGCCGCCGAAGCGGTACGCATATCCCAGCTCCCAGTGGGCTTCCGCTTTGTTCGGATTGCTCGCCAGCACGCCGCGCAGCAGCGGGACGGCCTGCTCCACGCGGCCCCGGTCGGTGAACAGATTCGCCATCCATACCCTTGGCTCAATCAGCGCCGGGTTCAAGGCAAGAGCCTTTTCGTATGCCGCCTGCGCCTTGGCGTACTGCTCGCGGCCGCCAAACTGCAGTGACGCATTCGCCGCGTAGGCCCGGCCAAGATGCGCCCACGTGAGAGCGTAGCCGGGTTCCATCCTGGCGGATTCTTCGAGCAAATGGATGGCGCTGAAGAAATCGTTGATCGCGTAAAGATCCACACCGCGGAGATATTTCTCATACGCCGATTGGTCGATCCGGTCGGCAGTCTGCACACGGCCGGCCTCGGCCGGAGAGAGAGTCAGCTCCAGCCCGGCAATGATCTGCCGCGCGACGCGGTCCTCCACCGTTAGCAGTTTCTCGTACTTGATGTCGAGCGTGTCGCGCCAGACGATCCGGTCCGCGCGGACGTCGATCAATTGCGTGGTGATCCGCAGCTCATCGCCGTCCTTCAGGTACGCGCCCGTAAGCAGGGTGTTCACGTTCAACTCGGCGGCGGCTTTTCGGGGATCCACCAAACGGTTTCGATAGACCTCGACGGCGGACGAGGGTCGAAGCGTGAGCGAGCTGATATAGCCGAGTTTGGTGATCACGGCGTCGGCCAGCGGGAACCCGAGAAAGTCCGTGGAAGGATCGGGCTTCAAGTTGCGGAACGGCAGAATCGCCAGGCTGCGAAGTTCGGGCGCGCGCGGTCTGGCAAGCCGGTTCCACAGGTATCCGGCGCCGGCCACGACGAACAACCCCAGCGCGATTGCCAGCGCCAGGCTCCAACGCCTGAGTGCGCCCACGCGCGATCCGCGGGAGGGTAACGCCGCCGCGCCGAACCGCGCGTGGAATTCCCGATCCCCTTTGAGAGCGCGCAGGCTGGCCAGTGCTTCTGCTGAATTGGGGCGGCCGTCCAGATCTTTCCGCATGGCCCGGGAGACGATGGCGCATAATTCGGACGGCGCTTCCGGCGCAAGCTGCTCGAGCGGCGGCGGATCGCTCTTCAGAATCTCGGCAATCACGTCGCTGGTAGTCTCGCCTTCAAACGCCGGCCTTCCGGCCAGCATCTCATAGAGCACCGCTCCCAGGCTGAACACATCCGTGCGCCCGTCCACCGGAAGTCCCCGCGCCTGCTCGGGAGACATGTATCGCGCGGTTCCCAGGACGACGCCCGGCAGCGTTATGGACGTGCCCCTGGCGGCGCCGGACTCCTCGCCGGTGGCCTCGCGGCTCAGCTTGGCGATTCCGAAGTCCACAATTTTCACCAGGCCGTCATCCCGCAGAATGATGTTTTCCGGCTTGATGTCGCGATGCTCGATGTGGGCCGCGTGCGCCGCGGACAATCCGGCGGCAACCTGGATGGCGATCTCCAGCGCCGAATCGGCGTCCAGCCTCCCTCCCGCCAGTCTCTCCCGCAGCGTCACGCCATCGACGAACTCGGAGGCGATGAAGTTGGCTCCCTCGAACTGGCCCACTTCGTAGATGGTTAAAATATTCGGGTGATTGAGCGCGGAGGCTGCCCGGGCCTCCTGTTCGAAGCGGCTGAGGGCGCGCGCGCCGTGGATGCGGCCCGGCGTCAGCGTCTTCAGCGCAACCTTGCGCCCGAGTCGCGAGTCCTCGGCCAGATAGACCCGGCCCATTCCTCCGGCGCCCAGGGTGGAAAGGATCCGGTAGTGCGACACGAAGGAGCCTTCAGCGAGCGGCGCGGGGGCCCGATCGGCGTAGAAATCGCGCGCCGCCGCCCGCAACGGCTCCTCAATGAAATCGGCGCCCTCCACCGTCGAAGATCGTAACAAGGATTCGATCTCCACGCGCAGGCCGGCATCGTCTCCGCACTCCGTATCCAGGAAACGGCGGCGGTGGTCCGGCTCCAGTTCCAGCGCCTGATGAAAAAGCTCCTCCAGGCGTTTCCAACGTTCCGGGCTGGCGGGAGCTGCCATAAAAAAGATCCGGGAAAAGACTCTAACGGCACGCCAGTTCGCGATGCAGCCAGGCTTTGGCCAGCCGCAATTCGCGATGCACGGTGGCGGCAGAGATCTCCAGCGCCACCGCGGTTTCGTCGTAGGTGAGGCCGCCGAAAAATAAGAGCTCGACAACTTCGCTCTTGCGCTTGTCCTGAGCCGCCAGCCGCTCCAGGGCTTCGTCCAGATCGAGGATGCCCCCCTGCATCGCGGGGCCCACCAGCATCGCTTCGTCCAGCGTAATCTTTTCCCCGCCCGCGCCGCGCTTCTGGCGATTGTGCGCGCGGGCGTGGTCCACCAGGATGCGGCGCAGCAGGCGCGCCGAAACGGCGAAGAAGTGGACGCGGTTGTTGAAATCCGGCTCGCAGTGGACCAGGCGCACGTACGCCTCATTCACCAGGTCGGTGGCGCGCAGCGTGTGGCCGGGGCGCTCGGAAGCCAGGCACCGCGCCGCCAGAGTCCTCAGCTGCTCATAGACCAGCGGCATCAGTTGGTCGAGCGCCTGCTTGCTGCCGGCGCCCCATTCCCTCAGCAACTGCGTCACTAATTGCTGTTCCGGAGCCATGCTCTCCTCCGCGTTCACGACCACGTGTCCGGCCTTTTGCCGCGTTTACTATTCCATATAGTATCCCCCATCCTTTGCGGACATGTTACAGCGGTCGCCGGCTGTGAGGGAATCCGGGCGCCGATGTCGCTAACCACTATGAGCCGGCATACAAGTGAGCGCATGTAACCGCCCACCGGCCGCGAATTTCAACCATTGGAGAAACAAATGACGACCCTATGCGAAGTAATTTACGCCGCCGCGCGAAAGCCTGCGGCAACTGCCACGCTGCTTGGCGCGATGGCGGCAGCCATTTGCGCGCTGCCATCCGGCGCTGCGGCCCAAACTCCCAGCCCACTGTTTCCTTTGCCGCCGCAGACGGTTTCCACGGTGCCTGCCAACGGGGACGTAAACCCCTACGGCGTTTCATTCGTGCCCCGCGGATTCCGCACCAACGGCGTGCTGCAGCCATCCGACATCCTGGTATCCAACTTCAATAACAGCTCGAACCTGCAAGGCACTGGAACCACTATCGTCCGCATCGACGCCCACGGCCAGCCCTCGCTCTTCTTTCAGGGACAGTCGGGACTGGGGCTTACCGCGGCGCTCGGCGTCTTGCGCGGCGGGTTTGTGTTGGTGGGCAACACGCCGACTACGGACGGCACATCGGCCACCATCACTGCCGGATCTTTGCTGGTGATCGACCGCAACGGCAACCTGGCAGGCGCGCTGTCGAACCCCAACCTGGTAAACGGCCCCTGGGGCATGGCGATTCACGACGCCGGCGACACGGCTCAGGTTTTCATTTCGAATGTGCTCAGCGGCACGATCACGCGCCTCGACCTGGCTCTTTCGCCCAGCGCCGTAGTGATCTTGCGCGCCACGCAGATCGGCTCCGGCTTCAATCACCGGACGGACCCAGCCGCCCTGGTTTTGGGGCCCTCCGGCTTGTACTATGACGCGCCGAACGACCTGCTGTACGTGGCGTCTTCCGCGGACAACGCGGTCTACTCCATTTCCGGTGCGGGGGAACTCGAAGCCAGCGCCGGCACGGGGACCATGGTCTATCAGGACCTCACACACCTGCACGGTCCGATCGACCTGGCGCTGGCGCCCAGCGGCGACCTGATCGTAGCCAATAGCGACGGTTCCAATGTGGATCCGAACCAGCCGAGCGAGCTGGTGGAATTCACGCCGCAAGGGCAGTTCGTCAGCCAGTTTTCGGTGGACATGAACAATGGAGGCGCGTTTGGAGTGGCGCTGACGACGATTGGGAACGGAGCCGCGGTTCGAGCCGCGGCCGTAGACGACAACCAGAACACCATCACCTCCTGGACGCTTCAAATGAACTGAGAAACGAGTGACTGGTCAAAGCAGGCGGCGCCACCGGTTGGAGGAACCCGAGGCGCCGCATTGTATCCCATAGGCGTTAAAGTAAGCGCGTCCTAAGAGCGCCGAAATCCAACGCCGACAGCGCGGAGCCCCCGGAGGCCCGTTCGGGGATTTCAGGGCGGCGCTCCGGCGGCACGTGGCTGGCGGCGACAAAATCCTCCCCACGAACTCGTCGTCTCCCAGATCGGGACTTTTCCGCGTCGCCCATCTCCGAGCTTTGTACGAGTCGCGCCTCACTTGTCCAGAGCGCAGTCCGACCCACGCTTGAAACGGCGGTTATCGGATCAGTGACAGCCGAAATGATCGAGAACAAGAAGGCCTTCCAAAATTAAACGAGTATGGCAATTTCGCCTACCCACATCCTTGTCGAAGTTGTACGCGCCGTAGATCAACGGCGTGGCCTCGGATTTGTTGCGGGCATTCGGGTCGGCGCCGCGATCCAGCAATATGCGCACGGACTCGGCGTTGCCGTAGAGCGCCGCGTAATGAAGCGGCGTAGTGCCCAGTTGGTCCTTCGCGTCCACCGGCATTTTGCGCAGGGTGCTGTTGTCCCCGGCGCGGATCGCCCGGAAAACGTCTTCCGCCGTTTGAGCGCGAACAAGCATAGCCAAGCAGATCAGTCCAATGGCGAGGCGTGGAGATTGCTGCAAAGGGACCCTCCTTCTACGACTCTTGGTTTTATTTAGTCTACAACGATGGCTGATCGTATCGCCGCCAGATAGGGCAGCGTCGTCTACGCTGAGCGTACGGTCGGCTTACTCGTACACGGCCTCGGATGAGCCTACAAAGAGTCCCGAAAGTCATCCAGGCTGACGCCCGCCTGACGCAGGATACTTTGAAGTGTGCCAACCACTAGATTCGATGCATCGGCACCGTGACGCGCCGATCTCCCTGCGCCAGCCTTACGTGAGATCCCGCCTGCCTGATTACTGAGAAGCCGAGTCGCTCAAGCGCTCCACTGTATCCGTTCCCGAGATATCCCGGGGCAGTTTCACGCCTGAACCAGGATAGGATCGCTGACGAAGTGGACGCGGATCCGGCTCGGAGCGGCGCCATCGTCGAAGTGAACGCCAACCGCTTCCGTGATGTGCTGCTGCAAGTCGCGGAGATCTTGCCCCTGCGTGGTGATGCCGCCTGCCCCGCTGGAATCATCCCACCATGCAGTTAGCAAACCCGATTGTTCGTTACGCTGGACTTGAAATGTGATTTCTTCCATGGCTTCCAACATTATTCCATACGTGCGCGGGTCCACCGATCACCACTCCCGCGACACGCCGTTGCATGAAAATGGGCCACCGCGGCGGTCATCGACTCATGGTCGCCTCGGTTGCCCGGCGGACGCGCCGCCTAGGCTGGGCCTTATTATAACGCCCACGGCATTGTATCCAGAGGGCGGCCACACGCTACCCGACATCGTCGAAGCGCATTGGCAGTTTCCGCACACGCTTCCCGGTTACGGCGAAAACGGCATTGCCTACCGCTGCCGCTATGGGCGGAACGCTGGCCTCGCCGATCCCGCCTGGCGCGGCCTGGCTGGGAACGAGATACACTTCCACCACCGGCATTTCATCGATGCGCAGAACATCGTACTGGTGGAAATTCGCCTGCTGCACGCGTCCGCGGTCGATGGTGATCGCGCCCTTCATCGCGGCGCTCAATCCATAGACGATGCCGCTTTGAATTTGCTGCTCAACGCCCGACGGATTCACCACGTGTCCGCAATCCACCGCGCACACCACGCGATGCACCTTCAGCTTGCCTTGAGTAACCGAGACCTCCGCAACCTCAGCCGTGAAGCTGCCGATGTTATTGACCAGCGCGATGCCGCGCCCGCGTCCGGCCGGCAGCGGTTTGCCCCAACCGGCCTTCTCGGCGGCCAGCTCCAACACCGCCAAAGGCCGCGGCGATTTCTGGAGCAGCTTGCGCCGAAACTCGAGCGCATCCTTGCCGCCCGCCGCTGCCAGCTCGTCGATGAAGCTCTCCGCAAAAAACGTATTCTGCGAATAGCCCACCGACCGCCAGTAGCTCACCGGAATGCCGGGGTCCGCCGCGTGATAATCCACCAGCACATTAGGTATCGCATACGGAGTATCGACGATGCCTTCCGTCGCGGTTCCGGAAACGCCGTTGCGCATGCCGCCAAACGGCGGACAAATGATGCGGGAAGTCATCGCCACCGGCCATCCGTCAGCGTCCAGACCGCCTGCAAAGCGCGTGTAGGATGCCGGCCGGTACCAATCCTGCTGCATGTCGTCTTCGCGCGCCCAGGTGAGTTGCACCGGCGCACCCACGGCCTTCGAAGCCTCCACCGCTTCGCCAATGTAATCGGCGCGCGCACGGCGTCCGAATCCGCCGCCCATGTATTTCGTGTTGATCTTCACCTGATCGGGCCGGAGCCCGGTCACACGTACGGCTTCCTGCAGCGCGGACGATTGCCCCTGCGTGGACGCCCACACCTCGCAGCTATCCGCGCGCACATCGGCAGTGCAATTCAGCGGCTCCATGGGCGCGTGCGCCAGGTAGGGAGCTTCGTACACCGCTTCGATCGTTTTGGCTGCGCCCGCAAGCGCGCCAACTGCGTCGCCATCCCGCCGGGCAACCGCGCCCGGTTGGTTCGCGAGCTCCACCCATTCTTTGCGGATGCCCGCGCTGTTGAGACCGGAGTGCGCGCCCTCGTCCCACTGGACTACCAATGCATTGCGCGCCTGAATGGCGTTCCAGGTGTTATCGGCGACCACGGCCACGCCCGAAGAGATCTGCACCACGTGCTTCACTCCGGGCATCGCCTTGGCTTTGGCCGCGTCGAAACTGGCCACCTTACCGCCGAATACCGGGCAGCGCGCAGCCGCGGCATAGAGCATGTTGGGCACACGCACATCGATGCCGAACACGGCGCGGCCGGTGGTCTTTGCCGGCGTATCGAGGCGCTTGCGCGGTTTGCCGAGGATGCGGAACTGGCTCGGATCTTTCAATGCCACGCCGGTTGGCGGCGCCATCTTTGCGGCGGCCTCGGCCAGCTCGCCGTAACTCAGCCGCGTATTAGTGGCCGTATTGATAACGGCGTTGTTCTCCGCGCGGCACTGGGTTTTATCCACGCCCCATTTTTGCGCGGCCGCCTGAATCAGCATCTCGCGCGCAGTAGCGCCCGCCTGCCGCAGCGTCTGCCAGGAGGACCGGATGCTCTGGCTTCCTACCACGCCCTGATTCCCTCCGAAGGCGCGGTCGATACCCGGAAACTCGGTGCGGATCTTGTTCCAATCGCACTCCAGCTCCTCGGCGAGAAGCATGGAGAGCGAAGTGACCGTGCCCTGCCCCATCTCGGCCTTGTGGATGAAGAGCGTCACGTAGTCGTCCGTGCCCACGTGTACCCATGCGTTCAACTTATTGTCCGAAACACTGTCCGAGACATTATCGGATACGGCAGCGCTCAGCTTCGAGCCGCGCGACAGATGGAAGCCCAGCAGCAGGCCGCCCGCCGCGGTCTTCAGAAATCCTCGACGATCGAATGTCGTGACCGGGCTCATTCCTCACCTCCGCGCGCCGGCTTGTCCGCCGCTTGATATTGCGCCGCCAGATGCACCGCCTTGCGGATGGATTGATAGGCGCCGCAGCGGCAAATATTGTTGCGCATGGCCTCATCGATATCGGCATCGGTGGGCCGCGACGTCTTCGAGAGCAGGGCGGCCGCGGTCATGATCTGGCCGGATTGACAGTAACCGCACTGCGGCACATCCTCCTCAACCCAGGCGCGCTGCACGGGATGATTGCCATTAGGGGAAAGGCCTTCAATAGTGGTGACGTGCTTGCCCGCAACGCTCGAAAGCGGCGTGGAGCAGGAGCGCATCGGCTGCCCGTTGATATGCACCGTGCAGGCGCCGCACAGCGCCATGCCGCAGCCATACTTGGTTCCGGTCAAGCCGAGCGAGTCGCGCAATACCCATAACAAGGGCATCGCTGGAACCGCATCAACGGACTGCGGCTTGCCGTTGAGTGTGAATTGAATTGCTGCCATCGGGGTTCTCCCCATTGAGTATACGCCGACCGGCCATCGCGCGGCGCCGTCGATTCGGGCGCCCGACGCGGGCCAAACGCGATACGAAGCCAGCTGAAGATTTGGCGACGAGCGCTTTCCTTCCGACGCCATCCGGCAATCCCCTGTGGGCAGTACCGTTCCCCAAAAGTCGGTACTTTAGTTGCACTTTTAATTCAGTATAATGGCTGCCTGTGAAGTTTATGGCCACTATCGCGAGGGCGTCGGCAGCGCCGGTGTATCGGTGCTCGTTCCCTGGCTGCCCAGTCCCGGTCAGCATCCATATTTCCCTGATTGAGACTTTGCAGGCAATCGTCCGTAGTGAGGGCGGAGATCGCCAGGGGATTATCTACGGGCAGTCCAGCGCCGTCGGCGCCGTGG
The DNA here is from genome assembly GCA_049522755.1 of Bryobacteraceae bacterium. Lineage (GTDB taxonomy): Bacteria > Acidobacteriota > Terriglobia > Bryobacterales > Bryobacteraceae > PALSA-243. The sequence continues at coordinate 28,398 of JBEKNN010000041.1, read as the reverse complement.
TGGAGAGCAGTCGCGCCCTGCCGGTATTTGGGATGGAAGAGATGCGCCGGGCGATCGCGGAAGCGCACGAACCCGTGGTGGGCTTCTACCGGATTCGCGAAGGAAACTCGCTCGAGCTCACACCGGACGAAATCGATCTCGCGGTAGAGCTCTTTGCAAGGCCCGGATCCGTGGTCCTCCTGATCGAGCGCCGCGCGGGAAATCCCGAGGCCAATTTCTTCTTTTTGGAGCACGGTGCATATCTGAATCTTCCGCTCCTTGAGTTCCCTCTCGATGCGGCCAGGTTGACCGAACGCGAAGCGCAGCGCGTGAGAAGCGCCGTCGAAGAAGCAGTTGCCACCGCCGCCCCCGCACCTCCGCCGCCTAGTTCCGGCTTGAGTTCTCCGCCCGCTGCCGCAAGCGTAAGACCGGTTTCAGCCAGACCGGCGGCTACCCGCTTATGGACGCTTGCGTTCGTCATCTTGGTAGCCGTCCTGTCCTTGTCCGCGGTCCTGTTCCTATACCGGCCGATTAACCGAGCTGCTAATGTGGACGCGGCCAGGAGCGCGCCGCCTGACGCCCGAGCGTCCCTTCGGGCAGAGCGGCAAGGCGAGGACCTGAAGATCGTGTGGGATCTCAATTCACCGGAAGTCGCCAGCGCTACTTCCGGAGTTCTCGACATTGAAGATGGGGGCGCGGCGCGACAGATTCCGATGACCGCCGATCAGGTCCGGTTCGGCAGCCTGTTGTACACGCCTGTGTCGGATCAGGTCTCCGTGCGGTTGACTACGCTTAAGGATAAACAAACCACCAGGCAAGAATCGGTTCTGGTGCTCTTGAGAAGACCGTCGCAGGCGCAGTCCGGTAGTAACGGCCAACCCGGCTCCCGCGTTCCGTTCGAGGTGAAGACGCAGCGCGCGGCATCGACCCATGCTTTTGCTCCACCGGCCGCAGATCGCGCGATAAAGTCTCCGGTTGAGCTTCCAGAGCCTCCGGCCGTACGGCCGAATTCGCAGCGTGTCGAACTACCGGCGTCGCTACTGGGCTCCGCGTCGTCGCCGCCAGCCATCGCTATACCCCGGAGCGAGCCGGCCACAACCGCCATCCAGGCGAGCCCGCAGCGTGTCGATCTACCCGCGCTCTCACCGGGGTCGGTGTCGCCGCCTCCAGCCCTCGTCACGCCCCGTAGCGAGCCGGCAAAACCGGCTGTCCAGGCGAGCTCGCAGCGTGTCGACCTACCCGCGCCGCAGCCAGCAGGGTCCGCATCGGCGCCGCCGGCCGTCACCACACCCCGCAGCGAGCCGGTCAAACCTGCCGTCCAGGCGAGTTCGCAGCGTGTCGATCTACCTGCGCCGCAGCCAGTGGGGTCCGCGTCGTCGCCGGCCGTCGCCGTGCCCCAGAGCGAGCCGGCCAAACCGCAGGAGGAAGGCTATGTAGCCCCGGTCCTTATTGCTCAGGAAGGAGTGCAGACGCCGCGTGAGTTGTTGCCGATTCTGACACACTCAGTGGCCGTGAGTGTTCGCGTCGATGTTAACGAAGCGGGGCGCGTGACCCGCGCGGAAGCGATCGCCGATAAGGGCATACACGCGCTGTTGCTGAGGGCCGCAACCGATGCCGCGCGCCGGTGCCGTTTTCAGCCGGCCCGCCGGGGGCAAACGCCGGTCTCGAGCAATGTGACCATCGTCTTTCATATAGGCCCGGAGAAGCAGTAGAACAAAACGCACTCGCGGCCGATGGCGGGAATGGGCGGACACTGTTAGTCCCACGACCGGACACCGGAGCGATCGCACACATCGAAATTCCAACAGCTTAGCCTGGCGCCGCAATTGCATAACGCAGCCGCATGCTGCTCCAGGAGATTCGACACGGCGTCCGCGCCTTGCTGCGCGTTCCCAGTCTCACGGCAATTTCGATCCTGACAGTGGCGCTCGGAGTGGGCGCCGGCGCCGCGCTCTTCAGCGTGGTCAAGGCGGTGCTGCTCAATCCGTTGCCGTACCCCGAACCCGGCCGGATCGGCTGGATCGCCGAGGTCAACGATTCCGGGAAGCAGACGCAGGTGGCGTTGCGGAATTTCCTGGACTGGCAGGAGCAGAATCACAGCTTCGCTGTCATGGCGGCCTATGAAGAGGGCCCCGCCACCGTCACCGGCGGCGATCTTCCACAGAGTACCCATGTTGCCCTTGTGACTCGGGATTTCTTTGCCGTCATGGGCGTTTCGGCAAGAACCGGCCGGACTTTCTCGCCCGCCGAGCAGATGGAAGGGACCGCGCCCACGGCCGTGATGGGCTACGGGTTGTGGCTGCGCGCCTTCGGCGGCAACCCCGCTGTGATCGGCCGTTCCATCCGGTTGGCCGGCGTGGAGCTTACCATAATCGGGATCATGCCGCCGGGCTTCGGCTTTCCCGATAAAGTTGAGCTGTGGATGCCCATCGCCACGTTCGGCGATCCGGGCATGAATGCCCGCACCGCACACAACGGGCGCGTGGTTGGCAGGCTGTGGTCCGGCGTGTCCTGGCAGCGCGCGCAGGCCGACGTCAGCGGCATCGAACGACGCATCAAAAGAGAGCACCCGTCGTCGTTTCAGTCGAAAGACGCGGCCGTGGAGCCGCTGCAAGCGCACCTGGTGGGACAGGTGCGGCCGGCGCTGCTGATGCTGTTCGGCGCGGTGGGATTCCTGCTGCTGATTGTCTGCGTAAACGTCGCCAACCTGCTGTTGGTCCGCGTGACGGCGCGGGCGCGCGAGTTCGCTGTGCGCAATGCGCTGGGCGCCTCGCGCCGCCACCTGATACGGCAGATGCTCGGCGAGAGCATGCTGCTGGCGCTCGCCGGCGGCTCGTTGGGGATGTTGCTGGCAATCTGGTCCATGGATCTGCTGCGGGTGCTGCTGCCCGCCGAAGTGCCGCGCGTGGGCGATATCCGGATCGACGGCGGCGTGATCGCGTTTGCGATGGCGGTCTCCGCGGCGGCCGGGCTGCTCTTCGGAATTTTGCCGGCGTGGCGGGCGTGCGGGATGAACGTGAACGAAGCTCTGAAATCGGGCTCGCGCTCGGCCACCGCCGGCAAACGGTCGCACCGCACGCTGGCGGCGCTGGTGGTCTCGGAAGTGTGCCTCTCGCTGGTTCTAGTGGCGGGCGCGGGACTGCTGGCGCGCAGCTTTTGGAAGCTGCAAGCTGTCGACCCCGGCTTCCGATCGGACCACGTGCTGACCGTGAATACATCGTTCGAGACTCAGGGGAGGGCCAGCCTGATTCCCAAGTACCGCGATCTTCTGGATCGGGTGCGCGCCATCCCGGGCGTGGAATCTGCCGGCACTACCCAGAGCCTGCCGATCGACAGCCCTCCACCCGACGGGCACTTTTTCATCGAAGGCCGGCGAGCGCAGACGGGAGCCGCCGACGCCGACTACACGGTGGTCAGCCCGGGCTACTTGAAGGCGCTGCGGATTCCGCTGGTGCGCGGCCGCGACTTCACCGATGGGGATTCGGAGAACAGCCAGCCGGTGGCGATCGTCAGCGCGGAGATGGCGCGCGTCTACTGGCCCGGCGCCGAACCCATCGGGCAGCGTGTCTGGTTCGATAGTTTCGGACGCAAAGAACAGTGGCTTACCATTGTGGGCGTGGCCGCCGACGTCCGCCAAAGCCTGGCCGGCAGGCCTTATCCGGCAGCCTATGTCAGCTACACGCAGCAGCAAAGCCAAGGCCTGCTGAGCGGCGGCGTCCTGGTGGTGCGGACGCACGGCGAGCCCGCAAGCCTGGCCGGCGCCGTGCGCAACGCGGTCCACGCGGTGAATCCGGAAGCCGTTCCCACCGCGCGAACCATGGACGCGGTGCTGGCCGGCTCGCTGGCGCGGCAGCGCTTCCAGATGGAGATTCTGGGCGCCTTCGCCGTGCTCGCATTGTTGCTGGCCGCCGTGGGATTGTACGGAGTGATGTCATACATGGTCACCACAAATCGCGCCCAGATCGGTATCCGGCTGGCGCTGGGGGCGCAGCCGGCGCTGGTGTTCCGCATGGTCACGGGGCGCGCGCTGGCGCTGGCCTGCGTGGGCGCGGCGCTGGGCGCGGTGGGATGCCTGGCCGTGCGCCGCGTATTGGCCACGCTGCTGTTTGGCATTGGCCCGAACGACCCGGCCACCATGATTGCCGCAATAGCCATACTGCTGGCCGTCGCCTTCGCGGCGGCATGGTTCCCGGCGCGCAGGGCCATGCGAGTGGACCCAATGATTGCCCTGCGGGACGAATAGACCGCGGCCCGACGCTTCCGCATCACACGCGCTCGTCGCTTCATCCGAGCGATCTACGCGGACCACTAATGCTAATTCTCGGAGGGCCGCTCCACGCGATCTATGACCAGGAACTCAACGGGCCCTTTCGCCGATTCCATCTTCAGTCCGAGTTGCTGCTGCAGGGCCGTATAGAGCGAAGGCAAGCCAGATGGATCGGTTGCCGCCGAACCACCTTGGCTATCCGCCGCCACGCGGCAGGGATGAGAATCGGGCGCCCAATCGAGTTGAAAGTCGTATTTCCCGGGCAGGCCGGTTTGGTTGATTACGTCGGTCTCAAGCTCTCTCGACAACACCGTGGCGAAGACGTCCATTGTCAGGCGCGAGCCGGCCAGGTGTCCGCACCCCTTCCGGGTTCCGGCTCCGGTCCCGTCATTGTGCAGCGTCAGCTTCGGCCCGCTCTTGGCCACTACCAGCACGTAAATCCGCATTGGCTTCGTCTCACGGTGAGGTGTAAGTTGGAATCGGTCAGCCAGCAGTTCGCGCACCATCGCTTTTAGGTCCTCCAGGCTACCGGTCTTGCTGTTAGCGCTTTTCGCCGCGATGTCATATAGCGCGCTATCGACCCATCCTGGCGCCCGCTCCATCTGATAGTCCTTCACGCCATAGGCGAAGCGAATCAGATACCCCACAGATATGTTCGTAGCGGTTAGTCTACCTCGTACGCTATCGAGATTCGAGTCTGCGCTGGTGTTGCCGCTCGGCTTGACGGAAGCCACCTCGATTAACTTCGACGGCTGCGCCCACGCGCCGCTAAGTGACGCCAAGGCCATTCCGCAAAGCGTCGTCCAACGTGCGAATTGCGAAAATCTCATGCCGATTTCCATGAGATCAATACTGTTGCGCGCGCACAAGGTTACCAGAAATGTAGGCTCAGATAAGAGGAGCCATCCCCGCCAGCCTGACCAGCGCTCGATGCCCTCACCAACAGGTCTCTTTAACCTACAGGCGCACAATTGAGGTTGCGGACCTCGAATGGGGCCAACTGAAATTCCTGAGGCTTACCGGCTTCGAGAGTCTGCTCAAACTTGCCGGAGTCGCTCTTCCATGGGCTGGCCGCGCGATAGCGGCGCGGGGCGTTCGGCGGTAACTCAAAAGCTGCCCCGATATCGACGCTGAGTGTCTGTGGTTTCTCGTTCGGATTGCGGAGTGTCAGTATGCCCGCGGCGGGGGACCATGCCGCCCATCCATATATCTCCAATTGGGCAGGGTCGCCGCCGATCCAGTGGTTATCGATCAGAGTCTGGGAGTGACTTCGGGACCAACGGGCTGCCTCCGCCAGATCGTCCCAATTCTCCGTGGACAAAAGCTCCGGTGAGATATACATCTCTTGTAACTGCGTCCCGGTTCCGAAATAGTCGTGTATCTCGCTACGGAAATCGCCACCCGGGTCCGTATCCAGATTCTTGGCTTTCTTAGCATAGATCAGCCCGTGCAACATTAGTGAGTTGATGGGGAACAGCGGACCCGCGGTCACTACACGGCGAAAGGTATTTGCATCCCGGTAGGTGATCCACTTTTGGCGCCAGGGCCCCACGCCGGCGAAATCATGGTCCGAACCGCCGCGCCAGATAGAGTCCGCGAAGCGAAGCCAGAACGGGGATGGATAGGTACCGGTAGTCAGATTCACATAGAGATCGGGGCTCGACTTCCGCAGGTCGCCGATCAGTGAGATAGCCGCATCGAAATCGCTGTCGAACCGGCTCCCTGCCACCACGCTGTTGGCGTTGCCGGTGCCGTCAATCTTGAATTGGTTGACCTTGTAGTCGGTAATCATGCGGTGGCAGACGTCGCGAAAGCGTTCATAATACTTAGGGCCCGAAAGCGCGAATCCGTCCCGCACAATCTCGAATCCCTGCTCGCGGCCATACTTCACGCGCTCCGCTTTGGGGGCCCCGTAGCCTCCCCAGGGAGAAAGCCAGACGCCGATTCCCGCCCCATACGCGGCCGCGGCCTTGGCCGCATTGGCGAACCCGTTGGGGAATCCCGAGTGAAAATTCCATAGGCTGGAAGGATCGTCCCAGCCATCGTCAAACAAGAAGGAATCGAGCGCCGCCCCACGCTTCACCTTCAGTTCCGCGCCGAACGCCTTGATTCTGTCGAGCACCCCAGCCTCATCGTAGTGATTGAAGTACCCCAGGTCGTACCAACTGTTGTAGTGGAGAAATGTGCGAAACGGATGGGCCCGCTGGTCTTCCACGTACTCGAGGAATCCCCGCCGCAGTTGGCCTTCCGGAGTAGTCCCGATTACCGAAGAGCACGCCAGGGATTGCCCCGCGCGAACGGGTAGCTGCCTGGGCAGCGAACATCGCACATGCGGACTGGCCACGCTGGTCAGCGAAAGCGGATGCTCGAATCCCAAGAAGAACGAGCCCGCAACTACCGGCGACCCTTTCACCGTACCCACAGCCTTGGCGCCGGGAGAGTCGAAATCCCACAGGACAATCTCGCGCAGCGGAAAGTCTTGAGCCCCGGCGACGATCGTCAGCTCTTGCCGGACATACCGCGAATCATCGAGTACGATCGCTCGCCATGTCAGAACCGCGCCGGTTTCCGCATCGCGAAAGGCGGCCGTCAATTCCCTGCCCTGACGCTGTCCAGCCCTCTGAATGGACTTAGGGTCGCCGGAGAGACGAGCGGACCTGGGCTTCTGAGTCAGGGCCATTTCGCTGGATCTCAAGACCCGGCCGCCTGTCAGCTCGAGCCGGAAGACATCGGGACCCAGCGCGATCTTCTGCGCCGTGTGAAGGTCAGCCAGCTCGACCGCCGCCAGGCGACCGTCAGCCGAGCGCCATGACATGGAGAGGTGCGGATTGCCGAGTGTGAGCGTGGAGCCTTGAGTGTGGAACGCGGCGGCGCCGCCACGCACAGTCTGAGCCCTGCCAAGTGCAGCGCCGGCGGATATTCCGGCGGCCAACTGGACAAGTTGCCTTCTGGTAAGTTGCATTGATTGGATGTCTCGATCGATCATCTGTCAGTCCTTTCTCTTCCGGTCGCAGAATTGCGCAGCCCGGAGTCGATATCGCCGTCCGTGCCCTTCCCAGCTTCTCACTTTCGTGGAGCACGGGCAGACATGCAACGCGAATGCGATATCGGGCGTGCGGCGTACGCACCGCAATCGATCCAATCTTGTCTCCCATCCTCCGTGACTCCGGCGGCGTGAAGGTGGCGCCGGCCCATGGCCGAGGCTTGGTTTCAAGATGAACGTGGCGAAGGGAACGGCCTTCGAAAAGCATCTTCGAGGCGCCAACGGTGTTATCTTGTGAAGACAACGGCTCGCAGGCCATGGGCCCGCGCTACTTCACCCCGTTCCTATAAATCGTTCCGCCCTTCATCACAAAGACCACATTCCGTACAGCCGTAATATCCTCAAGCGGATTGCCCTTCACCGCCACCAGGTCCGCCTGCATCCCCACCGCGATCGACCCAATCTTGTCTCCCATCCTCAGTGACTCCGCTGCCATCGACATTCCCGTAATCAACGCATCCATGGGCTTATCGCCGCCGTCTTTCACGCGGTAGATGAACTCCTCCGCGTTCCGTCCGTGCGACCCCGCCACCGCGTCCGTCCCCAGCACGATCTTCACGTGATGCGCCCGCGCGCGCTTGTACACATCGGCTACCAGCGGCAGTCCCTTTTCCATGTATGCAAAGCCTTCCTCGTTGTAATTGCCGATGCCCAGGAACTTCGCCTTGTTCTCCAGGTAATTGTGCAGCACCAGATAGTTCGGGTCGAAATACGTTCCGTGCGCCACCATCAGATCCAGCGTCGCGTCATCCAGAAACGTGCCGTGCTCAATCGAGGTGCATCCCGCTTCAATCGACGCGCGCGCGCCATCGGATGCATGCGCATGCACGGCGGCGCGCAGTCCCACAGCCTTCGCCTCACCGCAGGCCGCGTCGATTTGCTCCTTCGTCATCGTCATCTTGCCGCCATCGCGAATGCTGGCGGTTGCGAACAGCTTGATCACGTCGGCGCCCTGCTGCTTGAGTTGGCGGACTTGCGCGCGAATTTGCTCCGGCGTGCCGCTGGTTTCGGTGATCGGCTGGATGGCGGTGAGAATTCGCGGACCCGGCAAGGCGCCCAGCGCGATCAGGTCGCGCAGCGGAACGTCGATGGGCTGGCCCAGGCTCTGGATGGTGGTGAACCCGCCCATCAGGGTCGCGAATGCATTCGCCTCGGTGCGCAGCGCGCCTTCCTGCGGCGTGGTCTTGCTGTTGCGGCCGCCGGGATCGTAGCGGCCGTCCTTATCGAAATACCAGCCGGGATGCGCGTGGGTGTCGATCCAGCCGGGCGTCACGGTCAGCCCGCTCAGATCGATATCGGGCTTATGCGAAGCGGCGTCGATGCGCGCGATCTTGCCATTTTCCACCACGATCTCCTTGTTGCGAAGCACCTGGCCCTTGCCATCGATGATCGTGGTGGTCTTGATGGTGACGGACTGGGCGCTGGCCATGGTGGATAGGGCGCAGAGGAAAAGAATATTCAGATGTTTCTTCGGCACAGTGGATTTAGCTTACATCAACTGCGCCTGCGGGGTTCGCAGGGCATGGCCCCGCGCCACTAAGAACTGAGAGTCAGCATCGCAACTGGAAATTCCGCCAGCAGTTGCGCCAGGCTCCATCCGGCCGGGATCAACCCCGTCAACACGTCGCGCCATTCCGCGGGCGCTCCCTCCGGCAGCTCCACGCGCGTATCCGCCCAATCCGAAACCTGGGACATCCACCGCGGCGCCACCAGCAGCGCCCAGCGATCGCCCAGCCGTCGCGCAAACGCGCAGACATGCGCACCGAATTGGCCCGATGCCCGGAGCGGCAGGTATTCCCCGCGTGCGAATAACTCGCGGTTGGTCTTGCGAAAATCAAGCGCCTTGTACGTGACAAAGAGCTTCATCTCGTCCTGCAGCGGATTGGCCGCCAGTTCGCGGATCAACGAGATCCGGTCCTCGGAGTCGCGCCGGCGGAGCTTTTCGAGCAGCCCCATAATCCGCCTATAATCCACCGGCCGCCGGTTATCGGGATCCACCAGACTGAGCTGCCACAATTCGGCGCCCTGGTAGAAATCCGGCACCCCCGGCGACGCAATCTTGATCGCCAACTGGCTTAGTCCGTTGACGGCTCCGTAGCGCGCGATGGTCCGTTGAAATTCCAAGAAGTCGGCGCGGAACGGCGAATCGCCGGCTAAAATGCGGTCCACGAATTGCTTCACCGCGGCCTCGTACTCTTCATGCGGGGCGATCCAATTGCTGCTCTGCTTGGCTTCGCGCAGCGCCTTCACCAGAAACTCCTTCACGCGATCGGGGAGGGCCTGCTCATCGGAGGCGCTCGGCGGCCACGCGCCCAGCAGGGTCTGATAAATCAGCACCTCCTCGCTGGCGCCCGGCGCCGTCACGCCGTCCACCGGCAGTTTGTGATGCGCATTCCAGCCCATCCAAAGGTCCAGGCGCCGCTCCCATTCGCCGGGCATTTCGGTGAGCACGTTGAGGCGGGCGCGCAGGTCTTCACCGCGCTTGGTATCGTGCGTCGAGGTTGTGTTCAGCGTATCCGGCCACTCTTCCAGGCGCCGGCGGTTGAACTGGTGGAATTCGTCGAGCGTCATCGGCGGCTTCTCGCGCAGCGAGTCGCCGCCCACTTCGTTGAGCGAAAGCAAAGCGTTGCTGCGGTACGCCGCGGTATCTTCGAGGCCCTTCGCCATCGCCGGTCCCGAAAACTGCTGCCAGCGCATCACGAAGTTCAGCCAGTCGCGATCGCGGTCCGCAAGATATTCCGGCGGCTCGAGCAACAGCACCGCACGTAGAAATTCGAAGGCGGCGTCGCTCACCTTTTCGGGCGATGTCCGCCGCCGGGCCAGCTCAATGGTCCGCTGGATGTAGCCGCGGTCGCTCTCCGCAATGTGGTCGTTATGAATATACGTGCGGTATACGGGCAGGCAAGCTGTCACCTCCACGAACGCGTCGGAAAGCTCGGACACCGGGATGTCTCGCGCCTGGCGGTGGTACGCGGCCAGCGCGCACAGCCGGTTTACCAGGGCTTTCACGTCGCCGGCGAAGAGCCTATGCATTACCAGCTTGTTGCATTGGTAGCAGACTTCGGCGAAGGGCATGGCATCGCCGGTCCGCTGGTTGTAGATCTCCTGCATCTTCGCCAGGCCCGCCGGCTCGACGAATATGCCGTTCAGGGCGTTGAGAAAATCGTAGCCCGTGGTTCCGCTCACCGGCCATTCGCGCGGCAGCGGCTCATCGCGCCCCAGAATTTTCTCCACCACAATATAGAAAGGCGCGCCATTGCCCGCCGAGCTCTGCAGCCGCTTGAGGAAGCAGCCCGGGTCCCAAAGGCCGTCGATATGGTCGATGCGCAGGCCCGTCACCTTGCCGCTGCGCACCAGTTCCAGCGTCTTGCGGTTGCGGTTGTCGAACACCTCGGGAGCTTCGATGCGCAACGCCACCAGTTCGTTGATATCGAAGAATCGCCGGTAGTTGATCTCCTCGTAGCCGATCTTCCAGTACGCCAGGCGGTAGGCCTGCTGCGCCAGCAGCCGGTCCAGATCGTCCGCGGAATCGGAGAAGAACAGCAGCGCGTCGTCCACGGCGCGCTTCACTTCGGCGTTGGCCTGGTAAGCGCGCCACAACGTCTCTTTCAAGCGGTCTTTTTCGCGCCGCCGCTCCGCAACCCGGTCCGGGGATTCGTCGTCGCGATCGGGCAATCGCGCGAGGCCCTGCATAATGGCGCCAATTCCCTCCGCATCGAGACAACGGGCCAGCACCGTCGCATACGATTTCGGGTCCAGCGGAAGCCGCCTGTCGAAATAGCGTACGTACATGCCGGTGTCTTCGAACTTCAGCGTGAATTGCCGGGCCGTGAGCACGTTGCCATAGAGATCGCCCAACACCGGCAACAGCACGCGGTTCTCCTGCAGGAAGGCCGCCTTCGCCGCGGGTGGATGCCAATCGATATCGAAGTACGCCGCGTACTCCGAAGCTTTGCCGTTTTCCAGCACATCCATCCACCACGGGTTCTCATAGTTCGCGGCCATGTGGTTGGGCACGGTATCGAGCAGCAGCCCCATGCCATAGTGGCGCAGCTTCTCGGCCATCTCATCGAAATCCTCTTCGCTTCCCAACTCGGGATTCACGCGCAGCGGATTGGTGATGTCGTACCCATGCGAGCTGCCGCGGCGCGCTTTGTATCGCGGCGAAGAGTAAAGGTCCGTCACGCCCAGCTCGCTGAGGTATGGCGCCAGGTCGCGGCCATCCACAAAGCGGAAATCGGGGTTGAACTGCACGCGGTAAGTGGATCCGGGCACGGTCATACAACGGTCTCCAGAAGTTCGTTCAGGGCGTGCGCCGGAATGCGAATCCGCTCCGGCGCGTGCGTCAATTCATAGGCGAGCTTGCGCAATGCATGGTCGATAAGGAAGATTCGGATCAGGGCGCGAATCTGCTCCGGATTCTGCGGCAGCAGCTCCGATATTCCGGGCGCGGCCAGGTACGCCGCCAGAAATTCCGAGCCCGCCGTGCGCGACCACGACTTGGCCCAGGCCTCCAGCGCGCCGAGCGATTCCGGCCGTGGAATGACTCCCGGCTCCTGCCCGTACAATGCCGCGTGCGAGGCGTGATAGAACGAATCGAGCATCCCCGCCACGTCTTCCAGCGGCGAGCGCTTGATGCGCCGTTCACTCAGCGGGCGGCTGGCGTCGCCTTCGAAATCGATGGCCACGAAGTCTTTGCCGGTGTAGAGCGCCTGCGCCAGGTGATAGTCACCGTGAACGCGTATACGCGCCGCGGTGAACCGGTTGTCGCGCAAATATCGATAACGATCGTGAATGGCGCCCTGGCGGCCGAGCGCGGCATTGGCTTCTTCGCGCGCCGGATCCGACAGCCCGTCGAGCTTCAGTGGATCAAGGTACAGGCGCAACTGCTCCATGGTGCGGCCCATCCTGGCCAGCAATCCGTGATACAGCCCGTGCCGGTAGAAATCGGTATAGGGCTCGGGGGCAAACCTTGGATCTTCGCGATGCGACGCCAGCGCCAGGTGCATCTCCGCGGTGCGCACCGCCAGCAGGCGCACGAATTCCAGGTAAGACGTCATCAGCTCGCGCGCCGAATCGGCCGGCGTCTCCGCCGGGATCTGTTCCGCGGTTTGTTCCGGATGCCCGGCCGCGCTACGCGCCAGCGCGTGCTCAAAGAACAATCCCAGGTGGTGCAGCGTGTATTGATATGCTTCCGAGCCCTGGCGGACGAAGCCATGCAGCAGCGCCATCACCATGCAACCGCCGTCCGCGCTGCGGTATTCAATGGTTCCAGCCAGCGGCGCAGCGTGCTCGAATTTCTCTTCGGTGAGCATGGCGCCGATTTCCTGCTCGGGGTTCGGTCCTTCTTCGATTTTGCGCAGCAGCTTGAGAGCGAAGCGGTCGCCGAAGAAGACGGTGGTGTTGTCCTGATCGGCTTTGGATAGCGCGGGTTCGAGCGCCGGCCGGTCCGCGCCCCACAATGCGCGGAACGCCCGCGTGTGCGATGCGACCAGTTCGCCGCGCTCGCCGACCAACCGTTTGCGGCGCACAATCGCGCCCAGCAGCTCATCGCAATACTCGCGGCTTTCGAGGCCGCTGTGCAGCAATCCCACAGACCCATCCGGGGCTTGCAGTTGCGCCAGCACGCGCTGGAGATCGGGGCTGTCTTTATGCCCGTCGCCGTGCGTGATATCGCCCACGATATCACGCGCGATAGCCAGGGGCAGTGTGTATAACTCCGGTTCGCCATCGCCATATTCCACACGGACCAGAAGCAGGTATCCGCCGGATTTCGGCAGACGAACGATGTCGAAAATCTCCGTCAGCCGGATGGCGCGGTTCTTGCCGCGGAACCACCGCCGCGCGCGCAGGAACGCCGGCATCATCCGATTCAGCGCGTCGCGCACCGGCCTTGAAAACACGTTTTCCCAGGTTTCGATGGCAATCACCGGCGGCGGCCCGCTGGTAACTCGCAGAGTCTCTTGCGCGGCCTCTTTCGGATGCAGCGCAAACCAGTAGAATGCGTGCGGGCCCAGCGAGAGGAAGTACGGTTTGTCGGTAATCGCCGGGAATTCCGTCTTGCCGAAAAGCTCTTGCGGCACCATTCCCTGAAACTTCGCCAGCGCCATCTCACAACATTGCGCAAAGCGCGAGAGATTCGCCACCACCAGCACGCTCTCGCCCTCATAACTGCGCACAAACGCCAGAATGCGGCGGTTCTCAGGATACAGAAACTCGATGGAGCCGCGGCCCAAGGCGCGCAGCTGCTTGCGCTGGGCGAGAACGCGTTTCATCCACCACAGCAGCGAGTGCGGATTGTTCTGCTGCGCCTCTACGTTGAGGGCTTCGTAGTGGTATTCCGGGTCGATTATGGCGGGCAGGTAAAGACGCTGCGGATTGGCGCGCGAAAAGCCGGCATTACGGTCGCCCGACCACTGCATCGGCGTGCGCACGCCGTTGCGATCGCCCAGATAGAAATTGTCGCCCATGCCGATTTCGTCGCCGTAGTAAATCACCGGCGTGCCGGGCAGTGAGAATAGCAGCGCGTTCATCAGCTCGATGCAGCGGCGGTCGTTATCGAGCAGGGGCGCCAGGCGGCGGCGGATTCCCAGGTTGATCCGCATATTCCGGTCCTGCGCATAGACGCGGTACATATAATCGCGCTCTTCGTCGGTGACCATTTCGAGCGTCAGCTCGTCGTGATTGCGCAGGAACAGCGCCCACTGGCACGAATCCGGAATCGCGGGCGTGAGCTGCAGAATCTCCGTCACCGGATAGCGGTCTTCCATGCGCGTCGACATGAAGAGCCGCGGCATCAGCGGGAAGTGGAACGCCATGTGACATTCGTCGCCCGCGCCGAAATACGCGATGGCGTCTTCCGGCCACTGGTTGGCTTCCGCCAGCAGCATTTTGCCGGTGTGGTGGGAATCCACGTGGGCGCGGAGCTCCCTTAGGAACCCGTGCGTCTCCGCCAGATTCTCGCAGTTGGTGCCCTCGCGCTCGTAAAGGTACGGCACAGCGTCCAGGCGCAACCCGTCGACGCCCATGGCCAGCCAGAAATCCACCGCACTGAGCATGGCGGTGTGGACTTCCGGATTGTCGAAGTTCAAATCCGGCTGATGCGCGTAAAAGCGATGCCAATAGTACGCCTTGGCCACGGGGTCCCAGGTCCAGTTCGAGGTCTCGAAATCCTTGAAGATGATCCGGGCGTCGGTGTAGCGCTCGGGCGAATCGCTCCACACGTAGTAATTGCGCCAGCGCGAACCGGGCGCGGCGCGGCGCGAGCGCTGGAACCAGACGTGCTGATCGGACGTGTGGTTTAAGACCAGCTCGCTGATTACCCGCAGGCCGCGATTGTGGGCCTCGCGCAGAAACGTCTGGAAATCGCGCAGGGTTCCGTAGGCGGGGTGCACGTTGGAGTAATCGGAAATGTCGTAGCCATCGTCGCGCCAAGGGGAGGGGCAGAACGGCAGCACCCAGATGGCGGTCACGCCGAGGTCCTGCAGATAGTCGAGCTTCTGCGTCAGGCCGGCGAAATCGCCCATGCCGTCGCCATTCTGGTCGAAGAAGGCGCGCACGTGAACCTCGTAAACGATTGCATCCTTGTACCAAAGGGGGTCGGGAGCGGGAGCGGTAGGAGTTGGCATCGGCGACGCCAAAATTCTGATGCAAGCCTCGTACCCAAATCGCGGCGCGCCTTGGTGTATAGTGTGATTCGGCACAGACGAAGCAGAGAGTCGGAAAGATGCAGGGTCGCTTAGCTCTGGTTGGATGCACTTGCCTGTTGGGTCTGACGGCGGCCTGCAGCAGCGACATCGTCGGATTTTCTCTTGGTGGAAGCGCCGCCGATACGCGGCCAGCCGATGTGCGGGCGGTGAAGAACCTGGAAGCGGCCTGGCTGAGCGACGCGGCCCTGAAAGATCCCGCCCGGTTTGCGAGTTATTACGCCGAAGATGCGCTGGTGTTATCGCCGAATGCGCCGCCGGTCGCCGGAAAGAATAGGATTCAAGCGGGCTTGACAACCTTGATGGCGGACCCCAACTTCGCGCTGACCTTCCATTCCACGCGTGTGGAGGCTTCGAAGGGCGGCGACATGGTTTATACCATTGGCGAATACTCCAGGACGGTGTCGGACCCGAAAAGCAAGCGGCCAGTGACCGACAAAGGCAATTACCTGACCGTATGGAAGAGGCAGTCCGACGGGAATTGGAAAGTGGTGACGGACATGGACAATTCCGAATTGCCCGCGGGCTATGCGCACTGAATTCGAAACCCGCCGCCGTTCCGCGCCGATTGCCGGAACGAAGCCAAAACTGTCACTGAGCGACCGCCGGAAGTCATCCTTCTGTTGTATAGTATGGTTCGGTACAAGAGCGAGTTTCAAGATAGAACGATGAGACGTTACGAAAGTTGGATTGGGTGCGCCTGTGTATGGGGAGTGACGGCAGCCTGCACTCGCGTGCCTCCCGATACGCGGCAAGCCGATATCCGGGCGGTGAAGGACGTCGAGATTGCGTGGTCGAAAGACGCCGCCTTCAAAGACCCTGCCAGGTTCGCAAGCTACTACTCGGCCGTGGACGCTGTGGCTCTTTTCCCAAATTCCTCGCCCGTCACTGGCAGAGACGATATCCAAGGCGCGCTGGCCACCATGATGGCCGACCCCAACTTTGCGCTTAGCTTCCAGGGTACGCAGGCGAACGCTTCGAGAGGCGGCGACATGGTCTACACAGTGGGAACATATTCCTTGACCAAATCGGACCCGAAAAACAAGCAACCGGTCACCGACAAGGGCAAGTATATGACTGTGTATAAGAAGCAGGCGGACGGCACATGGAAAGCGGTAGCGGATATGATTAACTCCGACCTGCCAGTTACAGGCGCGTCGCACTGAGGGCTATTTTCAGACAAATGATGCGCTGGCACCCGATAACCCACCGGTCCCGCACGCGGCTTGAAGATCGAAACCAGCCGCCGGAACCGCAAGCCGTTTTCCAGGCTGTTGCCATTGTTTCCGACATCGTTTCCCATGCAGAGATCGCGCGGTTGGCGTATTCCTATTGGGAAGCGCGCGGGCGCCAGGGCGGATCGGCCGTCGAAGATTGGTTCCGCGCCGAAAGGGAACTACAGGCGGCTATTGCCGCTGGCGGAGCCCGGTCCATCGAAGCAAACAAGTCAGCGCCAGGAGTAGCGCCACGGAGTATAGAGTATTCGCCATAGACGTCATAAATCAATTTCACCTCAAAAGCCGTGCGGTTTCGAGTCCCCAGTGTACTAGCCGGGTACCACGTGGCTGCGCCGTACCGTTATTAGGATATCTCCGGGGTGGTGGGTGGCGCGTTTTGCAAATACTTGAGCAACCCGCCGTGGATGCGAAGCGCCTCGGCTTCCTTCAGATGAATGTTCGTCACCAGGTATCCCAGGCCTCCGACCACCGAGCACATACTGAGTGAGAACAGTCCGCAGTTCATAAGCTGATTGTTCTATTTCACGCTAATTCGGCGGCAGTATCAAGTGCTGGAAGTACGGGCAGGTACCGTGTTGCAGTGCTAACGCCAAGTACTTAAGTTTCATACTTTGGCGGAAAACACTCCCTTACGGTCGTGGCTCCGATCGTATCGGCGGTTGGAATACCTCAGAGACAGATACAGCAGGATGCTCAGCGGGGCGCAAATGCAAAACCATCCCGCGATGGCATGTACCGCCAGCGTCCAAATGCCGTCGAGGAATCGCCAGGCTTCGGAGTGAACTCCGGCGGGCACGCGCGAATCTGCGGCGCCGGCGCCGGGCAGCAGCAGATTTCCCAGCCGATGGAACGGGATCAACAGCGCGAGCTGCAAAGGCGTGGTCAAAGCGTTGACCAACTGCATCGCGGGCAGATTCAGTCGCAGAACGATTGCGGCGGCCGCGCACAACAGCGTGGGGCAGCCGTACATCGGAAATACACCGAGCACCAGCGCCAGGCCAACGCTCAGAGCCAAGGTCTCGGCGGTGACTCCTTCGAGCGATAGATGGAACACTCGTCCCAGGGCGAGGTTCTCGCGGGTCCATCTCGCGGCAGCGCGCGGCGACGGGCAAGGATGCCTGTCGTACCGGCTGCGCGTCGGCCGGGTCCATCTCACTGGAGTATCTCGCCCTGCTTCATCAGAAGAAGGCGGATGGCCGAACGCAATTTGGTGGTAGCGAAAAGCTCCACCATGCCGGCGGCGCCGGTCAACATCCAGGGGACGCGGTCCTTCCAGATCATCGACAGCGTCCGCGCAATTCCATCCTCGCCGCGATAATAGACGCGGTCGGTCCATTGTGTCCGTCCCGGGTACTCGGGATAGCGCCGCAGAATGTCCCAGCTCGCCTGGAGAATCCGCAGCGCCATCGGTTCCCGATACTGCGGCATGAACGCCACGGTGCTATGCCCTTCCCGAATCTCGGCGGCGAACTCCGCAAACGTGCCGGCGTTGGTCAGATTGATGCAAGCGGAAGGCTCACAAGCGTGCCGGTCGCCGCCGGAGACGATGGGGCGTTCATGGGCTCGCGCCAGCGCGATGGTTTCGGCATTCTCTTTCCAGGCGCGCGTGCCATTGAGCTCGAATGCGTGAATCCACTCGATGCATTCTCGAAACAGGCGCTCCAACGCGCGGGGATGGGCGGCTTTCTCGACGCCCTCTTCCAGCCAGAACGGATGGTTTAGCACCACGAGGACTTCGGGAATCGCCGATAACGCGCGCAGCATTTCCGGCAGACACGCCGCATTGGGTGCGGACGTGTAAGCGGCCATGGCGGCCATCCAGCTACGGTCGCAGGCCGCCGGCAAATTGTGAATCCCGAAGTGCAGAATGGAGCTTTCGTAAGGAACGGTCCATTCTAGGGAAACCGGCGCCTGGCTCCGGCTGGAAGTTACCTGGAGCGACAGACCGGCTTCGATGCCGTCATGATCCGTGAGTGAAACCAGCGGAGCCAGCCCCAGATTATCGATCTGCGTTCGTTCCAGGCGGAGTGCGGACGCCGGAGTTAGCGGCGGCGTCCAGTACGCCCGCGAAAAATCAATAGCGGCTTGCCCACCTCGCCCGGGCCGCTGATAGCGGCGAACCATTTGGGAAACGCCCGGGAGATGGTGAAGGTAGCGCGGAAGAAAATCCAGGCACTCCTGTGAGTGCAGAGTATGACCGTGGAGACAAACACCGGTGCGAAAGTTCCGCGCCGCCGTTGCGTGTTGCCAAAGGAAGTGTACCTTGCTGTCTTGCATAACTTCCCCCTTCACTAATTAGCTTGGTACGAGAGGCGTTACAGTATGATTCCAATTTGAAAAAACATTCAACTAAGAAAATGTTTAATTTACTGGAAACCGGCGGAATTTGAGTATGATCGGTCCCCGCTTGCAGCCGGTTTCCAAGCGGTCTAGAGTTAAGGTTCGTACATGGATTCGACTCTCAGCGCACTTCTGCGGGCGGCGGCCCGGGCCGACCGGCTTTCGAAGCCATCTGCGCTGGAAGAGGAAGTGGTCGATCTCTTCGACCAGTTTCGCGACCGGCTGATTCGCTACGCGCTTTCTTTCGGGTTGTCAATCGAGGATGGAGAGGAGATTGTACAAGAGGTTTTTCTGGCTCTGTTTCAACACTTGCAGCAAGGTAAGCCGCGGCAGAATCTGCGCGGTTGGGTGTTTCGCGTGACTCACAATCTTGCTCTCAGGCAGCGCGGGCAGTCCCGGCGAAACCCGCAAATCGGCCCGTATGACGCCGCGTTGCCAGTGGACCCAGCTCCTGGTCCTGAAGACCAATTGGCGATCAATGAGCGGGAAGAACGCTTGCAGAAGGCTCTGCGGGCTCTGCCGGAGCTGGACCAGCGCTGCCTCTATCTCCGCGCCGAAGGACTTCGCTATCGCGAAATTGCCGAAGCGCTTGGCATGTCCCTGGGGTCGGTATCTATGTCGTTGGGAAGGTCGCTGGCGCGTTTGGAACGCGCCGGTCGACGGTGAAGCTATGCAATACGAAGATGCGCATCTCTCCGATGAAGAACCGCCGCTCACGGCCGATGGTGAACTCGCTCCGCGTGAAGTCAAACGAGTCAGCGCGCATCTGGCCCATTGCGGGGCTTGCCGCGCAAGGATGTCCAGCATCGATACCAGCATCGCGGATCTGATGTTTCAGCCATGATCGGCTGATCGCGCGAGCTGCGGGCCGCACGCGCTGCTTTCTTTGTACTATCATCTCAATTACGAACCGCAAGCAATTCGAGGATAACGTCGGCGATGACCGGATGAACCGTATTATCGCTGTCAGGACCGGCGATCGGTTGCCTGACGGTCCCATCTACAGTATCTTTGAGGTTCTTTGATCCATGGCCAATCTGACGAGCTTTCAAACGGACATTCGCCCACTCTTCACGGATCGAGACATTCACGCCATGAGCAAGGCGTTCCATCTCGCAAATTATGACGACGTGAAAGCACACGCCGCCGCCATCTACGACCGCATTCGTGGAATCGGCGGGGCCATCATGCCGCCTCCGCCGCCTAGAGGAGAAGGCCCCTGGCCGCAATCCCAGATCGAACTCTTCGCAAAATGGATGGCGGACGGGTATCAGCCCTGAGAAAGGAAAACGAGCATGTCGACGGGGCCGGATCAGGGCGCTGAAATGAAGTTCGTTCCGACGAATACGCTCATTAGTTCGCGATATAAAGCGCTCAGTCGCTTTCTATCGGGACGTGCTGGGGCCACGGTGCTGCGCGAGGGAGAACCGACGTTTCTTCGGCTGGGTAACATCTGGCTGACAATCAACGGGGGAGGCGGAGGGACTGACGATAAGCCCGATGTCGTCGCTGCGCCCCCACGCGATCCAAATGCCCTCAGCAACTTCATCAACCGTCGGGTCGGCGGTTCCAGCGACCTCATCGATGCCCCGTCGTCCAGCGCGATTACTCGGTCCGCTCCGGTGTCTTTTCTCGCTTCTGTTCCGCTTCTTTCGCACACCGGCGATACGACCCAGCCGCTCTCTTTAGCCCTAAAGACAGCGGAACGTCCGACGTTGCCGGCGGCCCCAGTGACGAGGAGAATTCCAGTCTGTCGTCTGCGAGTGGCAAGCTCCGCCCATTGCGCGCCCGTCATCGCAACATGTGGCACGGCTGCGGACTCGATGACGTCCATTCGATCGGGAATCCTTGCGAGACCTTCTGCCTTCACGAAACACAGGGAGGCATAGTCTGCATGGCGTGGCGAAAACACGATCACCGGCAGCAAAGTTCCGTACGCCCAGTCCAACCGCCTCGACGATGACAGTGCGAAGCCGGCGCTTCGGCTTGCGCTGGGTGGAACCGCTCACCCTTCCATCTCGCACGCCCTGGCGAAGCGTCTCGCTGCAACAGCGCAGCGAGATGTCGCGTTCTCGGCCGATCGGACAAACAACCAGGCATAGGTCGAACCAACGAAACCAACTGTCGAGGTCACTTCAATGGCCGTGAACCCAGAATGAGAATCTCCACCAGTCTTCGCGCGCTTTCCTGCCAGTCAGGGCTGGCTGAGACATTGGCGACGCCGACAAGAGCGCGAAGAAGATCGATCGGGTCAAGATCCTTGCGTATGTCCCCGCTCTTGATCGCCCGCTTCACGAGTGCGCGAAGCGCTTTATGGATCTGAGCGTAGGACGCTTCGAACACCTTCTTGGGGTCGCCGACGAGCGTATTCAGCACTGGCGCGATGATCTGCTTCGTTTCGACGGCATCAACGAACAATAACAACCAGGCTCGCAAGGCCTCCACCGGAGGGAAGGCGTCCGCGAAGGTTCGCTCTGCGGCGGCCAGCTTTTCCATCTCAGACCGGTAGACCGTCACGAGAAGGTCCTCTCGCGTTGGGAAGTGGCGATACAAAGTTCCCGGCCCGACACCTGCCTTCTTGGCGATCTCCTCCAGGCTGGCATTCGCGCCTGAGCGGGTGAACTCCTGCTTAGCCACTTCCAGAATGCGTTCGCGATTCCGCTGCGCATCTGCGCGGGGCTTTCTGTCCGTAAATTCAGGAGTTTTCGCAGGCATCCAAAAAACTTCTTGCAACCGGAGGCTTCCTCCGGTAATCTAAGAACTATACGGAGGCTATCTCCGTTTGTAGCAAGTTAGGGACGGTTCGTCAAGATCGTTGGCGTATATACGCGCAACCCGAACGGGCCAGAAGGAGAAACGAATATGCGTATTTTTGTTACCGGCGCCACCGGCTTTATCGGTTCCGCCATCGTTCCAGAGCTTATTAACGCGGGCCATCAGGTGCTGGGCCTCACGCGCTCGGAGGCCGGCGCCAAGTCGCTTACGGTGGCTGGCGCCCAGGTGCATCGCGGCGATCTGAATGACCTCGAAAGCCTCGGCAAGGGAGCGGCCATGTCGGACGGCGTGATCCACACGGCCTTCATCCACGACTTTTCGAAGTTCCAGGAAGTTTGTGAGGTAGACCGGCGCGCCATTGAGGCCTTGGGTGCGGCACTGGCCGGCTCCGACCGGCCATTCCTCATCACCTCCGGGACGGGCATTGCGAACAGTGCACGGGGCCGCTCTGCGACGGAGGAGGATGCGCCGGATATCTCCCACCCGATTCCGCGCGTCGCCTCGGAGCTGGCGGCGGCTTCGCTCGCGGCAAAGGGCCTGCGCGTAGGGGTGATGCGTCTTCCCCAGGTTCACAACACCTTCAAGCAAGGGCTCGTCACTTATGCAATTGAACTCGCTCGCCAGAAGGGTGTATCGGCCTACGTGGGGGACGGACGCAACCGCTGGCCGGCCGTGCACGTGCTCGACGCTGCCCGTCTCTATAGGCTGGCCTTGGAGAAGCTGGAGACAGGCGCCAGATATCACGCGGTGGCTGAAGAAGGCGTGGCTATGCGCGACATTGCTGAAGTTGTCGGCCGAGGACTGAAGGCGCCGGTGATTTCCGTATCGCCGGAAGAGGCCCCAGCCCATTTTGGATGGCTCGCTGCCTTCGCCGGCCGGGACCTTCCGGCTTCAGGCGCGCTCACCCAGGCACGGCTGGCATGGCGCCCGAACGGGCCTTCGCTGATCGCCGATCTCGAACGCATGCGCTATCACGAAACTTAGGCCGATGTCGCTTCCTCGGCGCCGGCGAGAGCAGACCGTTGATCGATGGAATTTGGTCGAATTGAAACAGGAGGATCGAACGATGCAAATCAAAGATGGCGTTTTCATTGTCACGGGCGCTTCGTCTGGGATCGGCCTCGCGACGGCTACTGCTCTGTCCGAGCGCGGCGCGAAAGTCGCCCTGCTCGCTCGCAGTGGCGATGCACTGCAGGAATTGGCGCGGAAGCTTCCAGGCAGCCTGGCTGTCACGGTAGACATAACGCAGTTTGATCGCGTGCGGGAAGCCGTACGCGCCGTGCACCAGCATTACGGCCGCGTCGACGGCCTTGTAAACAACGCGGGGCGCAGCTATGCGGCCTCCGTAGAGGAGATCGAGCCCGCGCTTTTTGACGAAATCTTTCATCTCAACGTGTTGGGGCCGATTGTCGCGATGCAGGCTGTGATTCCAATGATGCGGGCACAAGGCGGCGGAAGCATCGTGAACATCAATTCAGGGACCGCGTTCATGACCGTTCCGCAATACGGCGTTTACTCGTCTTCGAAGCGCGCGCTTCTTGGATTCAGCCTCACGGCACGCGCCGAGCTGGAAAAGGACCGCATCGTCGTCAGTGAGATCTACCCGTTTATCACGGCGACGAACTTTGGCAAGAACAGGATGGGGAATCCGGCCGGCGGCGGACCATCGTCCAATTACGCCGATGGTGACAAGCCCGAATTCGTCGCCGGCCTTGTTCTGCAGGCGATCGAAGAAGGGCAGGCGCAGTATTTCGCGAACGATCGCCTCCGCAAAATGGCCGGCGTCGGGGCCTAGGATTCGGAACGAGTTCGGCCGTCTCGACGCGCTCGTAAACAACGCGGCCATCTCGCATGCGGGCAAGCCCGGAAGGTCGCTTGAGGAGATTGCCAAGTTGGGCCGCCTGAGCGTCATGTCCCTCGATGAGGTGCACGCGGCGCCTGGTTCCATTTGTGCTGGACGCTGACGAGCCCGATCTCCGCGCCGAGTCGCTGAGGATCGCGGGCGACCTCGAGCATCAGCTTTCGAAGATGGTCACAGAGACATCCCTGTGACCACAACTTATCGCAATTTACCGAATGCCGCCTACCGCGATCAATGGCGATGAATGCGCACGCGCAAGCGTCTGCCGCATCGGCATCGTTCAAGTCGCGTTGGGGAAGCTTGCCCAGTAATTCCTCGAACGCTGTCTGGGGCCAATCTCAGTGTAGGCGACTATCTTCATCTGTGCCTCAAATTGGTCTATTGGACCTTCTCAAGAATCACCGCGGTGCTGTCAAAATCGCCTTGGAGGGTGACGTTGAGCCCGGCCTGCATCAGGTATGCTCCGCTAAGTTGAGGCTGGCGTTCGACGAGCTTGTTGTCGATCGATTCCAGGCGGTAGAGGGCTTTCGGGTCGAGGCCTTGCAGGTGGATGGCAGGCGGGGCGGTCGAATATTCCTGCGAGTGACGGAAGACGAAGAGCACGGATTGACGACCATCGGGGGCAACGTACTGATTGGCGGCGATATCGCCGCTGCGCGGGGAGTAGAGGCGGTAGAGGTCGCCCAATTGCACCGTGTTGCGGATGCGTTTGTAAGTGGCAACCATCTTAGTCGCCATCGCGGTATCTTCGGCGGAGAACTTATTCAGGTTGGCGCCGATTCCGAGAGCGCCCTGCATCGCCACCAGGAACCGGTACTGTAATGGCGTGGAGCGGCCATTCATATTGGGGACGTCGGTAACCCAGGCCGACATGAATTTGGGCGCGTAGGCTTGCGTGAAGCCTTCCTGAATGCGCAGACGGTCGAAGGCCTCGGTGTTGTCGCTGGCCCAGAACTCCTCCACCCGGCGGAGAATGCCGAGATCGACGCGTCCGCCGCCGCCGGAGCAGGATTCGATCTCGAGCTTGGGATGTTTGGCGCGCAGGCGGTCGAGGATGTCGTAGAGATTGCGGACGTAGTCGACCCAGAGCTTGCGCTGATCGGTTACGGGTTGGTCTTCCCATCCGGGCTCGGAGAGCGGGCGATTCATGTCCCACTTGAAATATTTGATATTGTTCTCGGTGGCCAGTTTGTCGAGGAATCCGAAGATGTACTCTTTTACGTCATTGCGGGCCAGGTTCAGGACCATCTGGTTGCGCAGTTCGGACCGCGGACGATCGGGGAAGTGTATCGCCCAGTCGGGGTGGGCGCGATAGAGGTCGCTATCGGGATTGACCATTTCGGGCTCGACCCAGAGGCCGAAATCCATGCCGACGGAGTTTACGTGATCGATGAGGCCTTTCAGTCCCTGGGGGAATTTTTGCGGATTGACGGTCCAATCGCCGAGGCCGGCGTGGTCGTTATTGCGCTTGCCGAACCAACCATCGTCCATCACAAAGAGCTCCACGCCGAGCTTCGCGGCGGTATCGGCTAGCTGCTTCTGGCCGATCTCGTTTACGTTGAAGGTGGTGGCTTCCCAGGAATTGTAGAGCACGGGACGGGCGCGCGAAGTGAGGCCGCCGGGCGCGATCTGCTCGCGTTCGAAGCGATGGAGCAGGCGGGAGGCGGCGCCAAATCCGTGGGCGGAGTAGCCAGCGTAAAAGGCGGGTGTGTCGAGCGATTCGCCGGCCTTCAGAGGATAAGCGAAGTCGAAGGTGTTAAGGCCGCCGGTGACGCGCACCTGCCGGTAGGGCGTCTGCTCGACGGTGATGCGCCAGTTTCCGCTCCAGGCGAGGGCGCCGAACCAGACGCTGCCGTGGTCTTCGCCGGCGTCGCCCGCGTCGATGGCGAACCAGGGGTTGATGTTGTGGCTGGTGTGGCCCTTACGGCTCTCGATCACCTTCATGCCCTGGTGAATCGCCTCGTGATTCACTTGCGTCTCGGCGGCCCAGCGGCCGGTGAGATATGTGAGCTGATAGCCTTCGCCGGCGGGCAGGTTCCAGGTCGCCGATTGGGCGCTCTCCAGCATGAGCGGCTTAGCGGTGCGGTTGACGATAGTGGCGCTGCGCTCCAGGATGCCGTAATCGGGATAGACGCGGTAGTGAAGAACCACTTGAATGTCGTCGCGGATGTCCTTCAGGGTGATATCGAGGGTGTTGTCGTGGATTGTGTGCGACAGGTAGCGGAGCACCACATCGCGGTTGCCGTCGGCGCGCGTCAGTTTCAGGGCGGGCTCGTAGTAGCGCGTTCCGCCCCAGGCGGCAAATTCCTCGCGTTCGAGCATGGCGGGCGGATCGAAGGAGGAAAGCTCGCGTTGCGGGACGGCGGTGGGCAAATCGTCGGCGCGCCAGAGGGCGGCGCCCCAGTAGAGGTGCTGGAGTTCACCGTTGAGATCGACGCCCATGGCGTAGGAACTGTCCCGGGTGGTGAGTAGAAAGAGCTTGCGGCTTTCGACGTATTGGATCGGCTGGGCCGCGAGGGCAAACGCGCCCAGGGAGGCAAGCAAGAGCGACGAGGCTAGGTGGCGCATAGAATCGACTCCAGTTTACAACCGGGGCACGATAGGCGGGGCTAAACCCCCAAGCAGGCTTAAAGCCGGCCTAACGAACCCGTGCCGGACGCAGAGTCGGGAGAGCGGGCCAAACGGGTCGGATCGCATGCGGGAAGCAGATGTTCGCTTCGCCGCCAATACCCAAGGGAAAAACCGTGTGCGGTAAATGCCGCCAGCACGGGTCCGTGGGTGGGGCGGTCCGGAAACCCCCGCTCCAAACGCCGCGCCTTCCTGCCCGACCCCGGCGCAAACCTTGCATGGACCCTCATCCACCAACCGGAGATCGCGGCCAAGAGCCACCGTAAACAGAAGGAAGACCCACCCCATTGCCTTCGCGAAACCGATCCGGCTGTCCGCGGGTCGGCCTATACTCCAGTTCCGGTCTCAGTGTGTGGGCAAATCCCTTATCCCAACGGTGGTTGTCTCTACTAACACTAAATTAATGCGGCGCCGCTTGAGAACCTTGGGGCATTAGCGAAAAAATGGAGCCGTAACTCCTAATGCGCGCCAACATAGAAGCCAGCACCGAACCGTGAAGTTCTAAGGAGCCAAGTAATGCCGACTGAAACTGTTCCTTACGGCCGGAAGACCCAAACGCCCTCACCCATTGCCGAGGTCCACATTCTCTGGATAACTGCCGGGTTGGGCTGCGATGGGGACTCGGTCTCTATAACTGCGGCCACCCAGCCCAGCATCGAAGACGTTCTTCTGGGAGCCATTCCGGGCCTTCCCAAAGTCCATCTGCACAATCCCGTTCTCGCTTATGAGAACGGCGGCGACTTTCTCAAGTATTGGTATCTCGCGGAACAGGGCAAGCTGGAGCCTTTCGTCCTGGTGGTCGAAGGATCCATCCCCAACGAGAAGATTAAGAAAGAAGGTTACTGGGCGGGGTTAGGTACTGATCCTCACACTGGCCAGCCCATTACAACCAATGAGTGGATCGACCGCCTCGCGCCTAAAGCTCTGGCAATTGTATGCGCCGGCACATGCTCGAGTTACGGCGGTATCCATGCGATGGAAGGCAATCCCACCGGCTGCATGGGGCTCGCCGACTATCTGGGATGGGGTTGGCGTTCGAAGGCCGGCCTTCCCATCGTCAACGTTCCGGGGTGCCCGGTCCAGCCCGATAATTTCATGGAGACGCTGCTTTACCTGCTCTACCAGGTCGCGGGCATCGCTCCCATGATTCCGCTGGACGATCAACTGCGGCCTAAGTGGCTGTTCGGTCAAACTGTGCACGAAGGCTGCGACCGCGCCGGATACTATGAGCAGGGAGATTTCGCGGAGAGTTACAACACGTCGAAATGCATTGTCAGGCTGGGTTGCTGGGGTCCCGTGGTGAACTGTAATGTGCCCAAGCGGGGTTGGATGAACGGGATGGGTGGTTGCCCCAACGTTGGCGGTATTTGTATCGGTTGTACCATGCCGGGCTTTCCCGACAAGTTCATGCCTTTCATGGACGAGCCTCCTGGCGCGCGCGTCTCTTCCGCTGCCGTCGGCGTCTACGGACGCGCCATCCGGGCTCTGCGCTCCTTCACTAACAATACTGTCAACAAAGAACCGCGATGGAGACACTCGCGACCCCAGTTGACTACTGGTTATAGTCCGAAAGCCTACTGAGCGGAAGGAGAATTCACCATGAGCACAACGACGCTACCTGAAATCAATAGCCCCGGCAAAAAGGGCAATCTGGTGGAGATGAATTGGGATCCCATTACGCGGATCGTCGGCAGCCTCGGCATATTTACGAAGATCGATTTTGAGAATCGCCGCGTGGCCGAATGCCACAGCACCTCCTCCATCTTTCGCGGCTACAGCATATTCATGAAGGGCAAAGACCCGCGCGACGCCCACTTCATCACCAGCCGGATTTGCGGCATCTGCGGCGACAATCACGCTACCTGCGCCACCTACGCTCAGAACATGGCCTTCGGCGTTCGCCCGCCCGCGCTCGGCGAATGGATCGTCAATCTGGGCGAGGCCGCCGAATACATGTTCGATCACAATATCTACCAGGACAACCTGGTAGGCGTGGATTTCTGCGAGCAGATGGTCAAGGAAACCAATCCCGGCGTGCTCGCCAAAGCCGAGACAACCCCTTGCCCGCACGCCCATTTGCACGGCTATCGGACCATTG
Organism: Bryobacteraceae bacterium; assembly: GCA_049522755.1. Classification (GTDB taxonomy): domain Bacteria; phylum Acidobacteriota; class Terriglobia; order Bryobacterales; family Bryobacteraceae; genus PALSA-243. The sequence goes on along the minus strand of JBEKNN010000041.1, from coordinate 463 downwards.
CGGATATCATGCGCGCGCTCAATCCCTTCGCCGGCGACTTCTACCTCGAAGCGCTGCAAATGAGCCGTATGACGCGGGAAATGTTCTGCCTGATGGAAGGCCGGCACGTGCATCCGTCAACCCTCTATCCCGGCGGCGTCGGCACTGTGCCAACCGTCCAGCTGTTCACCGACTACATTGTCCGCCTGATGAAATACGTGGAGTTCGTGAAGAAAGTAGTCCCGTTGCACGACGACTTGTTCGACTTTTTCTATGATGCCTTACCCGGGTATGAGGAGGTAGGCCGCCGCCGGATTCTGCTCGGTTGCTGGGGATCGTTCAACGATCCCGAACACTGCGATTACACTTATAAGAACATGACTAAGTGGGGCCGCAAGATGTTCGTCACCCCGGGCGTAGTAGTGGATGGCGAGTTAGTCACCACCGATCTGGTTGACATCAACTTGAACATTCGCATTTTGCT
>JBEKNN010000040.1:0-43516 GCA_049522755.1 Bryobacteraceae bacterium | reverse complement strand
AGAAGGCAATATACGGCGCCATCCCGGCTATCGTCATCAAGAAATCGACAATCTGATAGACGAAGAGCACCGGAAACAGCCGGTATCCGCCGCGCAGAAGCGCCGCGATCACCAGCAGGCTGAGCGGTACTCCAATAGCCCAGCAAATCAGTTGTAGCGCGAACTGCATTACAGACCTTATTGTAGGGCCTGTAGCACCGCTTTGTTAAAGAAGACAGTTTGATTTAGCTCAGGCCGCTTTGGCCCAATCCCACGGGTCGGGCGGAATGTTAGGACCATGCTGAGCCTTGTTCCAGTCCCACGGATCGGGCGGAATGTTGGGGCCGTGATTGGCGGCATGCCAATCCCACGGGTCCGGCGGAATGTTAGGACCATGCTGAGCCTTGTTCCAGTCCCATGGATCGGGAGGAATATTGGGGCCGTGATTGGCGGCCTGCCAATCCCACGGGTCCGGCGGAATGTTGGGACCGTGCTGAGCCTTGTTCCAATCCCACGGATCGGGAGGAATATTGGGACCATGGTTGGCGGCATGCCAATCCCACGGGTCCGGCGGAATGTTGGGACCATGCTGAGCCTTGTTCCAATCCCACGGATCGGGAGGAATATTGGGACCATGGTTGGCGGCGCTCCAATCCCACGGGTCCGGCGGAATGTTGGGACCATGCTGAGCCTTGTTCCAATCCCACGGATCGGGAGGAATATTAGGACCATGGTTGGCGGCGCTCCAATCCCACGGGTCCGGCGGAATGTTGGGACCATGCTGAGCTTTGTTCCAGTCCCACGGATCGGGAGGAATGTTGGGACCGTGCGCTAACTGGACCGCATTCGAAGTAGCCCATCGGTCGGGCGCCGGGAAGCCGCCGCTCTGGGTATTATTCCAGAACACCGCCATGACGAACAGCACAAGAACTGCGGCGAACGCCAATTTGTTTTCAAAGAATCTCTGCATCGAACTAAATCTCCTTTTTTCTGGGGCTTTCCTGCCCTTTTTGGGAATCTATTGGGCAGTACTGCCCATAACCTTTAGCGGTGAGTTTGCTTGCCGCGTCCTAGGCCCACTAAGTGCAGTTTATCCCATTGCACACCTAAATTGCTTGGCGCAATTGGGTATTTACCCAGAACTTCGAGGGGGATTTGTGATTTGACGATGTCAGGTGAAGACCGTATCGGTGTTGTTCCGCAGGTTTCGTTCTGCTGGCTGGTAATTAGGAATACAGCGGGGTGGCGGGAGTGCTGGTTTTACTGGAAACCTCTAGCCGCATATCCGCAGTTACCTCGTCCAGCATCTCCATGGTGGTAGTTCTGGACTCCATCGCAAATGAGGTTAGAAGCAGATTGTCGCAAATGGCATTAATCAATCGGGGAATTCCCTGTGAACGGTAGTGGATTTCCTGAATGATCTCCAGCGGGATTATCTTCTGATCCCGTACTCCCGCCCGAGCCATTCGCGAGTTGAGGTACGCGGCCGATTCGCTCGCGTCGAAGCCGCGCAAGGCGCAGCGCAGAGAGATCCGTTGTTTGAGCTGCCGGAACTGCGGCTGATCCAGTTTCGCGTCCAACTCCTGCTGGCCGGCGACGATGACCTGCAGCAGCTTGCCCTTCCGGTTCTCCAGGTTGCCCAACAGCCGGATCTCTTCGAGGACGTCCCATTCCAGATTGTGCGCCTCATCCACAATCAGGACCGTAGTGCGGCCCGTCGCCGTGCGCTCGAGCAGCATGTGATTGAGCGCCAGCAACACTTCGGTCTTCGAGAGCCGGTTGCAATTGAGATCGAAATCGTACGCCAGCATCTCGAAAAATTGCGCCACGGTGAGGCGCGAGTTGAATAGCGATGCAAAAACAATCTGTTGCGCGTTCAGGAAATCGCGCAGGCATTCCAGCATGGTCGTCTTACCCGTGCCCACCTCGCCCGTCAGCAGGATAAAACCCTTCCGGCTCTGCACGCCGTAAATCAGGTTCGCCAGCGCCTCTTCGTGCTGCCTGCTCTTGAACAGGAACGAAGGGTCCGGACTCATGTTGAATGGATTGAGCGTGAAGCCGAAGAAAGCATTATACATATCGTCGCTGTGGAGGGCTGGAACTGATTGAATTCTAACATGAGCGTTCCCCCGATACCGAGCCGCGAATGCCTGGAATGCGCGTGATTAGGTACGTTCGACAACCAATAGCTGTAGCGAAATTGGAACAGCTTTCCCGGAGATCACGCGCGGCGAAAACCCATCTGGCGGCGCCCGATGCCGTCGGCGGGCTACGCTTCGGCGGGTGGAGTCGGATGTTTCTCGCCCGCCTTCACGGCGGCTTTCACCGGGCTGATGAGGATGTGCGCGTTGCGGCCTTCGAGACGCGGCGAGCTCTCTACCGCCCCGTAGGTGGTGAGGTCCGCGGCGAAGCGCATCAGCAACTTCTTGCCCAAATCCGCGTGCGCGATCTCGCGTCCGCGAAACTGCACTACGGCCTTCACGCGATTGCCCTCCTGCAAGAAGCGGATGGCGTGATTCTTTTTGAAATCGTAGTCGTGATCGTCGGTATTGGGACGGAACTTCAGCTCTTTCACCTGCACCACGTGCTGCTTCTTCTTGGCGTCGTGCTGCTTTTTCTTTTGCTCGTACTGATAGTGGCCGAAATCGACGGCCTTGGCCACTGGCGGCACGGCGGTCGGGGCGATCAGCACAAGGTCCAATCCTAAATCCTGCGCCTTGCGAAGGGCCGCGGCGGTGGGCATCACTTCGGCGGTGCCGTCCGGGAACACCGCGCGCACTTCACGCGCACGGATGGACTCGTTTACGTTCTCTCTGCGATTCTGCCTGCGAGGAGGAAAGTTTCTGCCTGGATACATTGTTTAAGTTGTAAGCTTTATTGGTTGATTTGCGGAACCGTGGGAGGGCGGGGTGGGCGTCCGAAGGAGTTCTCCGGCCGGGAATCGAAATGATAAAGCGTGAGACAAGCGCACTAATTCGTCTACTTTTATTGTACAACAAAACCGCTGCCGTCAACTCAGGGTGGGACAGGCCTCCTGGCCTGTCGTTCTGGCCTGTCGTTCTGGGCTTGTCGTTCTGGCCTGTACGTTCTGTGCTGCGTTCGTCCGCTGCACAAACTCCCGCCCATTTCCACCCTGATCTAAATTCCCGATCACGCATCCCGAAAATAAATCGCCCCATTCCTTTCAACGCGATACAGCCGCTCCACCCATGCAACCGCAGAACCGCATGCTATAGCTGTGTCCAGAGCCGGGCACCCGCTCCGCTTCGAGGTAAACATACAAATGGCAACCGCAGCTCAAATAACCGCAAACATCGCCAACGCTCAGAGATCCACTGGCGCCACCACCGAAAAAGGCAAGCACCGCACCCGCCTCAACGCCTATCGCCACGGCCTCACCGGCCAGATCTGCATCCTCACCGCCGACGAGCACGAGGCTTTCGACAAGCACTGCGCCGGCATCCGCGAATCCCTCCAACCCGTCGGTGCGCTGGAGATCGATCTCGCCCAATCCATCGCCGAAGATCACTGGCGTCTGAAGCGCGCTCGCGCCCTCGAAACCGGCATCTTCGCGCTCGGCCAAAACGGCGCACTCGGCGCCCCCGTCACGCGGGACCGGGACGACCCCGCCCAGCTTCCCATCGACGAAGCGCTTTCCCAAGCCCGCACCTGGCTCGCCAAGAGCGACAATTTCCAGCTTCTGGCGCTCTATGAGCAGCGCATCCACCGCGCCATTGAGAAGAATATGGCTCAGTTCCGCACGCTGCGCGCCGAACGCAAAGCCGTCCATCAACGGGCGCTCGAAGAGGCCCAACTGCTTGCCCAGCTTGCCTACAGTAAGGGCGAAAAATACGATCCGGCGCGCGACTTCCCGCCGGAAATTCTGCAAATTGGGTCTGATTTTTCGATCGCCGGAATCCGCCGCCTGGTCGCTCGAAATCAGCGCCTAAATGAGGCCCGCCACTGCGCCAAAACCCAGTGGGGCGGGCCCATGGCCTGCCAATCTCCCGATGGAATCCCCGCCTCCACATAAATGCCGGCTGTGGCAACTTCTTCTTTGCGTCCTTGCGTCGAGACAATTTTTTTTCACGGCTCTTGAGGTAGCAAACGTTTCAAGCCACTGTGCCCCACGAAATTCCGTGGTGCCGGCTCACCGTCCCCACGCGATCTTTGACATCCGAATAGCCACCAACCGGGCAACATCGCTCCACTTCCATCCGAGCCCGGCGCCATTCCAGCTCCTTCTCCGCAAGCTGCACGTGCCACTAGCCGAAACGCATTCTCGCTATCCGAATTTCAAATCGGCCCCCAATGTCCCCGATAAAATCCTCGTCGCTATGTCGCGTTATTTCGAACCTCGCCTACTTCGCGAAATCCGCTGGAAACCTGCGCCCCCAGCCGCGCTAAGATGATTTAACTGTCTTTACGTTTAACTGTCTTTAGGATCAACTATGGTCAAGTGCCCAGCCTGCTCGCACCAGACCGCCATCGGCGCGCGCTTCTGTCCGCAGTGCGCCGCCGCGCTCGACGGCAGCTCTGCCGAGACCGCCCTCATGCCCGCCGCCGGCAGCCAATCCCCACGCTCGCAACCCATGCTCAGCTCTTCCACCTGCGTCGATGAAGGCCGTTTCCTTCCCGGCGTCGTGATGGCCGGACGCTACCGCATCGCCGGCCTGCTGGGCCGCGGTGGAATGGGCGAAGTCTATCGCGCCACCGATCTCACCTTGGGTCAGGCCGTGGCGCTCAAATTCCTGCCCGAAGCCGCGTCCAGTGACGACCGCGCCCTCGCGCGCTTCTATAACGAAGTTCGCATGGCCCGCCAGGTCACGCATCCCAATGTGTGCCGCGTCTACGATATCGGCCAGGTCGAGGGCCAGCACTACATCTCCATGGAATATGTCGATGGAGAAGACCTCGCGAGCCTCATGCGGCGCATCGGCCGCCTTCCCGCCGATAAGGCTGCCGAGATCGCGCGCAAGCTGTGCGCGGGCCTGGCCGCGGCGCACGAAAAGGGCGTGCTGCATCGCGATCTGAAACCGGCCAACGTCATGATCGACGGGCGCGGCAACGTCGTCATCATGGATTTCGGGCTGGCCGGGTTGACCGAGCAGTTGCAGGCCGACGTTCGCAGCGGCACGCCCGCCTATATGGCGCCCGAGCAGCTGGCCGGAACCGAGGTCACCGCCAAAAGCGACCTCTACTCGCTGGGCCTTGTGATCTACGAACTGTTCACTGGCAAGCGCGCCTACGAGGCGTCTTCCATCATGGAGCTGATGGAGATGCAGGAGCGCGCCGAACCCGCCAGCATCTCCAGCGTGGTCAAAGATCTGGAGCCGGGCGTCGAGCGCGTCATCCTGCGCTGCCTCGATCACGATCCCCGGAAGCGTCCCGCCTCGGCGCTGACAGTGGCCGCCGGTTTGGGCGGGGATGCGCTGGCGGCGGCGTTGGCCGCGGGAGAAATGCCGTCGCCCGAGGTGGTAGCGGCAGCGGGTGAAACCGAGGGTCTGCAGCCGCGCGTCGCGGTAGCGTGGCTGGCGGCGACGCTGGTGGGAATCGTTGTCGTGGGCATTCTGGGCGCGAAGTATTGCCTGTTGAACGATGTGCCGCTGGAAAACCCGCCGGATGCGCTGGCCAGCGACGCGCGCACTTTGATCAAGGGCTTCGGCTACACCGCCAGGCCGGCCGATTCCTCGTGGGGTCTCGCCTATAACTCGGGATATCAAACTTACCTGAAGCAGCATCCGCAACAGGCGGCGGTGCGCTGGAAGAATCCGAACGTGGGAATGCCGCCGCTCATCCGGTTCTGGTACCTGCAGAGCCCGTATCCAATGGTTGCGGAACAACACTTCAACACGGTGCTCAGTTATTCCGACCCGCCCATGATGAACTCCGGCATGGTGCGGTTGATGACCGATCCGGATGGCCATCTGGTACAGTTCGAAGCCATCCCTCCGCAGGTGGAACCGCCCGCGGCGCCCCCCGCTCAGCCCGCGCCCTCCCCGTTCGATTGGAACGCGCTGTTTCGCGCGGCGGGCCTGGACCAGGCGCAGTATCATCCCGCCGAGCCAACCTGGACGCCATTGGCCAATTGGGATTCGCGCGCCGCATGGACCGGAACCGACGCCGCCAGCGGATCCAAAATACGCGTAGAAGCCTCCGCATGGCGCGGCAGGCCGGTATCGTTCCGCATCGTCGGCCCATGGACCAGGCCCGAGCGCATGCAGGCAACCGAGAGCGGCCAGGTGGGATCGCAGATTGGAGTGCTGGCTGTAGTCTATCTGGCCTTGACCGGGGCATGCTTCATCGCCTGGCACAATATCCGCACCGGCAAGGGCGACCGCCGCGGAGCTTCCACCTTCGCGTGGATCTACTTCACTTGCATGGCGGCCGCGCGCATACTCGAAGCGCACCACACGCCGTCGCTCGAAGAGCTCAACGTGTTTTGGAAATCCATCTCCGTAGCGATGTTGAATGCCGGCGTGATCTGGGTATTCTACATCGCGCTCGAGCCGTGGGTGCGGCGCCGGTGGCCGCACACCATGATCTCCTGGAGCCGCTATGTTAGCAAGGGAATTCGAGATCCGCTGGTTGGGCGCGACATATTGTATGGCGCCGGCTTCGGCTGTCTGATAGCGCTGATCGATGCCGTGACCATAGCGGCCCACGGTCAGGGGGTGGAACCGTTGACGCCGGTCCTGCAGCCCTTGATGGGATTGCGGCCCACCATTGCGGCGGCGCTCGACACGTTCACCGGGTCGTTCTTCGATCCCGTCATATTGCTGTTCCTGCTCTTCGTGCTGCGCGTGGTCCTTCGCAAGCAATGGCTGGCGGCCGGGGTATGCGTGGTACTGGTGGCGGTGGTCTTCAAAGGTTCCGGAATCGTCAACCCGTGGATCGACGTGCCCTCCATCCTGATTCTGTGCGCTTTGAATATCGGCGTGCTATTGCGCTACGGCATGCTGGCGCTGATTGTGGCGGATGTGATCGATACGTACTTACTGGGGCTGCCGCGGACCTTCGACCTTTCCGCATGGTATGCCGGGATTGGCCTCGCGCCGTTAGTTGTGGTGGCTCTGGTGGCGGTTTTTGGATTCCGGACGTCGTTGGCGGGGCGGCCGGTATTGAGAGAAGATCTGCTGTAGGGCGGACCTCCTGGTGCGCACAAGTCCCGCTCTCTACGCCACAACTACGCGGTCTCTACCCTCAGCTTTAGCGGTATAGAGCGCCTTGTCGGTACGCTCCATGAACTGGTTTAAGGTGCGGTCGGCATCAATCTGGGCACAGCCGATGCTGAGCGTGACTGCGATCGTCTTGTCGACTATATGCAAGGGAGCGGATGCGATCGATGTGCGGATTCGTTCGGCGAGTTGCAAAGCCTGTGCGCGGTTGGTTTCGGGGAGAAGAACGATGTATTCCTCGCCGCCGAAGCGGGCGACGGTGTCGGTGGCGCGCATCGACCCTAAGACGAGCGCTGAGACCTGCTGGATGACGGCATCGCCGGTGAGATGACCATGTGTGTCGTTGACGAGCTTGAAGTGATCGATGTCCATGAGAAGCAGGGAACAGATGCGGCCCGAACGCCGGCTTCGCAGGAACTCGGCCTCGGCGAGATCGAAAAAATGGCGGCGGTTGTAGAGATTGGTCAGTGGATCGCGAATCGCGAGTTGATTGAGGAGCAGGTTGGCCTTCTCGAGCTGTTGTCTTTGCTCGTCCAACTGCGTAGTTCGCTGGGCGATAACAAGCTCAAGGTATTCGCGTCTGCGTTCGAGAACCCCGGTACGCGCACGAATCAGCAGATAGACGAGAAAGCCGGCGACGGATGCCAGAAGGATGCAAAAGGCGAGGGTTTCGTCCCATGCCTGGGGAGCGTCAATTTGGAAGGCGGATTCTTCGGTGGAGCCTTGTCCGAAACGGCTGGCCGCGCGCACCAGGAGTGTGAGCTGGCCCGACGGAAGTTCGCTGTATGTGATGGTGGGGGCTCCGGCGGGCGCCTCGATCCACCGGGTGTCAACGCCTTTGAGAAAGTACGAATACCGTGTGTCTTCGGACCGGGTGTAGTCGAGCAGCGAGAACTGCGCCTCGAAGCCGCGATGATAGGGACTAAGGTGAATGGGGCTGCGCATTGCCCGGTAGGCGGAAGTTGTTATGGTACGCGGATCGCCGAGGGATTGCAGCTCAGTCATGACCAACGGCGCGCGGTAGGTTCTCTGCTCGAGGTGATTGGGCTCGATCGCGATGAGGCCGTCGGCTCCGCGGAACAGAAGGGTTCCATCGTCAAGCGTGACAGAGCCGAAAAGCTTCTGCGAAGCGCTGGGGAGTCCATCGCCCGCGGTGTAGGTCTCGATCGCGAGGGTATCGGGTTGGATGACGCTGAGTCCGCCGGAAGTATTGGCCCAGATGCGCCCATCCTTGCCTCGGGTAACGGACAATATCGAATCGGAGGGTAGGCCCGTGCGGGTATCGAGGGTGCGAAACACCGGTTTGCCGTCGGGCGTATAGCGCAGCAAAATTGCAAGGCCGGCATCGGTGGTGCCAACCCAGAGTCGCCCCAAATTGTCCTCGGCCATGGCGCGGACGTTGTCGCCCGGCAATGTCGTGGAATCGCCGGCGATGTGATGGAAGGCGCGGAACTTGCCGGTGGCGGGATCGCGCATGTCAAGACCGGCTCGCGTGCTGATCCAAAGAAGTCCGTCATGCGTTCGAAGGATTTCACGGACATCGTTTTCCGAAAGACTGTTGGGATCGGTTGGATCGTGGCGATACATATGGCTCTGTCCGGTTCGCAGGTCGTACCGGTACAGACCGGTGTAGGTGCCCGCCCAAAGGCGTCCGCCATCGGCGCAAAGAGAACTGACAACCTCTAGCGAAATGAGAGGGTCAAGACTCGGCCGGTAGGTGCGGGTCCTAAGATCGGCGCGAAATAAGCCCGTGCCGCCGGCGTAGACCGTGTTGGAATCGACAGCAATGATGGCGAATATCTCGCGCTTGGTGACCAGAGATGCCGGTACGCCGGGTGCGGACTTGATTTTGCTAACGTGGCCGTCCCGATCGATGGGACCGAACTCGCCTTGATCGAAGCCGATCCAGATCTGCCCATTCACCACCGAGACGCTGCGAACTTCGGTGCCAGCGAGCTTCTCCGGATTCAAGAGGGAGGGGTGGATCTGGAAGATGCCGCTACTCGCATCGTTGATCCTGGCGAGGCCATTCTCGGTCGCGACCCAGACAACTCCCGATCGATCCTTGAAGATGCCGCGGAGAAAGTTGTTCTTGAGCGGCGAGGGTGTAGGATCGCCCTTGATGAAGGTGCGGATGAAGCCGCTACTGCTGTCATAGGTAACGAGGCCGCCGCCATAGGTTGCAATCCATAGCTTGCCTGGAGCATGTTCAAGGAGGCCGCGGACGGTGTGTTCTCCAATTTCGGAGCTAGCGCCGCTAAGTCCGGGAACTCCACGCAGGATATGGGCTGTGGGGTCGTAGATCGCGACCCCAACATGGTCGCAGCCGACCCAAAGACGACCCACATGATCCTGCAGGAAGGACCATACAAACGGGCGCGCCCCGACTTCGTGTTTGCCATTGACGCCTTGCACCGGCTCGAATTGCCCGGAACCGGCCTTCAGCCTGAGCAAGCCGGCATCACCGCCGACCCAGAGTGTCCGGTTCTTGTCGAGGAAGAGCGAAAAGACCCGTTTCAGGGTGAACCTGGAGCGGTCTGCCGTACCGGCGTCGTCGTCGGAGCCTGTGGAGGGCTGAAAACTCTCGTAGGTTTTATTGTGCGCATCGTAGCGGACCAGGCCGAATTGGCCGCCCACCCAGATTCCGCCCTGTCCATCGGAGATCATGCAATAGATGCGACCGCCCTTTAGAAAAGATGGAATATTGGGCAGATCTTCAAAAGCGTCCAAAGCGGCGCGATAGTAGAAGACGCCCGCTGTATCGCTTCCGATCCAGAGGTCGCCATTGCCGGCGGGTAGAAGGACGCGGACGTTATTGTCGCGCAGCGAATCCGGGCGCACGGGATCGTGCGTGTAGGTGCGGAGCTGGTAGCCATCGAAGCGGGAGAGGCCTCCGTAAGTTGCAATCCAGATATAGCCGGTTGTGTCTTGAGCGACGTCATATACGGACCGGTGGGGAAGGCTGTCTCTTGTGTTCAGACTGTCGAAGTCGAGATCGGCGAGGCGCTCTACATTCCCGGAAGAGAGAAAGGAAACTCCCTGCGCGAAGCTCTTCGCCGAGACCGCAAGGGCAAGCATCGGGACGAGACAGATGGAGAACAGGAACCGTGCCGAACGGCCACTTGCTGAGCGAGTAAAGAGACACAGGCTGGAAGAACCGGTCGCGATCTTAGGACCTGCATGGCCGCCAGACGGATCACCTTCTCCGCGAAACGCCGTCTCTTGCGCTGATGCGATGGCAGGGGCCAGCGTGATCGTCGGAAGCAGTTCAGACGCCATAAAATAGTGGGCAGCGCCACCCGGTCCACGACGCCCGACAGTCAAACGAGAAAGATTTCTCTCTATTTCTAATTCTATCAAAATTCGCCGTTTGTTCGCTATGGAGAAATCGTCTACTGCAACTCGGACGACGGTTTCACCCTCGCAGCGAACGTCCGCCAGCTAACGCGCGCGGCTCCGAAAACAACCGTAAACTGGAAAAATGGATTGGCAAATCGATGCCGCCGAAGCCCGCGTCCTCGGCGCGCTCCTCGAAAAAGAGATCACCACGCCCGAATACTACCCCCTCTCATTGAACGCGCTGGTCAACGCGTGCAACCAGAAATCGAATCGCGATCCGGTGGTTTCCTTCGACGAAGGCACGGTGGAAGTCGCGCTCGAAGACCTCCGCACCAAGGGTCTCGCCGTGCGCATCAGCGGAGAGAGCCGCGTCCCCAAACACGCCCAGCGATTTACCGAAAAGTTCAACCTGGGCAGACGCGAGGCGGCTGTAATGTGCGTGCTGATGCTGCGCGGACCGCAGACGCCCGGCGAATTGCGCGGCCGCACTGAGCGCCTCTTTCAGTTTGACGATCTGGAGGCCGTGGAGCACACCCTGCAGCACCTCGCCGAAATGGAATGGGTCCGCAAGCTTCCACGCCAGGCCGGATCGCGCGAATCGCGCTTCGCGCAACTGCTCTCGGGCGAAGTGGAATTCGAGGCGCCAGAGGCCGAGACCGCCGCCGCGCCCAATTCGCACGCCGCTCCACCCGCCGCGCTTGATCGCATCGGTGCGCTCGAAGCCCAATTGGCCCAGTTGCGCCGCGAGTTTGACGAATTCCGCAAAGGCTTCGAGTAGCATGCCGGAACTCGACGCGGTCCTGATCCCCGGCGGCGGATTGACCGATTCGGGCGAGCTGCCGCCCTACGTGATCGCCCGTCTCGACCGCGCGCTGGCGCATCCGGCGGCGTATTTCATCCCGCTCAGCGCGGGTTCGACACACAGGCCGCCGCCCATCGACGCGCGCGGCTATCCCATCTATGAAGCCTTGCCCGCCGCCCGCTATCTGCGCGCGCATGGCATTCCAGAGCGGCGGATACTGGCCGAGACATTTTCTTATGACACCGTCGGCAATGCGTTTTTCACCCGGCTGGTGCACGCCGAACCGCGCGGATTGCGCAGACTGCACATCGTCACCTCCGCATTTCACATGCCGCGAACCGAGGCCATTTTCCGCTGGGTGTTCGGCGTCAGCCCGTCCGGCGGCTATGATCTCTCCTTCGAAGCGGCGGAAGACGCCGGCCTCTCGCACGAGGGGCTGGAGCATCGCGCGGCCAAAGAACGCGCCAGCCTTCAGCAGGTGATCGCGCTAGCGCAACGCATCTCTACGTTGCCTCAACTGCACGCATGGATGTACACGGAGCACGCCGCCTACGCATGGTTCCTGCGGGAGGACGCCTACCGCCCCGTCGCCGGTCCGCTAGCCGAGACCTACGGAAACCTGAAGTGATACCATACGCCCTAACGCTATGATCGGAAACTGGCTCAAGCACTGGCTCAAAACTTACGTCCTGCCGCTAACTCTCGCCGGCGCGCTTGCCGCGCAAACCGCGCGCCCCATTGTGGTGCATGCCGCGCGGTTGATCGACGTCGAAACCGGCCGCGTCGTCGCGCCCGCGGAAGTGCTGGTGCGCGGCGGCCGCATCGCCGAAGCCGGAACTTCCGTCACTCATCCCGCTGGGGCCGAGACTATCGACCTGGGCGGCCGCACGCTGCTGCCGGGCCTTATCGACGCGCACGTTCACTTGTTCCTTCATCCCGGCGCCGAAGATCTGCAGACGGTTCAGGAATCCGTGCCGCAGCGAACCATCCTCGCCGTACTGGCCGCCAAGGACGACCTCATGGCCGGCTTCACCGCCGAACGCGATATGGGTACCGAAGGCGCTGGATCGGCCGATACCGCGGTGCGCAACGCCATCGATCGGGGCCTTGTTCCCGGCCCGCGCCTGCGCGTCAGCGGCAACGCCATCGACCTGTTGGGCGGCCATGAAGACGCAATCAATTTCAATCCCGAACAGCGCGTACTCTCGAACGCCACTTACGCCAACAGCGCTGCGCAGCTTGTCGAAGTGATGCGCCAGCAATATAAGGAAGGCGCCGATTTCACCAAGATCTACGAGACCGGCAAAGACTCGCTGGTGGATGGCCGCCTTTCCACGCCGTATCAATACACCGAAGAGGAGCTTACCGCCGCCGTCAAGGAAGCTGCCCGCGTGGGCAAGCGCGTGGCCGTACATGCCACCGGCGAGCCCGGCACGCTGTATGCCGCGCGCGCGGGCGTGGCATCCATCGACCATGCGCACCAGCTTAGCGACGAGACTATGCGCCTGATGAAAGAGCGGCAGATCTTCGCCGTCCCCACGTTTACTATTTCCGAATATTTCGCCGATCACGCCGCCACGCCCGCCATGGAAGCCTACGAGCGCAAGATGCTCGACTTGCACGCCCAGGAGTTCCGCAAGCAACTCGCCGCGGGCGTGCCCATGGCCGCAGGGTCCGACGTTGGCCCATTCCCGCACGGCACGCAGGCGCGCGAATTCGTGTTGATGGTGAAATACGGCATGACGCCGCTCGCCGCGCTGCAGGCGGGCACCGTAAACGGCGCGAGACTGCTCGGCTGGCAGGGTCAGATTGGCGCGGTGAAGGCGGGGTATCTGGCGGATATCATCGCGGTGGAAGGCAACCCGCTCGAGGATATCGCCGCGCTGCAGAAGGTCGCCTTCGTGATGAAGGACGGCGTCGTATTTCGCCAGTAAAGTGGAGCGGGGCCATGCCCTGCCATTGCGCACCTAGACCAGAGAGGACGTAGCACAAATGGCGCGCTTGCAATCGGATCGGGAAGTCAGCGAGTTTCTCTTGCGCGCCTGTCACGACCTACGAGCTTCCGCGCGCACAGTCCGGACGAACGCTGAGCTGTTCCTCAAGGACGTTAGCCAGCCGCGGGATTCCAACTTCGAACAGCGGCTCGGTTTCCTGGTCGAAGGGGCCAGACAAATCGATTTGCTGCTGGATGGCCTCGCCAGCTATTCCGTGGCCCTTCAGACGGACGCGGCATCCTTCCAAGCCACGCGCATGGATGTCCTGCTGCGGCTCGTCTTGGCGAAGCTGGACAAAGAGCTGCGCGACTGCGGCGCTGCAGTGACTTACGGCGAGTTGCCTTCACTGACTGGTAATCCCGATCGCCTGATGCAGGTTTTCGAGAATCTGCTGCGCAATGCTCTGGCCTATCGCGGCCAAGCGGCGCCGCGCATACACGTAAGCGCAGCCAGGCAGGCGGAAAGCTGGCTCTTTACCGTGCGGGATAACGGGCCTGGAGTGGATGCAGCTTTCCTTGAGAGCATCTTTACGCCCTTTGAGCGCCTGCACGCCAAGGAACGCTGGGGAGCGGGGCTGGGCCTCGCAATCTGCCGCGCGATTGTGGAGCGGCACGGCGGCCGCATCTGGGCCGAATCGCAGCCGGAAAGCGGCGCCACGCTCTGCTTCACACTACCCGTGAACGGAGCCACGACCGTAAGGGAGTGATCTTCCGCAACGAGCCAACGGTGCTAATCGAATCCGTTTCGGCCCGCAGCCGCGGCGCCAACCTCGGCTTTATACGACCGCAGCTTATTGTGCAGCGTCCGCAGGCAGAGGCCCAAAAGCTCCGCAGCGCGCGTCTTGTTGTTCCTGGTGTGCTTGAGGGTCAGCCGCACGTAGGCTTCTTCCACATCGCTCAAGCGGGTTCCGACGGCGACCTGCAGCACGTCATCCGGGGCCGCCTTCGCGAGTGCGGGCTGCTGCGCCGGCTGCAGCGCCCGCACCGCGCCGGGAATGTGCTGAAGCTGGACCTCACCCTCGGCCGCCATGATCACCGCGCGCTCAATCTGGTTTCGTAGCTCGCGTACGTTGCCGGGCCAGGAACGCGCGGCGAACGAGTCGAGCACCTCCTGGCTCAGATGGGTCACGCGACACCCGTGTTTCCGGTTCAGATCGCGGAGCAGGGCAGCGGCTATCGACGGTATATCCTGCTTCCGGTCGCGAAGCGGAGGCAGCGAAATGTGGAACACGTTCAAACGGTAATACAGATCCTCGCGCAGCAGCTTATTCTGAACCGCTTGTTCCGGCGACCGGTTAGTGGCGGCCAACACGCGTACCGAGATCGGGATGTCGGCGGTCCCGCCGAGGCGGCGCACCTTCGACTCTTCGATTACGCGCAGAAGCTTGGCCTGCGTGCCGATGGGCATATCGCCGATCTCATCGAGCAGCAAGGCGCCGTTTTGGGCCTGCTCGAAACACCCCGCCCGGCGCTCCACCGCGCCCGTGAACGCCCCTTTCTCATGACCGAAAAGCTCGCTCTCCATCAGGCTTTCCGGCAAGGCGGCGCAATTCACCGCCACAAACGGCCCCGTGCAGCGCGGGCTCAAATTGTGAATCGCGCGCGCCACCAGTTCTTTGCCGGTGCCGCTTTCGCCGCTGATGAGCACCGATGCCGTGGTTGGGGCCACCTGCCGGATCAAGGAGAAGACCTCCTTCATGCACGGAGAATCGCCAACCAGATCGCCTAGAATACCCTGGTAACTGAGCTGTGAGTTCAGCCGCTCGGTTTCCCTGACGAGCTGGTTCTGCAGAATTGCCCGTTCCAATAAGGTCCTCAACACGCTGGGCTGCACGGGTTTTTCGAGGAACCAGAAGGCTTTCAGATCGTGGACAACCGAAATCGCCTGGTCGATGCTGCCAAACCCGGTGAGAACCACGGCGGGGGTCAGGTCGCCGCGCGCAGTCAACTGCTTCAGCAACGCGACTCCGTCCATCCGCGGCATCACGAGATCGGTCAGGATGGCGCTTGCCTGCAAGCTTGCCAATTTGCCGAGAGCGTCGCGACCGTCCACCGCGGTGGTGACCTGGTAGCCAAAAGACTCGACCATTTCCGCCAGGTCGGCCCTCTGTTGCGCATCGTCATCCACCACCATGATGTGGGCAGGCATTCGCTTCTCCTCCGAGGATGTCATTATTGTAACGTGCGAATGTAGGATTCCGCACTATGTTTGAAAACACAATGCAGTCCAGGGTCCGCCCCCGAACGTGGCCGCTGGCCGGTCAAAGGGAGCGATTCACGTGAAGGAGTTCTCGTGGGACATTCTGCGCGCCCATACACCTACACTTCGCGGGGCGCCGAAGCGATCTTTGTGGCCGATCTGAACAAGGATGGCGTGTGCGACGTAGTCGTCGGCGATGCCAGTCTGACACGCGTTTGCAGAGTGGGTCGCCGAGCTGCGCCGGGTCGCTTGTTACCGCGCCGTCGCACTTCCGGCGAACGGGTCGGCCAATCCCAATACGAATCTCACACGCTCGATAAGCTCCGCGGCGTTAAACGGCTTCTGCAGAAAATGCACATCCGTCACTGGCATAGCGAAGAACTTGCATAACTCCGCCCCAGCATGTCCGGATACGAAAAGCAGCTTCAAATGCGGCTCAATAGCGAGTAAGGCTTTGGACAATTCGTAGCCGTTCCGGCCAGGCAAGCTTACGTCGATCAAGACGAGGTCAATTGCTCCGAGGTACGCCTTTTGGGCTGCCAGACCTTCATCGTAGTCTGAAGCTTCAACTATGGTATAGGTGTCATGGCGCAGCATCGTGCGTACCAGGTCTCTTTGCTCCGGCTCGTCGTCGATGACTAGAATGGTCTTGTTGCTCATTGACATATCGCTGGGTTCCCTTGGTAGACAATCTGTGGAAGGTCTACTTGAGTGACAAAAAAGAGAGCACGCGGTCTTCCATTGTCTCAGGCATTTGATCCAGGCAGCCCGACTGGAGCGCCGCCTGTAGCGCGGGGCAACGCGAAGAAAAAAGTGGCGCCGCGCCCGAGGTGCGATTCCGCCCAGATCCTGCCCTCGTGGCTCTCGATGATTCGCTTCGCAATCGCGAGCCCCATGCCCGCCCCTGGATAGGCGTCGTTATGGATGCGCTTGAAGACCCCAAAAATTCGCTCGCAGTGCCTGGGATCGATGCCGATACCGTTATCGCAAACTGAAAACAGCCGGTAATGTTCGTCGGGGATGGCGGTGACATGGATTTCCGGTCTGCGCTGGCTTCGGAACTTGATGGAGTTCTCGATAAGGCTGGTGAAGATGTAACAAATCTGGCTGGGGTCGCCGTATACCTCGGGGAGAGAGTCGTGGGTCACCACGGCCTCGTTCCGGTCAATCGTCTGCTGTATCGCAGCCAGTGCGCCGGCGAATATAGCGTTGGCGTCGAAATGGCGGTACGGCTGACGCAGGCCAACGACTCGCGTATAAGTTCGGAGCCCGGACAGCAGATTCTGAAGCCGGTCCGAAGACGTCTGCAAGAACCCAAACAGGGTTTCATCCTCGTCATCCAGCTGGCCTCGATGTCTCTTCAGGATCAAATCCGCCATCGAGCGCATCTGGTTCACGGGCCCGACCAGGTCGTGGAGGGCGTCGGCATTCAGTTGCACGCAAGTGTCGTCGTCCGCCCATTCGCCCGCAGCGGGACGGTGCGGCGGAACGCGCAGGACGTTCGATGGTTTGGATCGTCCAGGCATAATCGGCTCGGTCACCACGCCATATCGCGTGACTCTGCTTCGCGCCTTGAGCCTGCTTCGCGGCGCGACCGCGCTTCACCCGGCCTCGCGGGCAGGAAGATTCGGAAGCAGGAGCCCTTGTCAGGCGCGCTGTCCACCTGTACGTCGCCCCCATTGCTTCGAACGAAGCCATACACGGCCGCCAGGCCCAGCCCGCGGCCCATGAATTTCGTCGTGAAGAAGGGGTCGAAAATCTTCTTCTGAATCTCCTCATTCATGCCGCATCCCGTATCCCGCACTTCCAGCACCACGTACTTGCCGGCCATGACCGCCGCCGTGGATCCCTCACCCACTTCCATGGTTCCGGTGCGGACCGAAATCGTGCCGGCGGCGCCTTCGCCGATCGCTTCCACGGCGTTTATCACCAGATCCACAATCACCTGCCGCATCTGCCGGGAATCGGTCGTCACAGGAGGCAAATCCCGTCCGCGGGGGATGTGGAGGCGAATCGTCTTCGGAATGGAGGCCCGCAGAGAGTCGCAGGCGTCGCGGACAAGCTGGTTGAGATCGGTCGGCTCGATACACTGGTTGCCCTTGCCCGCATACGCGAGCATTTTGCCGGTGAGCACAGCCGCACGCTCGCCGGCCTGAACCACGCCCTGCAACATCTTCTGCGCCGGATGGTGGGGCGGCAGAGTCTCCATGACGTAGCTCGCGCCGCCGAGAATGGCCACCAACAGATTGTTGAAATCGTGCGCCACTCCTGCCGCAAGCTGACCAATAGTCTGAACTTTTTCCTTTTGCAGATTGACTGTCTCAGCCTGCTTACAGCTCTCGATTTCGGTACAGGTTCCGAACCAGTTCGCGACCTGCCCGCCGCGGCCGTGGACGGGGACTGCCCGAACCAGTTGCCACCGGTAGCTGCCATCCGCCGCCCTCTTCAGCCGGTGCTCTATCTCAAAGACCGAACCGGCCTGACGCGCCTGGCTCCATGCCCTCCAGGTCCGTTTCCGATCGTCCGGATGGATCAGGCCTTTCCATCCGCATCGGCCAGCCTGTTCGATGCTCAGTCCCGTGTATTCGGACCATTGGCAGTTGGCGTACTGCACGCGGCCTTCGGCGTTGGCCATCCAAACCATTTGGGGTATGGCCTCGAGCAGAGTCTGATATTGTCGCGTGTTAGTCGCCAGCGCGGATCTTTGCTCGTCACTCCGTTGCTGCATCTGAAATCTCTCGATGGCGCTCACCACGGTGTGCGGCAGACCTTCCGCGGCCAACTGCCCCTTCGGCAGATAGTCCATCGCGCCACTCTTCATGGCATGGACCGCCAGTTCTTCGCCGCCGAACGCGGTAAGCATAACCACGGCGCAGGGAAGGCGATCATTCCGGCCGCGGAGCCGGGGCAGCACTTCGAGGCCATCCATATCGGGCAGGCTGAAATCCAGCAAAATACAATCCGGCGACCACCTATTCGACATTTCGATCCCGTCGGCGGCGGAATCGGATTCGGCGAATTCAAAGTGAAAGGGCGTCGAATGCCGAAGCCGCCGCTTGTAGATTTCGCGGTCGATGCGGTCGTCCTCGATGATCAATACTCTCCACGCCCCGGTGTCAGTCATTCTGTCCCAGCGGCTCATAGCAACCGAGACGCCGTTCCGAAGAAGTGGCATTACGGGACTCGCCAGCGCGATTCGGTGCTATCGTGAGTATCGCTTTGCTGACGCTCCCGGCTCCGATCAGAGCGACGACAGCTCAGGGTTACGGCAATATGTATATCCCGAGCTACCTTTTACCGTGGATACGATTCGAATGGTCGCAAGCGTGCTATATGTTGGCTCTTCCGGGCGTTACCGTACAGATTGCCGCGCGGTTCAGGATGTTGGCTGAAGCTGGCTAACAGGCCGCCGGACCGAGCGGGAGATGGGTGGAGTTTTACAATGACACGTGTTGCACTGTTCCGGGATGCAAGAATTGCACGGCGCGCATCTTTTTCAAGACTGGCCATTAGCTACGAAAGGCGCCAGCGTCATGCCTAAAATCCTGCTTGCGGAAGACCACCCGGCGGATGTCTACCTGATTCGCGCCGCGCTTGAGGAATATGGGATCGACGTCCCGATTCAAGTGGCCGCGGAAGGCCAGGAAGTTTTGCACATCATTTCCCAAGAGGAAGCGCTCGACGACACCCAACTGAGCCTCATCATCCTCGACCTCAACCTGCCGCGCCACGACGGCATCGAGATTCTACAGCGGCTTCGCGAGACGAAACGGCTCGCCCGCATTCCGGTAGTGGTTTTGACCTCGTCAGACTCGCCTCGAGACCAGATTGTGGCCAGTGAGCTTGGGGCCGCGCGCTTTCTGCGAAAGCCCTCCAATCTGGAGCAGTTTCTGAGTCTGGGAGCAGTGTTCCAAGAAATGTTGCAGGGAAAGGCCCAATCCAATGGAGTCTAAGGAGTTTGCTATGCCATCTGAATTCGTTACCGACGCGCTCGATGCCAGCACTTTGCTGAAGACCTTGATCGCTTTCAGAGACGGCGATTTCTCAGCCCGATTGCCGGTTGATCAAACCGGATTGGCGGGCAAAATCGCGGACACGCTCAACGATATTTTCAAGCTCAATGAGCGTATGGCGAGTGAGTTCTCGCGCATCAGCAGTGCGGTCGGCAAAGAAGGCAAGATCAACCAGCGCGCCAGCCTGGGTTCCGCGTCGGGGCGCTGGGCGGAGTGTCTCGATTCGGTCAACGGGCTGATTGGAGACCTGGTGCAGCCCTCCACGGAAGTCGCGCGAGTGATCGGGTCGGTGGCTAAGGGCGACCTGTCGCAAACCATGGCGCTCGAAGTGGACGGCCGCTCGCTCAAGGGCGAGTTCCTGCACACGGCGCGCGTGGTCAACACCATGGTGGCGCAGTTGAATTCGTTCGCGTCGGAAGTGACGCGCGTAGCGCGCGAGGTTGGCACCGAGGGCAAACTCGGCGGCCAGGCCGTGGTGAAAGGCGTGGGCGGCGTGTGGAAGGACTTGACGGACAGCGTCAACTCCATGGCTGGCAACCTGACGGCCCAGGTGCGCAACATCGCCGAGGTCACCACCGCGGTGGCGAATGGCGATCTCTCCCGCAAGATCACGGTAGACGTCCAGGGCGAGATTCTCGAGCTCAAGAACACCATCAATACGATGGTGGATCAACTCGGCTCGTTCGCGTCGGAAGTGACGCGTGTGGCGCGCGAAGTGGGAACCGAGGGCGAGCTTGGCGGACAGGCGGAAGTGAAAGGCGTCGCCGGTGTCTGGAAGGACCTGACGGACAGCGTCAACTCGATGGCGGGCAACCTGACGGCTCAAGTCCGAAACATCGCCGAGGTGACTACGGCGGTGGCCAACGGCGACCTTTCGCGAAAGATCACGGTGGATGTGCGCGGCGAAATTCTGGAGCTCAAGAACACTATCAATACGATGGTGGATCAGCTCAATGCGTTCGCTTCGGAAGTGACGCGCGTGGCGCGCGAGGTGGGCACGGAGGGAATCCTGGGCGGCCAGGCGGATGTGCGCGGCGTGGCGGGCACGTGGAAAGATTTGACCGACAGCGTGAATTCCATGGCGGGCAATCTCACCGGCCAGGTGCGGAACATCGCCGAAGTGACCACCGCGGTGGCGAACGGCGACCTATCCCGCAAGATTACGGTGGCGGTGCGCGGCGAGATTCTGGAACTGAAGAACACCATCAACACCATGGTGGATCAGCTTGGCTCGTTCGCGTCGGAAGTGACGCGCGTGGCGCGCGAAGTGGGTACGGACGGTAAGCTGGGCGGCCAGGCGGAAGTGAAGGGCGTCGCCGGCACGTGGAAGGACTTGACGGAGAGCGTGAACTCCATGGCCGGCAACCTGACCAACCAGGTGCGCAACATCGCCGGAGTCACCACGGCCGTGGCCAGGGGCGATCTCTCCACCAAAATTACGGTGGACGCCCGCGGCGAGATTCTGGAGCTGAAGAACACTGTCAACATCATGGTGGACCAGCTCAACAGCTTTGCATCGGAAGTGACGCGCGTGGCGCGCGAGGTGGGTACCGAAGGCAAGCTCGGCGGCCAGGCACAGGTGAAAGGCGTCGGCGGCGTCTGGAAAGATCTCACCGATAGCGTCAACTCCATGGCCGGCAACCTGACGGCCCAGGTGCGCAACATCGCCGAAGTCACTACGGCCGTTGCCAACGGCGACCTTTCGCGCAAAATCACGGTGGATGTGCAGGGCGAAATTCTGGAGCTCAAGAACACCATCAACACCATGGTGGACCAGTTGAATGGATTTGCGTCCGAAGTAACGCGCGTGGCGCGCGAAGTGGGTACCGAGGGCGAACTGGGTGGCCAAGCCGAGGTAGTAGGCGTCGGCGGCGTGTGGAAAGACCTCACGGACAGCGTCAATTCCATGGCCGGCAACCTCACTGCGCAGGTGCGCAACATCGCGCAGGTGACCACGGCCGTGGCCAATGGCGACCTATCGCGAAAGATCACGGTGGATGTGCGCGGCGAAATTCTGGAACTGAAGAACACCATCAATACGATGGTCGATCAGCTCAACGCTTTCGCCGGAGAAGTCACTCGCGTGGCTCGTGAAGTGGGCACAGAAGGCAAGCTGGGCGGGCAGGCGGAAGTGAAAGGCGTTGCGGGAACGTGGAAGGATTTGACCGACTCGGTCAACTCCATGGCCAGCAACCTCACTAACCAGGTCCGTAACATCGCCGAAGTCACTACGGCGGTGGCGAGGGGCGACCTGAGCCGCAAAATCACGGTGGATGTGCGCGGCGAAATTCTGGAGCTCAAGAACACCATCAATACGATGGTGGATCAGCTCAGCTCATTCGCGTCTGAGGTGACGCGCGTGGCGCGCGAGGTGGGCACCGAAGGCAAACTCGGGGGCCAGGCGGATGTGCGCGGCGTCGCGGGCACCTGGAAGGATTTGACGGACAGCGTGAACTCCATGGCCGGCAACCTCACGGCTCAGGTTCGAAACATCGCCGAAGTGACCACCGCGGTGGCCAGGGGCGACTTGAGCCGCAAGATCACTGTGGATGTGCTCGGCGAAATTCTGGAACTGAAGAACACTATCAATACGATGGTGGACCAGCTCAGCTCGTTCGCGTCGGAAGTAACTCGCGTGGCGCGCGAGGTGGGTACCGAAGGCAAACTCGGCGGCCAGGCCGATGTGAGAGGCGTCGCGGGCACCTGGAAAGATCTCACAGACAGCGTCAATTCCATGGCGGCCAACCTGACCACGCAGGTGCGCAACATCGCGGAAGTAACAACGGCAGTCGCGAAAGGCGACCTGTCGCGCAAGATCACAGTGGATGTCCGCGGTGAAATTCTGGAAGTGAAGAACACAGTCAACACCATGGTCGACCAGCTCAATGCATTCGCGGGTGAAGTCACTCGCGTGGCGCGCGAGGTGGGTACCGAAGGAAAGCTCGGAGGCCAGGCGGACGTGCGCGGCGTGGCTGGAACCTGGAAGGATTTGACTGACTCGGTAAACTCCATGGCCAGCAACCTGACTAATCAGGTGCGTAACATCGCGGGCGTAACTACGGCCGTGGCCAAGGGCGATCTGACTACTAAGATCACGGTGGATGCGCGCGGCGAAATTCTGGAGCTCAAGAACACCATCAATACGATGGTGGACCAGCTCAGCTCATTCGCGTCTGAGGTGACTCGCGTGGCGCGCGAGGTGGGTACCGAAGGCAAGCTGGGCGGCCAGGCCGCTGTGAAGGGCGTCGCCGGCACCTGGAAGGATCTTACCGACAGCGTCAATTCCATGGCGGCCAACCTGACCACGCAGGTGCGCAACATCGCCGAAGTAACTACAGCGGTCGCCAAAGGCGATCTCTCGCGCAAGATCACCGTGGATGTCCGCGGCGAGATTCTGGAAGTGAAGAACACCGTCAACACCATGGTCGATCAGCTCAGCTCCTTTGCGGCCGAGGTGACGCGCGTGGCGCGCGAAGTGGGCACAGAGGGCAAGCTGGGCGGCCAGGCCGAAGTGCGCGGCGTGGCCGGCACGTGGAAAGACTTGACTGACAGCGTCAATTCCATGGCGGGCAACCTGACGGCCCAGGTGCGCAACATCGCCCAGGTAACCACCGCGGTGGCCAATGGGAACTTGAGCCGCAAGATCACGGTGGATGTGCAGGGAGAAATTCTCGAGCTGAAAGACACCATCAACACTATGGTCGATCAGCTCAACAGCTTTGCCTCGGAGGTGACCCGCGTGGCGCGTGAAGTGGGCACCGAGGGCAAGCTGGGCGGCCAGGCCGAGGTGCGCGGAGTGGCCGGCACGTGGAAGGATTTGACTGACAACGTGAATTTCATGGCCGCCAACCTCACTACCCAGGTCCGCGGCATCGCCAAGGTGGTCACTGACGTAGCTAACGGCAACTTGAAACGCAAGCTGGTGCTGGAGACCAAGGGCGAGATTGCCGAGCTAGCGGACACCATCAATGGAATGATCGACACCCTGGCGGTGTTCGCGGACCAGGTGAGCAACGTGGCCCGCGAGGTTGGCATCGAAGGCAAACTGGGCGGCCAGGCGCTGGTACCCGGCGCGGCCGGAATCTGGCGCGACCTGACGGACAACGTCAACCAGCTCGCCGCCAACCTGACTACCCAGGTCCGCGCGATCGCCGATGTCGCTACGGCTGTCACCAAGGGCGACCTGACCCGGTCGATCGCGGTGGAAGCCCTGGGTGAAGTGGCCGCCCTGAAAGACAACATCAACGAGATGATTGTCAACCTTGCCGAGACCACGCGCAAGAACACCGATCAGGACTGGCTGAAGACAAACATCGCCAAGTTTACCGGCATGATGCAAGGCCAGCGCGACCTGTTGACGGTAGCCCGATCGCTTCTGTCCGAACTGACTCCCCTGGTGGGCGCGCAGCTCGGAACATTTTATGTCGCCGATTCCAGCGACGAATCGGAATCCCTGAAGCTGCTCGCGGCCTATGGCTCGAACGACAGCGTTAAAGCCCAGTTCGGTATGGGCCAGGGACTGGTAGGGCAGTGCGGCCTCGAAAAGCGCCGCATCCTGGTTACCGATGTTCCGAAGGACTACGTCAAAATCACCTCGAGCTTGGGCGAAGGGACACCGCTCAGCATCGTGGTGCTGCCGGTGCTCTTCGAGGGTGAAGCGCGGGCGGTCATCGAGCTAGCCTCATTCCGGCACTTCACTGACGTCAACCTGGCATTTCTCGATCAACTGACGCAGGGTATCGGCATCGTGCTGAACACGATTGCAGCTACCATGCGTACCGAGCAACTGTTGAAACAGAGCCAGGCGCTGGCCGAGCAACTGCAGAAAACCAATGCCGAGCTGGAAGAGAAAGCCCACCTGCTGGCCGAGCAGAAGAACGAGGTGGAAACCAAGAACCGCGAGGTGGAGCAGGCCAAGGCGGCGTTGGAAGAGAAGGCCGAACAGTTGTCGCTCACCTCCAAGTACAAGAGCGAGTTCCTAGCCAACATGAGTCACGAGTTACGCACGCCGCTCAACAACCTGCTGATTCTGGCGCAGATGCTGGCGGAAAATACCGACAGCACTCTGACCCACAAGCAGGTGAAGTACGCTGAAACCATTCACTCGTCCGGGACCGACCTGCTGGCGCTGATCAACGACATTCTGGACCTGAGCAAGATCGAGTCCGGAAAGATGGACGTGGAAGTGGGCAGTGTCCGCTTCACCGAGCTGCGCGACCTCAGCCTGCGCACGTTCCGCCACGTGGCCGAAGGAAAGGGGCTCGAGCTTTCCATCGACCTGGCCGACAACCTGCCCGCGGACACGATCATCACCGATGCCAAACGGTTGCAACAGGTGCTCAAGAACCTGCTGTCCAATGCGCTGAAGTTCACCGAACACGGAACGGTGCAGCTGCGGATGGAGCGCGCCACCTCGGGATGGAGCGCGACTCACACCGTCCTCAATCGGGTGAAATCGGTGATTGCGTTCTCGGTCACCGATACCGGCATCGGCATTCCGCAAGACAAGCAGCGCATCATCTTCGAGGCATTCCAACAAGCCGACGGCACGACCAGCCGGAAGTACGGCGGCACCGGCCTGGGCCTGTCCATCAGCCGGGAGCTCACGCGCCTGCTGGGCGGCGAGATCCGCCTGCAAAGCGCCCCCGGAACGGGCAGCACGTTTACGCTATATCTTCCGCAAACCTACGTCGCCCAGGTATCGACGGCCAAGACCGAATCGCCGCAAATTGTTCCGGCCATCGAAGCACGATCCGTGGCCATCGCCGACAACGGGGCGGGCGTGTCCGGCGACAAATCCGTGGACATGATCCTGCCGTCCTCGCCGGCTACGGCGGCCGTAGTGGTACACGATATCGAAATCGACGACGACCGGAACCTGATTCACACCGGCGATCCGGTTTTGTTGATTATCGAAGACGACGTCACGTTTGCCCGCATCCTGATGGACCTGGCGCACGACCGGGGCATCCGGGCTCTGGTTGCGCTGAGGGGCGCAACCGCGCTTAGCCTTGCTCGCGAGTTCAATCCCAACGCCATTACGCTCGACATTACATTGCCCGACATGGCCGGCTGGACTATTCTCGACCGGCTGAAGCACGATCCGGCTACGCGGCACATTCCGGTGCACGTCATCAGCGGCGATGAAAACCGGCGGCGCGGCCTGGCCCTGGGCGCCATGAGTTACCTGGAAAAATCCATCACCAAAGACAACCTGAACGCGGCGTTCGACACCATCCATCAATCCCTGCAGCGGCGCACCAAGAAGCTGCTGATCGTGACGACCGATGAAGCCCGCCGCGCCGGCTGGCAGGAGTCGCTGGGCGGAAACGATGTTGAGATTATTGCCGTGGGGTCTGGTGGAGAGGCCCTGGCGGTGGTGAAACAGCAGTACCTGGACGGTCTGGTGATCGACCTTCGCTTAGCCGATATTCCGGCGGTGCAGCTGGCGGAAGAGATCCAGGCGGAGACCAGCCCGCACACGCCGCCCATCGTTCTTTCCGGGATGCGCAATCTCACCCCGGAGCTGGAGCAACAGATCCGGCGGCTCGCGCGGGGGGGCGTGACCCGCTTTGCGGAGTCGAACGAACGGCTGCTGGAAGAGACCGTGCTGCTGCTGCATCGGGCGGAGGCCGACCTTTCCGAAGACCAAAAGGAAGTGCTGACCGCCGTGCGGCGGAGCGACGTGACGCTGGCGGGCAAGAAGGTGCTGGTGGTGGACGACGACCTTCGCAACATTTTCGCGCTGACCAGCGTCCTGGAGCAGCATAATCTGCAGGTGGTTCACGCCGAGAATGGGCGCGCCGGCATCGAGACTCTTCTGAAGACGCCTGGCGTGGACGGCGTCCTTATGGATATCATGATGCCGGAGATGGACGGCTACGAAACCATGCGCGCGATCCGGCAGATTCCGGAGTTCCGGACGCTGCCCATTATCGCCGTGACCGCGAAGGCGATGAAGGGAGACCGCGCCAAGTGCATCGAAGCCGGCGCCTCCGATTACATCACCAAACCGGTTGACCTGGACCAGTTGTTCTCGGTGCTGCGCGTGTGGCTGGTGCGCAGCCATGAGCCCTCGCAGAACGCGCTGACCGCGGGCAGATAGGAGCGCAGCAAATGGCCGCCAACGCAACACAAGTGGTTCAGGACCCCGCCGTGGAACCGAGGATTAAGATTCTACTGGTGGACGATACGCCGGAAAACCTTGTGGCGCTGGAGGCGGCTCTCGGCGGTTTGGGCGAGCAGTTGGTGCTGGCGAAATCCGGGAGGGAGGCTCTCCGCCATCTTCTCGACAACGATTTCGCGGCCATCCTGCTGGACGTGCGAATGCCCGAAATGGACGGCTTTGAAACCGCCGAGCTGATCCGCAGCCGTCCGCGATCGAAGCAAATCCCGATTCTTTTCCTCACCGGCTATCGCAATGAAGAGCACCTGTTTCGCGGGTACGATCTGGGCGCTGTGGATTTTCTGTTCAAGCCAATCGTACCGGAGGTGCTGCGCTCGAAGGTGGCGGTATTCGTAGAGCTCAGCCGCAGTAACGCCAAGCTGCAGGTACAGGCCAACGCCTTGCGGAAACAGGCCGAAGTGCTGCAAAAGGCCGAGCAGAAGTTTCGATCGCTGCTGGAAGCGGCCCCCGACGCGATGGTGGTGTGCCGCGAGGACGGCGAGATCGTGATGGTCAATTCGCAGACCGAAATCCTGTTCAACTGCCGGCGCGACAAGCTGGTCTCGAGGAACATCCGCGCGCTGGCGCCCGGCTGGGAATACCGGCTTCTTCCCGGTTGGGATGACGATTTTGGAACGCCCAAGGTTCAGCCCGTCGTACGGGGAATCGACCTGCACGTTTTTCCCGAGGGCCGCGATCCGTTTCAAGCCGAATTCAGCTTCAGCCCGCTGCACACAGAGGATGGCGTAGTTGTCACCTGTTCCATCCGGGACATCAGCGAGCGCAAAAAAACCGAGGAGCGCATCCGCGAGCTGAACGCCAACCTGGAAGAGCGCGTTCTGGAGCGAACCGAGGCGTTAATGCGCTCGAACGAGGAGCTGCAGCAGTTCGCCTATATCGCGAGCCACGATTTGCAGGAGCCCCTGCGCACCGTCTCCATCTATGCCCAGTTGCTCGCCAAGCGCTACCGGGGCAGCTTGCCGGCGACGCCGACCAGTTCATCAAATTCATCGTGGAAGGCTCGGAGCGCATGCAGAACCTCATCCACGATCTGCTGGATTTTTCGCGCGTGGATGCCCGCGGCGCCGACTTCTTCACGCGCATGAATTGCGACGAAGCCCTCGATGACGCCATCCGCAATCTACACTCCCTGATTGAAGAGAGCGGGGCCGTGCTGACGCGGGGGCCGCTGCCGTGGGTAAGGGGAGATCTCGTCCAGTTGACGCGGCTGTTCCAGAATCTGCTGGTCAACTCCATCAAATATCGAACCGAAGAAGCGCCCCGCATACACATTACGGCGGAGAGCCAACACGCCGATGAGTGGCTTTTCTCGGTGCGCGACAACGGAATCGGCATCGAGCCTCAGTATGCGGAGAAGATTTTCGGCATCTTCCGATGCCTCGAGCCGCGCGACAAGAGCTCCGGCAGCGGCATGGGCCTGGCCATTTGCCGGAAGATCGTGAGCCGTCACGAGGGACGCATCTGGGTGGAATCCGCCCTGGGCAAAGGCGCCACGTTTTACTTTACTTTGCCGGGCAAAGTATAGTTAGCGCGTGTTGATGCCTTCTGGTGTATTGTGGTGAAGATGCGGTCCACCACCAGTCCGGAACCGGTCGTGCGCCGATGCGTTAGTCTTCCTCACGAGATTGCGGGCGAGGTTAACAACATCGCCGATGCGTGCCGGGCCAGCCAGAATCGTGCACTCGTGGACCTCATCAGCGACGGCATCGCTGCGCATAAGCAACGCCAGGCCGAGTTTTTTCCCCTGGCCGATCGTTTCCAACGGTCGGCAGACCCAGCGGAAACCAAGAGGCTTCGGGAAGAGTTGGCTCGCATGACCTTCGGCGGCTGATGCCCAAAAACCAATGGCTGAATCTGCCCGCCTCGCTCCGCCAACATCTCTTTGACCGCGCCAAAGAAGATCTCGACGCAGAGACGCGAAGACGCTGAGGTCACGCAGAGAAGACATTTATTTTATATGGTGTTCTCTGCGTAGCCTCTGCGTCTCAGCGTCTCTGCGTCGAAAAAGGCAGTCCTATTCCTTCTTCTCCGGGTGCGCTTCCAAATACGCCTCTCGCGTTTTCCGTATCAGCTCGCGCGCTTCCCGCGGCCCTCGCCAGCCGAGCATTTTCGTGGTCTTGCCTTCCAGCTCTTTATAGATCGCAAAGAAGTGCTCAATCTCCCGCAGCTTGTGCGGGAACACCTGGTCGATGGTGTGAATCTGGTCGAAGCGCGGGTTGCGATTCGGAACCGCGAGAATCTTCTGGTCCTGCTCGTTGTTGTCCACCATGTCGAGCATGCCGACCGGGCGCACCGACATCAGCACGCCCGTGAAACTCGCGTCGTCCACGATCGCCAGCACGTCTAACGGATCGCGGTCCGACGCCAGCGTGCCCGGTATGAATCCGTAATCGCCGGGGTAATGCAAAGGCGAGTAGAGCGCACGGTCCAGGCGAAAGAGGCCTAGTTCGCCATCGTATTCGTACTTGTTGCTGGAGTTTTTGGGGATCTCCACGATCATGCGGACTACCTCGGGGCAGTCCGCGCCAGGGTCCAGGTCGTATAGGCGCGTTGGCACGTACCTTATGGTAGCAACGCGCTGGTACAGAATGCGCAGCGGCGTGCGGCGATCGGCACCTCGCTGAGGCACTCGGGACACTTCTTGGTGGTTGGGTCGGGCGCCGCCTCGCCGCGGCGCATGCGGGCGATCAGCGCGTTGATGGGCAGCACGACCAGGAAGTAGACCGCCGACCCGACCATCAGGAACGTCACCAGCGCGTTGATGAAATCGCCCACCGGGAAACGGCTGTTATGAATGGTGAAGAAGATTGCCGAAAAATCGGGCTTGCCGAAGATGGCGGCGATCAACGGCGTGATGAGGTCTTTGACCAGCGCCGTGACCACCGCTCCGAACGCCCCGCCTACCACCACCGCAACGGCAAGCTCCACCACGTTGCCGCGCATCATGAATTGCTTGAAGCCGCGCATTGCTTGATCCTCCGATCGATCCCCCGATTTATCTTCCGGCGCCGAGGAATTTCGTGAGCCGTTCCATCGCCGGCTCCAGAATCGACCGTTCCGCAGCATAGCAAATCCGCACCGATCCTTCACCGCCTGCGCCGAACGCCACGCCTGGCGCGAGACCCACGCGCGTCTCTTCGAGCAGACGGAGGCAGAACGCGAACGAATCGGTGAGCCCGTCGATGCGCGGAAACAGATAGAACGCGCCATCGGGTTTCGGGACGGTGATGCCAGCGATTCCGTCCAGCGCGCTTAGACACAAATCGCGGCTTTCCTTGAGGCGCTCCAGCATGCGGAGCAGCTCGGGTTCGCCTTCGGCCAGCGCGGCCTCGCCAGCCTTCTGCGTGAAGGTGGGCGCGCAGGACACAACGAATTCGTTGATCTGCGTGGCTTTCGCAGCCAGGTCGCGGCGCGCGATCAAATAGCCCAGGCGCCAACCCGTCATGCAATAGCTCTTGGAAAAAGAGTGCACTACCATCACTGCGTCGTCGCGCGTGGCCTGGCGCAGAATCGACGGCGCCGCTTCGCCCAGGCCCGCTTCCCCCGGCTGCCCGCCGCCATAATAAAGCCGGTCGTATACCTCGTCCGCGAGCAGCCACAGCCCGTGGCGCCGCGCGAAATCGAGCAGCCCGCGCTGCTCCTGTTCCGTCGCCACCCAGCCCAACGGATTCGACGGCGACGTGTAGACGATCAGCCGCGTGCGCGCGTTGACGGTCCTCTCGAGCGCGTCGAAATCGATGCGGTAGCGCTCGCCGCACAGCGGGTGCGGAATCTCGTGCACCACCGCATTGCACAGCATCGCGTTGGCGCTGCCGTTGGGCCATGCCGGCGTAAGCACGATGGCCTCGTCGCCCGGATCGAGCGCGCAGCGGATGCCCAGATTGAGCGCCTGCACGCCCGAAGCGGTCACTACGATCTCGCGCGCGGGGTCGAGATCCACCGCTTGCAATCTTTTGTAATAATCCGCCAGCGCGCGGCGCAACGACGGAAGTCCGGCATTTTCGGTGTAGAACGTGTAGCCCTCGTTGATGGCGCGCAACGCCGCCTGCTTGATGTAATCGGGCGTAGGCAGATTCGATTCGCCGAAGTAGAGCCGCAGCACGCCGTCCATGGACATGGCGATCTCCGCCAGTTCGCGGATGCGGGAATGGGGGACATTGGAGACAGAGCTGGCGATCGATGGCATACGCATATTCTCGCATTGGGATTGGGGAGAGAGGGGGCGTTTTTTCGACGCAGAGACGCCGAGACGCGGAGGCAACGCGGAGAATACTTAAGAAGGGTTTCCGCTCTGCGCTTATCTCGGCGTCTCCGCGTCTCTGCGTCGAAAAAGAACTTCCCCTTATAATGAATCTCGATGCCCGACCGTTTCCCCATTGCCGCCATCACCGACGAATTCTCTCCCGACCTGGAAATTGCCGCGCGCGCCATGGCCGAAGTTGGCATGACCGGCGCCGAACTGCGCATGCTCCTCGGCAAAAACGTGATGGATCTTTCCGACGATGAGATCGGGCGCGCGGTGGCGATCGCGCGCGGCCATGGACTCGAAATTCTCTCCATCGCCTCGCCGCTGCTCAAGTGCGTGCTGCCCGACGCGCCCGAAGTCGACCAGCGCTTCCAGCAGGACATGTTCGCCGCCAAGCACACATTCGCCGATCAGCCGCGCCTCGCCACGCGGGCGTTTGAGATCGCCGCGCGGACCGGCGCGCGCATCATCCGCGTCTTCTCGTACTGGCGCACCGTGCAGCCGGAAGCCTGCTTCGACCGCATCGTGGAGGCGCTCGACGGGCTGGCCCGTCAGGCGGCCGGGCACGGCGTAACCATCGGCATTGAGAATGAGCACGCCTGCAACATCGGCACGGGCGAAGAAACGGCGCGGCTGCTGGAGGCGCTCGATCACCCGAATCTGAAGGTGGTTTGGGACCCCGCCAACGCGCTGGTCGCTGGTGAAAATCCGTACCCCGAAGGATACGGCCGGATTCCACCCGGACGCATCGCGCACGTACACGCCAAAGATTGCCGCGTGGAGAATCACAAGGCGGAATGGCTGGAATTGGGCACAGGCGCCGTGGATTGGACCGGCCAGATGGAAGCTCTGACGCGCGACCGTTACCGCGGATGGATCAGCCTGGAGACGCACTGGCAGGGCCCAAACGGAAATAAGCTGGAAGCCAGTGCGATCTGCGGGAGAAACCTGAAAAAGATGGTGGCGTGAAGAGTTTTTCGACGCAGAGACGCGAAGACGCAGAGGCCACGCAGAGAAAACTCAAACAGGTTGAAGATCTTTCTTCTCTGCGCTTATCTCTGCGCCTCAGCGTCTCTGCGTCGAAGCCTTCATTTCTTCTTCTCCAGATTCCACAACTGTCTCGACAGCACCCTCCCGCAGAACGGACAGTAATTCAGCCCCGCGAATTGATGGCGGTCGTCTCCAAATACCAGGAAGTACTCCGTGTCGATCTCGGTGATAATCGTTCCGTTCGATAGTTGATAGGGCTGGGCGTGGCGAATCAGGTCGCGGTCCATCAGCCGTTCGATCTCCGGGCAGCACGTCATCATAATTATTGAATGGGATTACTGAATGGTGCTCGCGCCTTCCACGCCCAGGTCGGATGGCATCACGTTCTTGTTGATGTGGCGGTCCAAATCGATCACGTAGGTTTCTCCGGCGTCGAGCAGCGCCGGCGAATGCGTGGCGCATACGATGCGCAGATGCCTCTGATCCACCAGTTCCTGGAGCATCTTGAGGATGCGGCGCTGATTGGATACCGATAGCGCCATCTCCGGCTCGTCCAGCAGCAGGATCGACCCTTCGGGCAGCTTCGGGAAGCTCTCGCGGAACAACGACAGCATCACTTGTCCGTGGCTTGCCATGCGCAAAAACTCGAGCATCTCGGGCTGATTCTTGAAGAGATCGAGCTGCTGCCGGGGATTGTGCTGTTCCGCATCGAACAGGTAACTTTCGCCAATCTTCACCTTGCCTGGGTCTAGCCGGTAAACGTAGCCGTCCACGCTCTGGCCGCGCAGCGCATAGTGGATCGAATGCAGCAGCGTGGATTTGCCGGACCCGTTCTCCCCCCGCAACATGACCAGCGGGTGGGAAAGATCCACGATCATGGGCATGTGGAAATTGAGATTGGTGAAGACCGGATGGGCGAGGATTTTCAGGAACATAAGCGGCGGGCCTGTTGCCATGATACGATAGAAGTTTCCAAGATTACCTGAGGTTTCAGTGGCAAGAATTACCCGAAAAGAGCTCAAGACCGACAAGTTCGCCCTTGAAGTCGAACACACCGTTACTTTCTTTGACGAGCACCGGCAAGAGCTCGTCCGCTATGGCGGCATCGCGCTGGGAGTGGCGGTGCTGATCGCCGGCTATCTGATTTATGCGGGGCGCGAGCACGTGGCGCGCGAAGCGGCCCTGGCGCATGCCATCGAGGTGCAGGAAGCGGGGGTGGGCGGCGTGTCCGCGACCGGCGGTCTGTCCTTCCCCACGCAGGATGCCAAGGACAAAGAGGCCATCAAGGTTTTCAGCGACCTGAAGAACAAGTATTCGGGCAGCATGGAGGGCGAGGTGGCGCAGTACTACCTGGGCTCGATTCTGGCCGATCAGGGCAACCTCGCGCAAGCCGAGAAGAGTTTCCAGGAGGCTGCGGAAAAGGGCGACGCCAGGTACGCTTCGCTGGCCAAGCTGTCGCTGGCGCAGATCTATTTTTCCGACGGACGCGACACTCAGGGCGAGGGCATGCTGCGCGATCTTATCGCGCACCCCACGGTATTCGTTTCGTCCGAGCAGGCCACCATCACGCTGGCGAGATACCTGGCGAACAAGAAGCCGGCCGAGGCCAGAAAACTTCTGGAGCCGCTGCGCTCGCAACCGGGGTCGGTGGGACAGATCGCGCTCACCATTCTCGGCGAGATGATGAACTAGCGGCTGCCGGGTGGTTCTGTTGCTGGAAAACACTCCCTTACAGTCGTGGCTCCGATCGGAGCCGGGCCCAGAGGGCGCCCCGTTAGCAAGCGGTTTCACCATAACGCCGAATCTCATGGTCGGGGAACCAGCGGCTGAGGGATGCTAGCCCGGCTGCGGTTTCCGGTGAATCAGAGCCGCGGGCGGCGATATCCCGAGCCCGAACATCCGTATCGAAATTGTTTCCAGCGCGATCGCGACCGCGTAGTGCATACCCGCGCTTTCCGGCGCCTCGAAGCCAAGACGCAGGTCTTCACGCCGGGGCTTTCCGACCACTTCCGCAACCGCCTGACGCACACCATCGAAGTCGCGCAGGTGGCCAGAACCCTGGCCAACGTGCTGCAGCTCGATGAAGATCTCACTGAGGCTCTGGCGCTGGCGCACGATATCGGACACCCCCCTTTCGCCCACGCCGGCGAAGAAGC
Source organism: Bryobacteraceae bacterium (assembly GCA_049522755.1). Lineage (GTDB taxonomy): Bacteria > Acidobacteriota > Terriglobia > Bryobacterales > Bryobacteraceae > PALSA-243. The sequence continues at coordinate 9,434 of JBEKNN010000040.1, read as the reverse complement.
GCTCGACCGCGAGATGCAGCGCTTCGGCGAACGCTTCGACCACAATCTGCACGCGCTGCGCATCGTCGAAAGCTTCGAGCAGCGCTACGTGCGCTTTCCGGGGTTGAATCTGACGTTCGAAGTGCGCGAAGGGATTGTGAAGCATTCCCACGACTTCGCCCCGGGGGAGCGGCCCGAGCTCGATGAGTATCTACCCGGAATGCGTCCGCCGCTCGAATCGCAGTTGATCGACCTCGCGGACGAAGTAGCGTACAACACAGCCGACCTCGACGACGCTTTTTCCGCCGCTATGTTGACCGCGGCGGAGGCGGCCGCGTGCGTCCCGCAATATCGCGAGATTCACGAGACGGTGGAGATGCAGTTTCCGGGCGCCGCGCCGCGCGAGCGATTTAATGAGAGCCTGCGCCAGTTGATGGACGCACTGGTGACCGGGTTGATCGAGGGCACGGCCGCCGCGGTATCGGCCGCGGGCGTCCAGAACGTCGATGACGTACGCCGCTTCCCAAGCCGTTTGGCGGCGTTCACGCCGGAAGCGGCCGATACCAGCCGCCAGCTCAAGCGGTTCCTGCTGGCCAAGGTCTACACCGCGCCTGAGCTGCAGGCGGATCGCGCGCGCTCCATGGCGCTGATCGCCGAATTGTTCCGGTTCTTTATGGACCAGCCGGAGCGGTTGCCCGAGCCTTACCAGTTGCAGGCCGGTGCGGAGCCGCTGCATCGCGTGGTATGCGGCTATATCGCCGGCATGACCGACTCCTTTTTCGGCCGCGTCTACTCGTCGGCCTTCGAGTAGTTGGATAGTTCCGCCTCGCGCACGCCATAGAACCTCATCAGCCGCTGGCGAATTTCTTCGGCGATGCGTTCGGGCTTCTCGTCGGCGTCGTGCTCAACTTCCACTTTGAAGAAGAGGTTAGTGCGGTTCACCGGTTGCGATTTCTCCATCACTCTATACTAGGGGAATGTCTTGCGCCATTTGCCTGACTCGCCGTCCCCGCCGGTCCTGTCCCGGCGTCCATGGCGATATTTGCGCCATCTGTTGCGGCAGAGAGCGCGAGGTGACGGTGGACTGTCCGTTCGATTGCGAGTACCTGCGGGAGGCGCGCAAACACGAGACGCCAGCCGAGATCGACGCCGCGACCTTGGAAAATCCGGATATTCGCGTCACTGAAGCGTTTCTGGAGTCTAATGCCGCGCTGATGCTGGCCATGGGCGGAGTCATGCTTAGCGCAGCCGTGCAGACCCGCTCAGTGGATTCCGACGTTCGCGAAGCCTTGGCCAGCCTGATTAAGACTTACCGGACGCTCCGGAGGGGCGTGATCTATGAAAGCGTGCCCGCTAATCCGCTGGCGGCGCGTGTGTTCCGTGCGATCCAGGAAACGGTCGACGCCTACCTGCAAGAAGAAACCCGCAGCTTAGGAATGACGAAGACGCGCGACCTCGACGTATTGCGCGCACTGGTATTCTTCGAACGCCTGGCGCTCGCCAACAACAACGGCCGACCGCGCAGCCGGGCTTTCCTGGACGTCCTCCGTATGCTATCGGAGCCCAAACCCGCGGCCAATGCGGCGCCCTCCCTGATCTTGCCCTGACGTGGCGCACGGCGTCCGTGCAGCGTTCCCAAATCGTGTGTACGCGAGTTGCATCCAGGGCCCGGCGCGTCAGTTTGGGACCCGACGCGCCAGCCGTTTAGTCCAGGAACGCGATCTGCCTTGCGTGCTTTGCAAACCGCTCCCGGTTCATGTAGACGCGATGCCAACCATCCAAGTGAATGGTCTTGTGGTCACGATGGCGAATGTGTCCCCTTGCGTATACCTGAGCGTCGCGAACCATGCGACGCCAGGACATACGGCGCACCTTGGGATTAGTATCAACGAGCCGGTTGTAATCGGGCTCAGTGATTCCGTTTGGATACGCCGAGGAAACCATGACGGTGACGCCGGAACGCCTCATCAGCTCTTCGCAAATATGAGGCTTGCTGCCACCACCCCGGCTGAGCGGCTCATTCCGATAAATCACCCTGGCGTTGTCATGCGCCTCGGGCGCCGGAACAAAGAACCACTCACCCTGCCGGATCGCTTTGCGGCTTTCGATCTCCTTAGGGCGGAGACTCTCGATCGCCGTCCGTACATCGTGAACGCCGTCACCAGGCGTCGCAGCCGCGAACCAGTGACGCTCATCGCGCCCAAGCAGGAACTTATTCTTATCGGCGCCGTCCCGAACCATCAACACAAGATGGCGCGAAGCCGGCCGCACGTCAAGAATCTCGGGAATAACCCCGTCCTGACAGCGAACATCGAAGAATTCGCCATCACGATCCCTGCCAACATCAATTCGGACTTTTTCTCCCTGCCGCACGCCTGGTTCTTGGATTTTCAGGCGCGCGCCCATACGGGAGAAATGCCGACACAGATACTCTGTGGTCGTCATATACTCCTTAGTCTTCTTGTTGGGGGTTGTTAGTTAGACGCGGGCGAGAGTGTCAGAAAACGAGTCATCTTGCGCCGCGCCGAATCCGTCGCGATAAGTGTCGGTAATTTCGATCTCATTTGAGGCACGATGACTCCTTGTCTTCAAGAAGACTACCATCTGCTGGTGGGGCCGTCAATTGTCCTTTAGATTATTTCTCTTTAACCTTGATCCATTTCCTATCGCGCTGCGCCCCGCATGGCGGCGCGGTGTACAACGAAGGTGCAAGAAACGGGCTGCAAGATGTATGATTCTTGATGCAAACGAGTGAGCTTCTTATTGAAGCTGCTGGAGCGGTCAAAATGAAAGTGTCTTCGAATTCGGTATTGCAATTCACCCTGACATCGATTCGCCTCCTGGCGTTGGCCGCCATGGCGCTCTTCGTCGCTGCGCAGGACGTCCAGTATGCTCCGCAGAACGAGCAGATACCGGGGCCTCCCACTCCCGCGCAATTCAAATCGTGGCTTGCCGATATCCAGCACTGGCGCAGCGAGCGCCTGATCCGAATCGGCTATATCGGCGCCGAGTACGGCCGGGCGGAACTCAAATGGGCGCAAAGCAGCTTCATGCAGCCGCAGATGATGATCGAAGACCGTTACTTCTACGATCCGGCGGCGGGCAAGTACACGGTGGACCGGTATCTCGACGACCTCGAGAAGCGCTATGGCGGGATCGACAGCGTGCTGGTTTGGCACACGTATCCGAATATCGGCATCGACGATCGCAACCAGAACGACATGCTGCGCGATATGCCCGGCGGCCTCGCCGGAGTTCGTAAGATGGTGGACGATTTTCACCGGAGAGGCGTGCGCGTACTGTTCCCGATTATGCTTTGGGACCAGGGAACGCGTGACGAGGGCGTACTTAACTGGGAAGCGACCGCGCACTTACTCAAGGAGATCGACGCAGACGGCATAAACGGGGATACCTTGCGGGGAGTGCCGCGCGTGTTTCGCGACGCTTCGGATCGCGCAGGTCATCCGCTGGTGCTCGAGCCGGAGAGCGGTCTCGATTCGGACGAGATGCTTGCATGGAACAACATGACCTGGGGCTACTGGAAGTATGACCTCATCCCGAGCGTGAGCCGTTACAAGTGGCTGGACGCCCGCCACATGGTGAACGTCTGCCGCCGCTGGGCCCGTGACAAGAGCGATGATCTGCAGGAAGCGTTTTTTAACGGCGTCGGGTACGAAACGTGGGAAAACATTTGGGGCATCTGGAATCAGATTCCGGATCGGGATGCCGAGGCCATTCGCCGCATCGGAAAGATTGAGCGTAAGTTCGCGGCCGCCTTGACCAGCCCGGAGTGGGAGCCGCATACGCCCGTGCTGCGGCCCTTTGTGTACGCGAGCAAGTTCCCGGGCGCAGGCTACACAGTCTGGACATTCATTAGCCGGAACGAATACAACGTAGCGGGCAATCAGATTCGGATCGTCCATAAACCGGGAATGCGCTATTACGACCTCTGGAACGGGGTTGAGTTGACGCCGGATGTTCGTGGCGATAGCGCCGTCTTGAGCTTCTCGATGGAGCCTAAGGGATACGGCGCGTTACTTGCAACAGCGGTTCCGGTGTCCGGACTCGAAGGGTATCTGGCGGATATGGCCGCGCTGGCCCAAAAGCCGCTGATGAGCTACTCCGAAGAGCGGCGGTTTCTTCCGCAGCGACTCGTCGACATTCCGGCCACGGTAAAGTCCGCGAGCGCAGCGGAAGGAATGGTGCGCATCGAGGGCGGACCGTATGACTTCCAGGTCTCCGGGATCATGATCGAGGGTAACAATGAGATTGGCGTTGACGTACAGTATCCGTGGGAGGATTCTCCGCGCCGCTACCACCAGCGCCAGATGACCGTCTCGCCGTTCTTCATCGACAAGTATCCAGTGACCAACGCACAATTCAAGAAATTTCTGGACGCCACGCACTATCGTCCGAAAGACGACCACAATTTTTTGAAGCATTGGACGAACGGAACCTATCCGCCGGACAGTGCGAACAAGCCGGTCGTATGGGTATCGGTCGAGGATGCGCGTGCATATGCCGGGTGGGCCGGCAAGAGGCTCCCGCGCGAATGGGAATGGCAGTACGCCGCGCAGGGCTCCGACGGGCGCACTTACCCATGGGGTAACGCTTGGGATGCAAGCGCCGCGCCTGCGCCGGATACCGGCCGGACGATGGCGGCCGCGGCGGATGTTGGCGCTCATCCGAAAGGCGCGAGCCCGTTCGGCGTGCAGGATCTGATTGGCAACGTCTGGCAGATGACTGACGAAGTTGTTGACGACCACACGCGCAATCTGATCCTAAAGGGCGGCAGCCATTACCAGCCGCAAGGTTCGCACTGGTATTTCCCGCAGGCGTACAAGGTAAGCGAGCACGGCAAATTCCTACTGATTGCGCCAAGCAAAGATCGCTCCGGGGCTGTCGGGTTCCGTTGTGTCGTGGACGCGGTTTGAGCACGAATAGGCAGAAAGTGGGTGGCCGTCATAAACCGAAGCAGAGGATATTCGGACCGGCCGCCACCGCCACATACTGGTTGCCGCCCACGGTAAAGGTCATGGGCGACGCTTTCATGCGAACATTGGTCGGGAACTGCCACAGCGCTTTGCCGTTCTGCTGATCGGCGGCCGCAAAGCCGCCGTTTGGCTGGCCATAGAAGATCAGACCTCCAGCGGTGGCGAGAACGCCCGTCCACGTTTTGGCTCGTGCGGGCCCAGGCTGCGGAACATCCCACACGATCTCGCCTGTCTCAATGTTCACGGCGCGCAGAAACCGCTGGCCGGTCTGATCGGGGTAGCCGGTCGGCTTGCCGACGCACTCCTCCAGCGCCATGAAATAGTAGAGGCGTGTCTCTGGGGAGAACGCGGTTGAATCCCAATTGGCGGCATCGCTCGGGCAACCGCGGGGATCGGTAACCACTGGTTTGCCATCGGGTCCAATGCTGGTGGCCCAGTCGACGCGTCGCAGGAACGGTTTGGCCAGAAGCAGCTTGCCATTGGTACGGTCGAGCACATAGAAAAAGCCATTTCGATCGGCGTGAAGCAGTAGCTTGGACGGCTGTCCTTTATAGACAACGTCGACCAACACATTGGGTTCGGTGGCGTCACGATCCTTGAGATCGTGTGGGGTGAATTGATAGTGCCACTTGAGATCGCCTGTCTTGGCATTCAGCGCGAGAACGCAGTTAGTGTAAAGGTTGTCACCGGGCCGGTCGCGGTCGTCGCCGTCAGGCCACGGGTTGCCGGTGGGCCAGTAGAGAGTGTCGGATGCGGGGTCGTAAGAGCCGGTGAGCCAGGTGGAACCACCCCCTGTAACTGGTTCTTTGCCTTGCCAGGTTTCTATGCCGGGCTCGCCCCGGCGAGGCACCGTCCAGCGCCGCCAGACCAAAGCGCCAGTGTCGGGCCTGAAGGCGGCGACGAAACCCCGAATGCCTTCATCGGCGCCGGCGACGCCGGCTATGACTGTTTCGTTGACGATAAGCGGGGCCATAGTGCCGCCGTAGTTTTGATGGTCCCCGGCGGGGGCCATGGGAGTCTCCCAGAGCAGTTTGCCATTGGCGCGGCCAATCGCCAGCAGGTGCGCGTTGTCGGTGACGAAAAAGACCTTATCGCGCAGAATGGCAACTCCGCGATTAGTGCCAAGTCTCGCATCGCCAACCATGCCAGCGCTGGCCGGACGCGAATAATGCCATAGCGCACCGCCGGTGAGAGCGTCGAGGGCGAACACCTGGTTAGGGCCTGTGACATAGAGCACGCCGTCGGCGGCAAGGGGTGTGACCTCCAGGCCAAAGTACGAAATGGGAAAGACCCATTTCAGCTTCAGTGAGGAGACATTCGCGACGCTGATCTGTTTCAGCGGACTGTAGCGATTCGCCGAGTTATCTCCGTTGTAAGTGAGCCAATCGCCGGGTTGAGGCGCGCCCCAGGTGATCTCGCGCTTGGGTTCCATCGCTAGGACTGGCCCCACAATCGTTTCCACATTGATACGGCGAAGGTATTTCACCAGCGACGCCAGATCGTCGGCGGGTAGGTCGGCGAAGGAAGGCATGCCGGCGCCGGTATTGCCGCGCTCAAGGTATGCGCGTAGCTGCTCGACAGACTGTTCCGCCACCCGCGGATTCATGGCGAGGCCGGGCCCTTTAGACGTGCCGCGTGCATCTTCGCCGTGACAGTCTGCACAATGGTCAGTGAACAGTTGCTGTGGGAGCAATTGGGGGGCTGATATAAGGAGTAAGAACGCAAGTAAGATCATCGTTTTAACTCGCTGCGATCGGACCCGCATTTGAGGCAAGAGTCTTGTCAGGGTTCCAGTTGGCACGCTGAAGAGCACCATATCACAAGGAAATTGCCGGTGGCCGTTCACGCAGCCTTGCGGTATCCAGCCGGATTTGCCTGGATCGGCTGGCGCACTAACAGCAGGTATGCCGCGGCTGAGACTAAGCTCAGTGCAGCACTCAACATCAGGGCTTGCGAAAAGCTGCCCGTGCGTTGAACGATCAAACCGGTCACCGCCGGGGCCAGCGCGCCGCCCAGATAGCCGCCGCAATTCTGAATGGAGCCAAGGGACGCGGTGTATTGGCTGGGCGCGGCTATGGGGACAGTGGCCCATGCCGCGCTGCTCGCGATGTAGATGAGGAATAGCGAAATGGAAATGAAAGTGAGGGCGGTTGCATTTGACTGCGCGAACACTGTTCCCACCGTACACCCCGAAATGCCGCACAGAGCGCATGAGACCAGCAGTTTGCGGCCGGCAATGGGCGCCCACCCGCGCCTGGTGAGGAAGTCGCAGAGCCAGCCGCCGGCCACCGCTCCGACACAGCCGAAGAAGTAGGGGATGGCGGCGAGAATCCCCACCCGCGCGATGCTCATGTGGCGTTCGTGCTCGAGGTAGAACGGCAACCAGGCGGTATACAACCACAGCACATAGATGGTCCCAAAAAAGCCGGCGATCATGCCCCACGTGGTTCTGTGCGCGAAGAGCTGCTTCCATTCGGCGAAGGAAGGCGGACGCGAAGTGGTGTTTTCGTCGCCCTCCGTCAGGTAGCGAATCTCGTCCGGAGTAAGGCGAACCTCCGATGGATCGCGGTGAATGCTCCACCACACAACCGCCATGACCACCCCCGCCGCGCCGACGATTAGAAACATCCAGCGCCAACTCAATCTGAGGATGAGAAACGTAAGCAACGGAACGGCGATGAAGTTGCCAAGGGAGGATGCCGACTGGCAAAGGCCCGTGGCGAACCCGCGCTCACGAACGCCGAACCAGTCGCGCACCACGCGCGCTCCGCCGGGAAACAGGGGCGCTTCGCCAACGCCCAACGCGAAACGCGCCGCGATGAAGACTCCGAAGCTTGTGACCAGACCGCCAGCCGCTTGCGCTACCGACCAACTGAAGAGCCCTAACCCGAGCAGTCTACGCGGGCCGAAGCGGTCGATAAGGCCGCCTACCGGCAGCTGAGCGATAGCGTAGGCCCACAGAAAAGCGGAAAGCAGCAAGCCCATCTTCGCTACCGGGATTCCGAGTTCCTCCTGAATGAGTTTGTTGGCTACGGACAGGGTAGCTCGATCAATGTAATTCAGCGCGCCTCCGGCAACGAGGAGCGAGATAGCCCAGCGCTGGATTGAGACGATTCGCTCAGACGGTCTGTTCATCGCGTTTCCTTCAACTCCGCTTTGCTGCGGGATACGATCACAGTTCCGGATTGTAGCAGCGCTGGATCGGAAGTGCCCGCCTGGGCCTGGGATGAACTGCGGTCGGGGTTGCGGCGCCGAGCGCGATGCAGGACTTCCGACGCACTACGCTAGCGCCGGCTGGCTGCGATTTCGGTGACCGCGTTCCAGACGAACTCCACAAACGGATAGATCGACGACTCGGCCAGCCGCTCCACGTCGCTGTGCGCACCGAAGCTGACGAAGTCCTCGCGGGTACCCGCCGGGCCGATGCCGTAAGACTGCTGGCCCTTGGCGCGAAGCTGCGCCTTATCGCTCGCGCCCGTGGACATGCTGGGAAGAACGATGACGCCGGGGTACATCCGCTTGCTCACCTGTTCCAGCACGCGGTACATCTCCGTGTCGAGCCGGGTGGCCGGCGATGGCGGACGCGTCGCCGGCAGCGGCACGATCTTCACTTGCGGATCGTCGATGATCTTTCCCATCTCCGCATAAAACTTCGCGATGTCCTCGTCGGGCAGCGCGCGAATATCGAGCGTCGCTTCCGCCTCCGACGGAATCACGTTTGCGCCCACGCCCGCCTTGAGCATCGTCGGCACCACTGACGTGCGCAGCATCGAGTAAGCTTGCGGCTCGTGTTCGGCGAGATAGCGCTCCGCTGCCTCCGCCATCCGCGGATTGAGCAGCGCGTTGTAGCGAGCGGCGTTTTCCGGCGAGCTGATGGTCGCAAGCTTTTCAAAGTATGTGCGCGTGGTGTCGTTCAACCGCATCGGCGTCTGCCATCGGCCGACTTTTTCGACCGCCGCGCCGAGATGGATCAGCGCGTTGTCCATGCGCGGGACCGATCCGTGACCGGATGTTCCCGTGGCTACCAAGCGTACGCGCGCCGGAACTTTTTCCGCCGTCCCGATGTTCATCGCCACCACGCGGCCTCCGTCGATGGTCGCGTTTCCACCCTCCGTAAGCGAATATTCCGCGTCAATCTGGTCGTAGTGCCGCTGCACCATGAAGTTGATGCCGACGCCGGCCGTGTCGGCTTCTTCGCCGGATTCGGCCAGGAAGATGACATCGCGATCGAGCGTCACGCGATTGCGCTTCAGCAGCAGCATTACCATCAGGTTCGCGGCAAGCACGGGCTTATCGTCGAGCGATCCGCGTCCCCAGACGTAACCGTCTTTGATGGCGGCGCTGAATGGATCGACCGGCCATTTCTCGGGCTGCACTCCAACCACGTCGGTGTGCGCCAGTATCAGCAGCGGACGTTTCGATCCGTTGCCCTTGATGCGGGCGACCAGGTTCGCGCGCGCC
>JBEKNN010000039.1:0-43593 GCA_049522755.1 Bryobacteraceae bacterium | reverse complement strand
TTATGGGGAGAGCTGTGCGCGAAGCGGCTGCGCCTGATAGGATATTTCGGGACCGCGCGCGCAGCCGAAACGCCTGCGGACAGGTCCACGAAAAGGAGTTAGGAATGAATCGTCGATTTCGAGTAGTGGCGCTCACGGCAGCGCTCGGATTGGTGGTTTTCCAGGCACAGGGGCAAACGCCTCCACCCAGTGCAGATCCCTACGCGACTAACCCGGATGCGGGAAAGCTGCTGTTCCCCCTCGCGGCGCCAGCCGGCAAAGACTCCGGAGCAATCACCAAAGCGCCGCCCGGCGCCGTCAATCAGGGAATGCTCGATCCAGCCAAATGGAAATACGGGCCGGCGTTCGATGCGCCGCCGAATTCCAAGATCTGGAATCCCGTGATGATCAAGATGATGAAGGGCGAGAAGGTGACCGGCGGCACGGTATTCAGCACCGACAGTCCGGCAACTTATTGCGCGATGGCGAATGCCGGCTATGACTTCATCTGGACCGAGATGCAGCACGACGCGCGAGACTGGGACGCGGTCGGCCGCATGTGGAAGGCGTGTCCGCACGCCAAAGCGGTCCCCGGCGTGCGTGTGGCCTATACCGATGAGCGGGAAATCCAGCACGCGATGGATCTGGGCGCGCTGGTGATCGTGATTCCCACAGTGCGCTCGGTGGAAGAGGGAAGGGCCGCGAGGGACTGGACGATGTTCCCGCCGCTGGGCAAGCGCAGCCTGGGCGGCGGCCAGGCCTTCGATGCCGATATGTGGGGCAGCGTTCCGGGCGGGTATCGCAATACGATCAACGACAACGTGGTGCTGATCGAGATGATCGAGACGCTCGATGGCGCGAAGGACGCGCGTGAAATCGCCGGGCTTCCGGGCGTGACCGCGATCTTTGCGGCCAGCGGAGACCTGGGCAATTTCTCCGGCTACAAGCAAGGCTCGCCCGACTACGAGCGGCTGATCAACATCGTGCACGACGCGGCGATTGGGGCGGGCAAGCGGCTGTGCGGTCCGTTCGCATGGCGCGACCGGCCGGATTTTACCTGCTTCCAAAACGCCAGTGAGACGGCCGCCATTGCCCGCGGCGTCGCGGCCGAACTTGGGCCGCTGAAGGACACGCAAGGCAAGCCGGAAGTGGGACCTTACTCGCCGAAGAAGTAGGGATCCCTGGGCGGATCACAACGCTCGCGCCCGCAACTCGCCAGCGATCACCAGGGGGCAACCGGCTGCGCTTACGGCCACTCGCGTGCAAGTGTACTTTTCGGTTTTTGTTAGATGATATCGAGGGTCCAATGAGCAACGGCCGGCATTTTCCCATCCGGTCCTTTGCGGCGTCGGTGGTGCTCGTGGCAGTCGCCGCTGCCAGCGTCTATCTGGCGTATGAAGTGGTCGTGGAGCCGCGGCGGGCATTGCAGAATCAGATCCGCGAGCAGCAGGGGACCATTCTCAAGCTCGAACAGGAGAAGCAGCGCCTCGAAGCCTACCTGAAGATTCTGAAGCGCATCGACCGCCGGGCGCGGGTTGAGGTTCTTCGACAGGTGAAAGATCCGCAGGGCAGCCTGCAAACTACGATCCGGTTCACCGAGGTTGACGATACCGGCAAGCCGATCGATGTGTCTCGAGAACTGACTCTGCCGGGGCAGGAAGTCTATTTTGACACCCTGGTGATCAAGTTCGACGACCACTTCATCGAGCAGGGCGACGCTGTCAAGGGCGGGGCGCTGATGGTGTTTCGTCGCGTCTTCTCGAACACCATGCGGCCTGAAGACGGCTTCGTGATCGACAAGGACGGGCAGGAGCCCGAGGTCTACGCTGAACGGCGAGCGGCCAGCGAATTCGAGAAGGATCTCTGGAAGCGCTTCTGGGACCTTGCCAACGACGAGAAGCTGGCCAAGGAGCGCGGCGTGCGAGCGATCCATGGCGACGCGCCTTACATGCGTCTGGAGCCCGACCGGGTATACGAAATCTGCCTGCGGTCAACCGGAGAAGTGATCATCACGCCCGGAACGCGCCTGGCGCCGCCGCAAGCGAATCCGTCGACCCCGGCTTCATGAAGCGGAATTCATAGCGCGCGCCGCCGCTTCGCGATGTAGAGCAGCGCCACCCCCGCACACAACAGCGCGCCCGCAACGGGCTCAGGTACGACGTGCGTCGCGGGAACGGATTCGCCTGGGCTCGGGGATGGCGAAGGATCGCCCGGCTCCGGATCGCCAGTTATCGGCGGCAAGCTACTGGAGGTTGTGGCGGGCGGCGCCGGATGGTTCGATGGGACCGCCGGATCCAACGGATAATCGCCTGGAAACCCCTCTATACCGGTGATTACGCCGGGCAGCACCGGCGGATTCACTTGCGGAACCTGCACGACAGTGGTGGAAGCGGGCTTCTGCTGGAACGTCTGCAGGGTCAGTTGAAGGCTGGATTCGCCCGATCCGCCGGCTGGTGGAGGGGAATACTCCGCGGGCGGTGAAGAGACGGGCGCCGGCAGGGACAAGGAACTCCTGGCGCCGAACGGCAAAACGGTAGCGCTTCCTAAGGATGCCCCGGCAGCGGACAACGGCGCAGGCGGGAATATCTCAAATGCCAGCGCCGAAACGGGCGGCGCAATCTGCGGACGCAGAGCCAACAGCCGATCGAGTGCGCGCGTATCCGCGACGGCGGCCGGGTTGAAATCCGGGTTTAGAACTGGGTTTAGAACTGGGATTAGAGCTGGGTTGAGAGCGAGCGTCGCGGGCGTCTCCATTTCCCTCTCCATCGGCTCCATGCGAGTGACCGGTTCGCGCGGCGAGTCCGAGAGCTGGTTACCGCATCGGGCGCGAGCGAGGCTGGTTCCATCGGTGATTAGCGATTCCCCTGCGGCGACGTGGACGGGATGGCTGGTCCAATAGACGGAGCCTCCCATCCGGTAGGAGGCATACATCAGCCACGGGCCGGGCGCAATTGTCATGCGCAAGGCATCGCGATGGAATGCGGCGTAGTGGGCGGACGCGACCGGATCGTGGTCGAGAGCGGCATCCAATTCCGCGACGGAATAGGCGCCTCCACGAATCACCGAATAGGGATAGACGGGCCGCGCGACACGGCGCTCGAGCGCAGGCCGTACTGGAGCCTCGAACGCGGCTGCCGGGACCGGAGCAAACTCAGGCTGCGCGACGCGGCGATGCGCTGGGAAGGCGCGATAGACCAGAACGCCAGCCAAAAGAAAGAGTGCCAGTGCGAACCACACGGGGCGCGCGGTGCGCCGACGTCGACGCCGTATCCTGCGAATCATATCAGCCGCCTGTGCGAGCGTAGGGCGCTCACAACATCATTTCGGCCGAAAGGGCCCAAGCTTGAACGTGGCTTGAACGTGGCTTGAACGTGGGGCTGGCCCGGTTGGCCGGACACTGGAGCGAGTTTAGCGTTCAGAAAAAGATGATGGTCGCGCGGCGGAGCGAGCCGCCTAAAAGGCGGTTGCAGCCAGGATTGGCTGCCCCACTGCATTTGTGATTAAGAGCCCATAGAATACGGCGACTGCCGCCGACTCGCCGGGCTGATTTGTTACAGCCGTCACACCATCCGTTATCCTGATGATTGATCCATGCTCAATCGCGCAATCATTCTCTTATCCCTCGCCACGCTGCTGGACGCTCAGAACGCTCCTGCACCTAAACCCGCGCCCAAGCCTGCGCCGGACACCCTCGTCCTCACGGACGGTGAGAACCTCATCGGCCACTTCCTGCGCTCAACCGGCGCCACCATGACGTTCAAGAGCGACGTGCTCGGCGAGCTAAGCATCCCCTGGGCCAAGGTCAAGGAACTGCACTCGGCGCAGCGCTATGCGGTGGTCGAAAAGAACATCAAACTCAGCCGCCGCGCCGATGTTTCCGGCGTTCCCAAAGGCAGTATCTCGATGGCTGACCAAACGCTTGCCGTGGAGCCCGGCGCCGGCGCCACGCCGCAGAAGATCCCGGTCGCCGAAGCTGCGTACGTGATCGATGAGCCGACATTCGAAAAGGACCTGCTGCACAACCCCGGCTTCTTCGAAGATTGGAAAGGCGCCGTCACCGCCGGCGCTTCGCTAGTGGAGGCGACCCAGCAGGCGCGCACGTTCACCGGCAGCGTCGCATTCATCCGCGCCATTCCGCAGGACAACTGGCTGGACCCGCGCAACCGCACGTCGATCGATTTCAGCGCGTCCGACGGCTCCGTGATCGAGCCGAATCAGCCCACCATTAAGACCAACATTATCCACTTCGACGCCGAGCGCGACGAATACTTCCACGGCAAAGACCTCTACGGCTTCGTGCAGACCGCCTTGGATCACAACTACTCGCAGGGCCTCAAGCTGCAATCGAACCTGGGCGGGGGCATCGGGTATACGGTAATCAAGAAGGCTAACGAAACCCTCGACTTCAGAGGCAGCATTACTTACCTGAAACAGAATTTCCAAAGCTCCGTTACCGACACCAATCTTATCGGCTCCACCTTCAATGAGACCTTCATGCGCAAGACCGCGCACGGAATTCTATTCCTGCAGCAGATCTCCATAACGCCGGCCTGGAGCATTCTGAACGATTACTCGGCGTCCGCCAGCGGATCTGTCGCCGTGCCGGTTTACAAGCGTTTCGCCTTCACCACCTCGGTGGCCGATAACTTCCTGAACAATCCGCCGCCCAGCTTCAAGAAGAATTCCTTCCAGCTCACTACCGGACTCACGTACACTCTCAAGTGAGTATGCGCGGCACGCTCACTGCCGGTCTCCTGGTTGTTCCCGGGATACTCGCGCAGAGTTTGATCGAACCGGCGCGGATTACGGCCTCGTTCGTCGCCGCCTTCACAGCCAATCCCGTGGAGCAGCCCCTGCGCTGCGACGTTACGCCCGTGCAGCCGACGCTCGATTTCAGGTTCCGATTCCAGGCCGGCTACTCCATCAATGTGCCCATGGAGCAGTATCTCGGTCCCAAACACGGCTGGGCCATATTCACACGGGTGACGCCGCCGGACGGCAGACCCGCCGCGTACCTGCTGGCCAGAGTCCGGTTGCCCGACGTTCCTCCGACCAAGGTGAAGATCGATACCTTTGGCGGCTTTCTGGTGGGACCGGGCCGTTACCACGTGGAGTGGGCGTTGTATGACGATCAAGACCGCGTCTGCCGCAAGGATTGGAACATTGAGGCGAAGCTGACGCACGGCGAACGCAACGTGAAGCTGGATATTCCGCCGGCTACCGTAGCCGATTTCGGCGGCAACGGCCTGCCTGCACAAACCCGCGCGCGCGACGACGCGCCGCCCATCCGCCTCACCATTCTGCTGCACGCCGCGCCCATCAGCCCGCACCGCACGCAGCTGCGCATCACCGACCGCATCCTGCTGATGTCCACGCTGGCGTCGCTCGCCGGCACGGTACCGGCGCTATCGGTGCGGCTGGCGGTTTTCAATCTGGATAAGCAGCGCGTTCTATTCGACCAGGAAGATTTCACGCTTGCTTCCCTGGGCCGCGTGGCGCAGACATTGAACGACATGGAGCTGGACGCCATCGACTACCATACGCTGCAAAACCCGATGGGCCACGTGGATCTGCTCTCGGATCTGATCCACCGCGAGCTGGCCTCGCCCAGGCCCTCGGATGCGGTGGTATTTCTGGGGCCGGCGAGCCGCTACATCGATAAGATGCCGCCCGCCGCGGTTGACGCCGCAGCCGCCAGGCTTCGCTTTTTTTACTTTCAATACCGGCCGCTGCGGATGCGCGGCCCCATGCTGCCGGATAGCATCACCAACGCTGTCGAGCGCGTGAAGGGCCGCCTCATCCACATCACTTCACCCGGCGATTTCGCCAACGCCATCGTGCAGCTGGAGCGCGCCGCGGCTACTTCGCGCACTCCATCGCCGAATGAATGAACTGCCACACCTGGGGCGTAATCTGGAACGGCTGGGCCTGTTCCTTAACATGCTCGGGCCAGTTGGCGCGGTCTTTCCAGACGTTGCTCACCGCCTGCGTCACGTCGGGATCGCCCTGGGTGAAGCCCTCCACCAGGGCTTTCCAGCGCGCGGCCAACGCCTGGGCCTTAGGCGATGCCGGGTCTTCGCCGGCGCCGATCGCCGCTTGCACTTCGGCGATCAACTCGGTCCACTGGCGGCTTACGCGCTCTTGCAGCTCGGGCGACCACTCGCCCTTGCGCGCATCGATCCTGGCCTGCGCGGCTTCGTTCGCATACTGCTTTATCCAATCGTTGTTCGTCTGCATTTCGATCACCTCGATTATTTTTCTGAGGACGGCCGCGCCCGCCGGTCTGCCGGAAGCCACGATCGCCTCGGCTTCCCGGATGGCGCCGATGGCGCGGTCGAGCAGCCTTCGCTTCTCTTCGAGCGCGCCGCGCTGCATGCGCAACGCCGCGGGTAATTCCGGCGCCGCGGAATCCAGCAATTCGCGGATTGCCTTCAGGGGCAGGCCCAGAAACTTGAGCGCCACAATCTGCTCGAGCCTCTCCAGATCGCTTTCGCGGTAGAGCCGGTAGCCGCTCGCGGCGCGCCGCGGCTTGAGCAGCCCCAGCCGGTCGTAGTGGTGCAGCGTTCGCACCGTCACTCCAGCCAGGTTGGCGAACTCTTTCGCGCGAAACATCGGCGTCCTCTGTTACATCGTCGGGGGTGACGTTACGTCAGAGTCAAGAGATTTCTTTAAGAATTTCGCGGTGTTGAGATAAGGTTAGGCTGGCGGCTGGTGCAGCAGGGCGAAGAGAGCCGGCTGAAAGCCGGCTGCAGCCAGGATTGGCCGCCCCACAAAGCAGTTATTGGGCTACTGCGTCCCATAGACGCGCGGCCCGCTCCACGATGTAGTCGCGGTCTTGCGGAAGCACGAACCTTCTCTTGATCAAATCGTCTGCGGCGGCATTTGCGCGCTTGAGATAGTCTTCCCGGTTTGCGTAACGTTCCGCGATGGACGGGCGAGGGTCGTTGGCGGCGGTGCGCGCGTCTTTGGTCTTCGCGAATGGGAAAGCGGAACCGTAAAACTCGGCCAGCTCGGCGGACGCGCCGCGCTCCGCAGCGCGCAGGTTCCAACCCGTGAGCGTGGCAACCGGTACGGCCGCTTCGGGCAGACGGATGCCGCCGAGGTCGATGCCGTCGGCGTCAGTCTGCGGTACCAGCAACGGAAAAGCGCCGGTGACTTTCGGCGGCTCCTGCAGGATGATGCCTTGGGTTTCGAATTCGGAGCCGAAATCGAGACGGCGCGCCGAACGTGGATGCTGGGGCGTGGCGACTCCCGCGATGGCGGGGAATTTCAATCCTGCGAGCGGCGTCAACTGGCCTTCGGAGATCCTCGGATATACCGAGGGCGGCGGCGCCACGCCGTCCTTGATCCAAGCTTGCAAATCGGCCAGCAGGGCGCGCTGGATGGGGCGATGGTCCACCGGATTCATGAGGTATTGCGTGCCTTGTTTGATGAGAGGCAGCGAGCGCGGCGTGTGCTGCACGGCGGCATTGAAGTAGATGCGCGTGCCGGGTGAAATGGCGGCGTCGCGCTTGCCATCGGCGGTGATGTGGATCAGCGACGCGGCGCGGCCCCAGTATTCGGACGAATCGTTGGTGAAGAAAATTTTCGGCGTCACATTGGCGGCGCGGGCGCGCGCCAGCAGGCTGCCGGTTTGATGCGTGACGGGGTCGGTTTCATCGGTATCGGTGAACGGGAAAAGGTCGGTGGGATAGAAGGCGTTCAGGTAGGGCCAGCCGTCGCGCGAGGGTTGCGCAAAGCGGAAGTTGAAACTGCCGCGGCCGGCGCCGGCGACGTCGGCCCACACGCCGTCGAACACCATGCGGCCGGATTCATCGGCGTTGAATCCATCGTAGAGGAACTCGCGCAGCAGGCGGCCGCTTTGGGAAATGCCGAAGCCGATGGCGCGCTTGATGGATGCCTGACGGCCGTTCCATCCGGGGATTTCGCCGCCGAATTTCAGGAACGAGATCCAGTCGCGCATGGCGGCGAGGCCGGCGCCGGCGATCACGGGGTCCTTGCCTTCGTAGACGAATTCGTAGAGCATGCCGGCCTCGAAACCGCTGCGCATTTCGACGGAGCGGCTATCGGCGCCGAGCGTCCAGGATGCGGAAGGGACCTGCTTGGGAGGGGCTTCCGTGCCCTGGCGGACGTAGAGCGCGAGCGCTTTCGATACGGGAATAGCGTCCTGGGTGCGGTCGCCGAGGGTCATGACGGTGGCGCTTTTGTCGGGGGTGAATTCGGAGCGGACGAGGCCCGCGGCGGGCAGGGCATCGGGACGGAAGTGCGGCGCGGCGAAGTGGAGGGCGCTGGGATTGGACGCGGGGATGTCCCATTCCCAGCCGAGCCAGACGAGCGTGTAGCCCTGCTGGAACACCCACAGGTCGCCGAAATCGTTGGCCCCGCGGGCGAAGTCGAAGCGGCTGAGCATGCCTTTACCGCCGCGGTTGGAGACTTCGAAAAGGATGGTGCCGTTTCCCTTGGAGGCGTCTTGCGGCTGGAGGATATAAAAATCGGCGGCGCATTCGGCCTCACCGGCGGCGTTGAGCGGAGCGGATTCGAGATCGCGGACGATGCGGTTGGCGGGCAGCTTGGGATTCATCCCGAAGTGGACGCGGCCGGCGATGCGCTCGTAGCCGGCGACGATGGGGGCGCGCTCGGTGATCTCGATGGCGCGGACGGCGGCGGAGGCCAGGGATGCGGTGAGAAGAAAGGAGAGCAAGCGGTGCATAGGGTGAGTTTATCGCGAGCCTGGCGTCTCGCCGCACTGCAATCCTATTTCCGCGGCGTTGCTCCTGTTTCGTTGGGGATTTACGGCGACGTCGATGGAGCCGATGAGGTCGTTCCTCAACTCTATGTGGGCCCGCATACGGACCTGGCATCCTGGGATGGCTGCGGCTAAAAGGTTTGGCGCGCGCCGCGCGCTGGACCGGCCGGGAGGCCGGTCCCACATGTCCTAAAATGACGTTAGACCCGGATGCCCAATACCATCAGGCAGGCCACCAGACCTGGGCTGCTTCGCCAATTAGGCTTGTTCAGCGCCACGGCGCTGGTGATCAGCAACATGGTGGGCACGGGGATCTTCGCTACCCCGGGTCTGATGGCCGGCGACCTGGGCAGCGCCTGGCTGATTCTGGCCTGCTGGGGCGTGGGCGCGCTCTTCGCATTCGCCGGCGCACTGAGCTATTCCGAGTTGGGCATCAACTTCCCCAGCTCCGGCGGCGAGTATGTCTACCTGACCAGCGCGTTCGGCCCGGAGTGGGGATTCATGACGGGATGGGTTTCGTTCTTCGCCGGATTCTCCGCGCCCATCGCCACCGCAGCCTTGGCGTTTTCCGATTATCTGGGCTACTTCTTCCCGAGCTTGAAGCAGGCCAATGCGACTTTTGTGATCGGTTCGGGCGCCTTCTCGCTGCATCTGGGCACGGGCCAGGCGCTGGCGTCGTCGCTGATCGCGGTCTTCAGCATCCTCAACTGTTTCGGGGTGGGCCGCACCGCCAAAGTACAAAACGTGCTGACTGGCACCAAGCTCATCGTGATCGTAGGATTTGTACTGCTCGGGCTGCTGGCCGGCGCGGGAAGCTGGAGCCACTTCTCGGAGCCCGCGATGCGCACTTCGTCCGTGAGCCTGCCCGCGCAGTTCTTCATCAGCCTGCTGTTCGTGATGTTCGGCTACAGCGGATGGAATGCGGCGACGTATATCGCGGAGGAAGTCTCGCAGCCGGAGCGGACGCTGCCCGCGGCGCTGGCGGCAGGATGCGGCATCGTCGCGGTGCTGTACCTCGCGCTGAACGTTCTCTATATTTATGCCACGCCGCTCGAAAGCATGAAGGGCGTGATCGCGGTCGGTTCGGTTTCGGCGGAGAATCTTTTTGGGCCGCAGGTGGCGGGCGTGTTTTCGGCGCTGCTGGCGCTATGCATCGTCTCCACGGTCAATGCGGAATTGACGGTGGGACCGCGCGTTTACTACGCCATGGCGAAGAACCGGGCGTTCTTCAGCGCCGCTATGAAAGTGCATCCGCGATGGCACACGCCGGTGGTGGCGATTCTGAGCCAGGGCATGTGCGCGATGGTGATGACGCTGACGCCGTTTCGCGAACTGGTGACCTATATCGGCATGAGCCTGACGCTGTTTACGGCGCTATCGGTGGCCTCGCTGCTGGTGTTCCGCAGCCGCCGCGCGGGTTGGCAGAAGCTGCGTGCGGTGAGCTTCGCCTATCCGCTGATCCCGGTCTCGTATATCCTGGTAGGCGCCTGTATGATGATTTACGGCGTGATCTGGCAGCCGAGAGCGTCGCTGACGGCGCTGGCGACGGTGGGAGCGGGCGCGCTGGTGTACCGGTTCCGAATCCGGCAAGCCTAGCTGCTTTGGGCGGCGCAAAAGGTAGCTGCTTTGGCGGCGCAAAAGGTAGCTGGCTGGGGGAAGGGAAGTGGAATGTATTCGAGACGGGATTTCGGGAGACTCGCGGCGGCGGCGATTCCGCTCAGCCGGCTGTACGCGGCCAAGGCGGATTCCACCATTCGCGGCGTGCTGATCGGCGCCCAAAGCTATAGCTTTCGCGATTTGCCGCTGGGAGGCGCCATCGACGGCATGAAGCTGATCGGCCTGAGCGAGTGCGAACTGGCCATGGGGCACGTGGAGCCGAAAGGCGTGAGCGGCGAGGACCTCAAGAACTGGCGGATCGCGACGCCGTTGAGCTATTTCGAGGATATCCGCAGGAAGTTCGACGCGGCAGGCATCCGGCTCTACGCCTACTCGCTGAATTTCAACGACGGCTTTTCCGACGAAGAGCTGGACCGCGGTTTTGCGATGACCAAGGCGCTGGGCACGGACCTGATTACCACATCCACCACGCTTACCTGCGCGAAGCGCCTGGCCCCGCTGGCGGAAAAGCACCGCGTGCGCGTGGCGCTGCACGGGCACGATCAGACGCAGAAGCCGAACGAATTTTCCTCGCGCGAAAGCTTTGCCAAGGGGCTGGCGCTTTCGCCGATGTTCTACGTCAATCTGGATATCGGACACTTCACGGCGGCTAACGGCGATGCGGTGGCGTATCTGGAGGAAAAGCACGATAGGATTCTGGTGCTGCACATCAAAGACCGCAAGAAAAACCACGGCGATAACGTGCCGTGGGGGGAGGGCGATACGCCGATTAAGCCGGTGCTGCAACTGGTGCGCGGCAAGAAGTGGAAGATTCCGTGCAACATTGAATACGAATACGGTAAGCCCGGGATGGATACCGTCGTCGAAGTGCGGAAGTGCTTCGAATATTGTAAGCAGGTCCTGGCATGAGCGCTATTGTGACCGCGCGGCCAACCCGAGTCCGCTACTGGGTGATCGTGTTTGCGGTAGCCCTGGCGGTAATTACGTATATCGACCGCGTCTCCTTGGGCAGCGCGGAGATATCGATCCGCACAGATCTGGGGCTGACTCACAAGCAGATGGGATTGGTGTTCACATGCTTCGGCATCGCGTATGCGTTGTTCGAAATTCCCAGCGGATACCTGGGCGATGCGATCGGTCCGCGCAAGGTACTGATGCGGATCGTGCTGTGGTGGTCGTTTTTCACCGCCGCCATCGGTTCGGCTTTCAGCCTCGCGTCGCTGGCTGTGACTCAGTTCCTGTTCGGCGCCGGCGAGGCGGGATGCTTCCCGAATCTAACCAAGACTTTCACCACATGGCTTCCGAAAGACGAAAGAGTGCGCGCGCAGGGCATCATGTGGTTGAGCGCGCGCTGGGGCGGCGCATTCACTCCGCTGCTGGTGGCATCGGTGATGCAGATATTGGGCTGGCGGCATGCATTCCAGATTTTCGGCTGCATCGGGCTGGTGTGGGCGCTGCTGTTTTATAGCTGGTACCGCAACGATCCGTTAGAGAACCCGAAGCTTAATTCAGCCGAACGCGAACTGTTGCGGGAAAGCGCCGGCAGCGCGTCCGGCCACGGGGACGTGCCTTGGGCAAAGTTTGCACGCTCGCGGCAGGTTTGGATGATTTGCCTGCAATATTTCTGTTTATCCTACGGCTGGTACTTCTACATTACATGGCTGCCCACTTATTTAAGGGAAGGCCGGGGCCTGGAGCTTGGCTCCAGTAAGTGGTTGAACGTGCTGCCACTGTTCTTCGGCGGTTTGGCCAACCCCATCAGCGTGTGGTTGGGGGCCAGGCTGGCGCGCAGAATCGGCGACGTCGGGCGGTCGCGCCGAATCATGGCGTACATCGGTTTCGCCGGCGCCAGCGGCTTCCTGCTGTTCTCGACCGTGGTTGGCAATCCGCTGTTTGCCATGCTTTCCATCGCTATAGCCAGCTTCTCTAACGACCTGGTGATGCCCGGCGCCTGGGGGGCCGCGATGGATGTGGGCGGCGTGCACGCCGGATCGCTCTCAGGCGCGATGAACATGTCGGGAAACATCGGCGGCGCCTTATGCCCGCTGGCGATCGGCTACATCCTGACATGGTCCAACATGAACTGGAACCTTACGTTCTACGTTTCAGCGGCGATTTACCTGATGGGCATCGTGTGCTGGAAGTTTCTGGACCCGGTTACGCCGCTGGAGGCTGAGAGAATGGGGCCGGGTCGCGGAGCCCTGGCCGCGGATTAGTGTCCGCTTACAGAGGGTTACGCCGGAGGCTCGCAGATAATTGAGGCATTGCGCGGTGCGTTCGCCGGCGAGCCGTTCCACGCATTTCAATTCGAACACCAGTATGTCTTCGATGAGAATATCGGCAATGCATTCTCCAACTGACTGGCCTTTGTAGCTTACTGTGAATGAGGCTTGGGCGGTGGCCCGGATGTCGCGTAGTCGGAGTTCCCGGAGCTGAGTACGCTCAGAGACCTTTTCGAGGAATCCGGAGTCGAGGTATTGGAGACCTCGAAGACTGCGGCAAGCACACGCCCGGTTAGCAAGTCACAGTCGTGGCCAGCCATATTCAGAACATGATTAGCCGCCGATTAACGCCGATGAACGCGGATAAGACGAATGCGGATTTTCGGGGCGAGGCGCCGCATTCGGTGAGGAGCCGCGGGCGAGATAGTTTCTATAGGAGGAAGGTCGCCGGCCGCGACTATGTCAGAAGAGGGACGATTGCTCCGGGGTTGAGCCTGGGCCGTTGTCTTCAATAGTTACGCCCAGTTTCTTCGCCAATCGGTTTATGAAGGGGACTTGGCCTTTGAGGAGCTTGGTACGCGCTTGCGATACCGGGAACCAGGCTGCCCGGTCGACCTCGGGAAACTCCTGCATCTTGCCGGATTTTGGCGGCCACTCGATGGAGAACAGGTTGCTATTGGCGTGGGCGGGGTCGACGTCCTTTTCCAGGGCCCAGGCGGTGATCAGCTTGCCGCCAGGCTGGCGCAGGTCTCCGAGCGGCAAGAAGTCGCCATCTGCGGAGATGCCGGTCTCTTCCTGAAATTCTCTCTTGGCGGCGTGGAGTGCGTCCTCATTCTCTGAGTATTCACCTTTGGGGAGAGACCACGCGCCGTCGTCCTTCCTGGCCCAGAAGGGACCGCCGGGGTGGACGAGGAAAAGCTCGAGCTGGTTGGATCTTCGGAATAGCAGGAGGCCGGCGCTTCGTTTAGGCATGGGTATTTCTCTATTTTCGAACGGCTAACCGACATTGAAAGGCGGACGGCGGACTGAAGAGGGTAATGCGATTCTGTGCTCACGCGGAAACGGCTGGGGCTGTCTCGCATGGCTAACGATGCGGACGATGCTGCGCTGGGAAGCCCAGGTCAAGAAGCCGGATCTAACTGCTTGGGCAGTTTCGGCAGGAATAGCTGCAACAGATAGTCCTGAGCCACATCCTGCGTGCTGATGGCCCGCCATGCATTAAAGACATCCGTTGCCAGGGTCAACACGTCCAGAACATCGGTTCGCGACCACTGTTTTGAGTTATCGTAGTCTGCCGTGCGCCGATGCTGTTGTAGCAGGATGAAACTGCGCGCGACGGTGTTCAGCTCAGGCAGAACGTTGCCGCCGCTGTTGACGGTTTTCAGTAGTGATGCTGAACGCTACAGATCAGTCGCCAAAGCGTTCGAACGCTTCAGCCCAGACCTTCGAAGGCGATACCCTGTCTAGAGGCAAGGCAGTAGAGACAGCGTGGCCTTATCTCGCTGGAGCGTTTACAGCATTGGCGCACTACTGGGTGTGGGGGCCGGTGGCACGCCGTTCCCCTGACCTTTAGAGACACACTCTCGACCGCCGTTGGTCTTTCCGGCGCGGTGTTCGGATTCTTACTCGCGTCCGCCGCGATCTTAGTTACACTCCGGCGTTCCTGGTACCTGAAGCGTGCCAGGGAGGCTGTACGCCTCCCTAATTGCGCGCCTTTTCGTGGCGATGTGGTGGTGCCTGGGAGTCGCCGTGTTCAGTTCGGTAGCGCTTTCCTACGATCCACGGTGGAACTTGGCGTGGTATCCAGCAGCGTTGTCGTTTTGGCTATTCTGCTCGACCACTGCCCTGGGAACTACGATTCGTGTCATCAGAATATTCTCACAGCTGTTCCGGCGGATAGCCGAAGAATAGAATGCGCGACGAGCGTTTCCGCGTGGCTGTCTCTCCCATTTCCGCTCAGGCAACGTTGAAATAGTGATTGAACCAGTGTGTCAGATAGTTGGCAGGGCTTCGTGTAGGACGGCTTCGAGCAGGCGGCGGCTTTCGGTCCGGGTGGTGGTGAGTTGCGCTTCCAGTTGGTCGCAGAGGCCAATCAGTTCATCGGCTTTGGCACAATACGGCATTGTTCGGCAAACGGCGGCATCGGAATGGGCGCCAGAAAACTTCCCGACGCGCCAGACCTCAGAACCACAGCGGAATCCTTGGCATCGACTTCCCTTGCAATGGCCAGAAACCTTCCCGGCAACCGGGCTTTCTTTGCGCGAGAGATGAATTCCTTGGCGATACCGATATCTACTAAGATCACGTCCACTCCCGAGCCATTCAGGCTTTTCAATGCTTCAGAAATGGTCGTGAATTCCGCTATCAGCTGAAAGGCATCGTGGGCGCCCAGCAGTCGAGCGAGACTCTCGCGAAAAAGCAGGTGATCGTCCAGAAGGGCGAGCCGAATTGGCTGTGGGTTCGCTAGCTCACTCATTGAGTTGCTTCGCTCTCATCCGAACTCACTGATCTGTCTCCCGGGTTCGAGAGGTTTCATCTTCAGAATGATACGGCGAAATCAGCGGCTCTGCCAAGACTATCGGCTGAAAGATTGACGATGCCTATCTTCAAGCATGTAAGACTACCCACTCGATAACCTAACCAAGTAGAAAAGATGCTTGAAATTGGTCAAAAGATAGGCAGGTTTTGGACGGAAGATCGATGGCGCCAGAGGCTCTCTGGATCTAAAGTCAAGGTCTAGCGGCTAAGTTCAACGCAGTTCACAGCCCATTTCCAATGCAGTGTGCTTCATCGACAACGGAATTGCGTTTCACCCGCGAGCGGCGGTGGCTTATGCGCGCTGCCATGGCGCTTGCGGGAATGCAAATCGTTACTCTTTCGGCTCAGACCGCATTCAGCTGGCAACAGATCAGGGATAAATTCGAGGCCGCGAATCCCGCTCTGAAAGCAGCCAAGATGAGCATCGACGAATCAAAAGCGGAAGAGATCACGGCCTATTTGCGCCCCAACCCGAATTTCACGTTTTCGACGGATGGGACTCAACTCACTCCCTACCAAGGAATCTATCGGCCATTCGCGGGCACTCAGTTTGCCACCAGCATCAGTTACCTCCACGAGCGGCAGCACAAGCGGGAATTGCGCCTGGAAAGCGCCCAGAAGTCGACCGAGGTCGCGGTTTCCGCCTATTCCGATCAAGCGCGCAATCTGATTTTTACTCTGCGTAGCGCCTTCGTCCAAACGCTGCAGGCCAAGGCTGTGCTGCAAAACGCCAGGGAAAATCTCAACTATTGGGACCGTGAGCTGGCTGTGGACCGCAAGCGCCTCTACGCCGGCGACATGGCCCAGATCGACGTCGACCGGTTGGAATTGCAGCGTGTTCAGTTCGAGTCCGATTTTGAAACCGCGATGGTGAATCTTCGGACTGCCAAGATCCAGCTTCTCATGCTCCTCAACGATCGCACGCCCATCGAGCAGTTCGATATCGGCGGGCCGTTCGATTACGCCGACAGTCTAATGTCAATCGAGGAATTCCGGAGCGCCGCTCTTGCCGCGCGGCCGGACCTCAAGGAGGCGGTCCAGAATGTGGAGTTGGCCAATGTCAATCATCAGTTGGCCGTCGCCAATGGCTCAACCGATCCAACCTTCAGTGTTTGGTGGACGCACAACCCTTCGTTCAATAATCCATTTGACAACAACACGATCGGCGCCAGCTTCAGCATCGATCTCCGCATTTTCGACCGCAACCAGGGCGAGAAGCTGCGAACACAAATCGATATCCGGCGCAACGAGAGATTGCGGGACGCCGCGCAAGCGCAGGTTTTCAACGATGTAGATTCGGCGTACGTGACCTTGGTCAGTGCTTTGAATCTACTCCGTCCGTACAAGGCGAGGTACTTGAAGCTGGCGAGCGACACTCGCGACAGGATGTCATTTTCCTACCGGAATGGAGGCGCATCTTTGCTCGATTACCTGGATGCGGAGAAGGCCAATCGGGACACTCGGTTGGCTTACCTGAATTTGATCGGCTCCTATCTGGCCGCGACAGCCCAGATGAACATGGCCGTTGGCAGTGAGGTATTGCAATGAATCGCTTACTTCTTATCGAGGCAGTTCTGGCTCTGAGCTTGAGTCTCTTATTCGCAGGGTGCGAGAAAAAGGTAACCGCCCAGGAGACTACGCCGCGCGGCACGGGTCCGGCGCCCACCACTGTCGAGCCGGACATGGACGCCAACAACTTCAAGGTGGATCACCCGGAGCGGTTTCAGCTAGCAACGGCGGGCGAACACGTTGCCACGTCCGCGCTAGACGTCACCGGCGTGGTCAGCCCGGACGTGTCTCTCCAGGTACCAGTCCCCTCGCTGGCCACGGGGCGAATCGTAGAAATCGACGCTCGTCTTGGCGACGCCGTGAAAAAGGGCCAGCTTCTGTTCAAGGTCCGAAGCACGGATATTTCGGGCGCGTTTTCGGACTACCGCCAGGCCATCAAGAACGAGCAATTGGCCAAGGTCCAGCTTGACCGCGCCAATCTCCTGCTGGAGGCCGGGGCGATTCCAAGAAGCGCTCAGGAGGTCGCCCAGAATGTGGAGGACGACGCTCTTATCGTTCTCGAAACTGCCAAGGAGCATCTACACGTACTTGGTTCCGACCCGGACCATCCTACGGGAATTGTCGAAATTACGGCTCCGGTATCCGGCGTCATCACCGATCAGGAAATCACCGATGCCTCAGGCGTGCAGGCCCTGACGCCGCCGAATCCCTTTACGATTTCCGACATATCGCACGTCTGGATTATCTGCGACGTATATGAGAACGACATGGCGCAGGTGCATCTCGGAGAGTACGCGGACATTCGTCTGGCGGCCTATCCGAACCGGATCTTGAAGGGTCGGATCGGCAATATTCTCCCGATCATGGACCCCAACATCCGCACGGCCAAAGTCCGGTTGGAAGTGGACAACCCCGGTCTCATGCGGCTCGGAATGTTCGTCACCGCGACCTTCCACGGCCTAACCCAGCAGAGGCACGCGTCAGTTCCGGCCACTGCGATTCTGCACCTGCACGACCGTGAGTGGGTCTATACGCCCCTTGGAAACGGACATTTCCGGCGCCAGGAAATTGTCGGCGGAGACATGCTGGCGGGCAACCTGCAGGAAGTCGTTAGCGGGCTCAATCCTGGCGACCAGGTTGTCCTAAACGCTCTTGTTTTCCAGGACACGGTGGAGCGGTAGATGATTCGTAAGCTGGTCGATTTCGCCCTAAACAACCGGTTCATTGTTATAGCGGCAACGATCATGTTGTTTGTCTGGGGTGGAATTTCGTTCCATCAGCTTCCGGTGGAAGCGTATCCCGACGTCGCGGACAATTATGTTGAGATCGTCACGCAATGGCCCGGAATCTCCGCCGAGCAGATGGAACAGCAAATTACCATCCCGCTCGAGATCGTAATGAACGGCATCCCTCATGTGACGCACTTGCGGTCGTTTTCTCTGTTCGGTCTCTCCGACATCAAGCTCATTTTCGACGACG
Source organism: Bryobacteraceae bacterium (assembly GCA_049522755.1). GTDB lineage: Bacteria > Acidobacteriota > Terriglobia > Bryobacterales > Bryobacteraceae > PALSA-243. The sequence continues at coordinate 25,503 of JBEKNN010000039.1, read as the reverse complement.
AGGAAGAGAATGCCTGGGACCGCGAGCGGGCGCTCGAGCGGCTTTCGCAAGTCAGTCTTCCGCCGGCCGCGGTTGCCGCCGGCGTATCGCCGCAAATGCAAACGGATTGGAGCCCAGCCGGTCAGATCTACTTCTTCACGCTGCACAGTACGAACCCCGCGTACGACGTAATGGAACTGAAGTCGCTTGAAGACTGGACGGTGGAGAAGAATTTCAAGTCTGTTCCCAACGTCGTCGATGTTGCCAGCTTCGGCGGGCCCACGCGCGAATATCAGGTGCGAGTGGACCCCGATAAGCTGATCTCATACGGACTCAGCATCGGCGAGGTAGAGCAACAGCTCACCAGCAACAACGCCAATGGTGGAGGGAGCTTCATCGAAGCCGGCCTGCAACAGATCAACATCCAGGAAGTCGGCCTTGTGCGCGACGTCCACGACGTCGAAAACACCGTCATCCTCGCCAAGAACGGCACGCCGATTCATGTAAGGGACATAGCGGTTGTCGCGCAGGGCCCCAAAATCCGCCTAGGCCAGTTCGCGCGGGCGATTCGCCACGAAAACGGAAAGCTGGTTGACAACGATGACGTAGTGTCGGGCATCGTACTGCTGCGGAAAGGCGCCGACGCAGATACAGCCCTACAGGGAATCCACAAGAAGGTTCAGGAGTTGAACGATTTCATTTTGCCTGCGGGAGTCAAAGTCGTTCCCTTTATCGACCGCGCGGACCTGGTGCACTATACGACGAATACCGTGCTGCACAACCTCAGGGAAGGCATAATGCTTGTGGTGATAATCCTCTGTCTGTTTCTCGGAAACATTCGTGGCGCCATTATAGTAGCTCTCACCATTCCGTTTTCGCTCCTATTCGCCGCAACGTGTTTGAACCTCAAGGGGGTTCCGGCAAACTTGCTGTCTCTTGGCGCGCTCGACTTCGGCATGGTGGTAGATGGCGCAGTGGTTATGGTGGAGAACATCGTTCGCCACCTCGGCCGAAGCGAGAATAACAGATCGCCCAAACAGAGCATCTCGGACGCCGCTCACGAGGTACAGCGGCCAGTGTTCTATGCGATCGCGATCACTATCACTGCTTACCTGCCCATATTCACGCTGCAGGCCGTGGAAGGGCGATTGTTCAAACCCATGGCATGGACGGTCGCCTTTGCGCTCTTGGGCGCACTGATCTTTTCGATGCTGATCGCGCCCGCGCTCGCCAGTCTTTTCTTCCCCAGAGGCACGCACGAGTGGCACAACCCGGTAATGGTGTGGCTCACGAACGTCTATCGGCGCGCGCTGAGGCTGGCCATCCGTTTGCGTTACGTTACGGTCGCTGTGGGACTTGCCGGACTCGCCGTAGCGCTGTATCTGTGGCTAGGCGGCGTGATCGGCGCCGAGTTCCTTCCGCATCTGGATGAAGGCGCACTGTGGGTGCGTGGCACTCTCGCCGCCAGTACCGGACAGACTGAAGGTATCCGGCTGTCGAATCAGGCTCGTCTCATACTGTGTTCCTGGCCTGAAGTGACGCAGTGTACCAGTCAAACCGGCAGGCCGGACGATGGCACCGACACTACCAGCTTCTTTAACACCGAGTACTTCGTCGACTTGAAGCCCAAGGAACAGTGGCGCAAGGACTTTCACGAAAACAAGGAAGAGCTGATAGCGGCCATGGACGCTGAGCTTGAGAAACTTCCCGGCGTTGTCTGGGGATTCTCGCAGCCTATCGCGGACAACATGGAGGAGGCGGTTAGCGGAGTCAAGGGGCAGCTTGCCACGAAGGTGTATGGCGACGATTTGAAGGTTCTCGAAGACAAGGCCGCTGAAGCGGTCAAAATCATGGGGAAGGTCAGGGGGATTCAAGACCTGGGAGTGTTCCATGTTCTGGGCCAGCCGAACGATAACTTCATAGTCAATCGTCAACAGGCCGCGCGATACCAACTTAATGTGGCCGACGTACAGGATGCCATCAATACGGCTGTAGGAGGAAATGCTCTCACCCAGGTACTGAAAGGTGAAGAGCGGTACGACTTAGTAATGCGCTATCTGCCGCAATTCCGCAATACAAAGGAAGCGATTGAGAAAATTCGTTTGTTAGCTCCGACGGGTGAGCGGGTTTCGCTGGCGCAACTCTGCAAAGTGGAAGAACGGGATGGCGGTTCCGAGATCTACCGGGAAGGAAACCAGCGGTATGTCGCTATAAAATACAGCGTTCGCGGCCGCGATCTGGGCGGCGCGGTTGAGGAAGCAATCAGGAACGTAACCGAACAAGTGAAACTTCCGCGTGGATACCACATCGGTTGGGAAGGCGAATACGATAGTGAGGTACGCGCCGACGCGCGACTGGCGAAGATCGTGCCACTGACTATCCTGCTGATCTTCATCATTCTCTACAGCATGTTCCGTTCGTTCAAATGGGCTACTCTCATTATGCTTAATGTGATGCTGGCGCGGGTCGGCGGCTTGCTCGCGCTGCTGGTTACGCACACTAACTTTAGCGTATCGTCGGGCGTGGGATTCCTCGCGCTGTTCGGCGTTTCGGTGCAAACCGGAGTCATCATGCTCGAGTACATCAATCAGCTCCGCGCACGCGGACACACCGTGTTCGATTCCGCCGTCGAAGGGGCCGTATTGAGGCTTCGTCCAATCATGATGACGATGCTGGTGGCAACCCTTGGCCTTCTGCCCGCCGCCATGTCGCACGGAATCGGATCGGACTCTCAGCGGCCGTTCGCCATCGTGATTGTGGGCGGTCTCATCTCCGACCTGGTTATGAGCATTTTCCTGCTCCCTACTCTGTATGTGTGGATGGCCGGCGATCATGATGTGCTGCCGGCGCGCGAAGCGGACTTCGATGAGGAGGTGTAGGAACGGGGCGTGATTTTCTGTTCGGACGGCTTGCCGTACTACCCGGGCGCGTGTTGCGATGGGTCTCCGCGCTCTCGAAGGGGGCCATGAAATCGCGATGAGCAGAACTGCCGGATCTGTCATGGACGACCTTATTATAAAGGCGACCGCGGCCCCGGGACCGACGACGCTGTAAGCCGGATAGGCGCCGATGCTACCTAAACGTGATCACCAAGGGCAAAGGCGAGATGCCGGCGATTCTGCAGTTATGCCGGAGCTGGTCGGCAATTTGATCGCATTTCTGACCAAGCCCGAAGCGGCTCCCCCGGGACCGCCGTGACCGCTGCCGCGCTGACAATGGGGATGGGCGGGCGAACCGCTTATCCGCAGGGCGTCACGCCGCTGCCGTCGCGTTACAAAACAGGTTACGGCAACGAGCCCCGCGGGATGTATGAGCTGCTGGCTGTCTCCGGCGGCAATCCGTTCCCCGCCGGTGGCCGTATGGCGCCGGGCAGAACACCGCAGCCAGTCCGGACTGTCCACCTGGCGGGAGCGCAACTGCGGCTGCGGGCGGCATCCTCGCTTTGAGGCAATTTCACTCGTATCGCAACGCCACCACCGGATCCACCTTCGTCGCCCGGCGCGCGGGAATCAGGCACGCGATGAACGCCACGCATCCCAATAGCGCCGCCACCAATGCCAGCGTCGCCGGGTCGCGCGGGCTCACTCCGAACAACAGGTTCGACATCAGCCGCGTCACCGCCAGCGATCCCAGGAACCCCAACGCCAATCCCGCCGCGGCCAACGCCATCCCGCTCGTCAGCACCAGCCGCAGCAGGTTGCCCGCGCTCGCGCCCAGCGCCGCCCTTATGCCCATCTCGTGCGTCCTCTGAACAACCGCATACGCAATCACGCCGTAGATTCCAATCGCCGCCAGCAACATCGCCGCCGCGGCGAAGATGCCGAGCAAGCGCGTCTGCAGCTTATCCGACGCCACCGATTCCGATTTCACCTGCTCGAGCGTGCGTACGTCCGTCAATGGCTGCGCCGGATCCACTTCGTGGATTGCCGCGCGCAGGCCGTGGTCCAGCGTCAGCGGGTCCATGCCGGTCCGCACCACCAACGACATGTCGTATTGCGGGCTCTGCTCGTTCGCCACGTAGATTCCCGGGCTGCCGCCGTCGTTCAAGCTATCGACATATTCGTTCGCGATCACTCCCACCACCTGCCAAGGAACTTCCGGGCCAAGCTGCGCCTTGCCCGGCACAATCGCTTGAATCATGATGCGCTGGCCAATGGGATCCTGCTTTTTGAAAAACCGCTTCACCATGTTTTCGTTGATTACAGTCACCGGCGGACTGCCGTTGGTATCCTGCTCGCTCAGCCCTCGGCCGCGCCGCAGCTTGATCGCCAGAGTCTGAAAATACCCGGGGCTGACAATCTTGAAGAAGCACGCTGGCCGGTGGGCCATATCGACCAGAGGTTGGCCTGCGATCTGGAACGGCATGCCGTAACCCCAGCCTTCCAGCGGCAGCACCGAGGTAACGGCGGCATCGCGTACGCCCGGCAGCGCCTCCACGCGCGCCAGTATCTCGCGATAGCGCATGTTGACGCGCGCGGGGTCGGGAATCTTCTTCTCGGAGATTGGCAGGCCCATGCTGATCACGTTGTTCGTGTCAAAGCCAGTTTCCACCTTCATCATGGCCTGGAAGCTGCGCAGCAGCAAGCCCGCGCCCGTCAGCAGCACAAACGCCATCGCCACTTCCACCACCACCAGCGCGCTGCGGATGCGCCGGCGCGCGCCGCCGATGGTGGAGCCGCGGCCGCCCTCTTTCATGGACGCGGCGAGCTGCGGGCGCGCCGCCTGAATCGCGGGCGCCAGACCGAAGAGGATTCCGGTAAGCACGGAAATCGCCATGGCAAACAGCAATACCCGCGAATCTATGGTCACGTTGACTTCGCGCGGCAAAGTGTACGGCGGCAGCGCGAAACGTAGAAGCTCCATTACGGCATAGCCGACCACAATGCCCAAGATGCCGCCGCACACCGATACCAGCACGCTCTCCGTCAGGAACTGCCGGATCAACCGCCAGCGGCTGGCCCCCAGCGACGCCCGCACCGCGACTTCGCGCTCGCGCGACGCCGCGCGCGCCATCATCAGGTTCGCCAGGTTCGCGCAGCCGATCAGCAGCACCATGCCCACCGCCGCCATCATGATCCACACCGAACGTCGCAATTGCGTCCCCACGAGGATGTCCGCGAAGGGCTCAATGGTGACGCCCCATCCTTTGTTCGATGCCGGATACTGCGCCGCGATCTGCGCCCCGATGCCATCCATCTGCGCGCGCGCCTGCTGCAGCGTGACGCCGGGCTTCAGCAGCGCATACGAGCCCAGCCAATGAAAGTCGCGGGTAAGATTCCCAGGCTCAAATGCCAGCGGACGCCAGATCTGGTTGTAGGCGCGGTCGAACACGCCTCCAGCCGGAAGCACGCCGATCACCTGATACGGCTGCCCGTCGAGAACGATCTTGCGTCCCACAATCGCCGGGTCGGCGCTGAATTGCGTCTCCCATAAAACATGGCTGAGCACCGCTACGCGTTCCTTGCCCAGTTGATCTTCGTCGGGCGCGAAGGTGCGGCCAATCGCGGCCTTGATGCCGAAGATATCGAAGTAATGCGGCGACACGCGCGCGCCGCGCAATTGCACCGGCTCGCCGGAGCCCGAGAACGAGACTCCGCCGCCGGTCTGCGCCGCCATATATTCGAAAACCGTATTCTGCTTGGCCCAATCCAGGTAGTTCAGCGCGGAGATGCCGTTGCGTCCGCCGCCGGGCGGCTTTTCCAGAACGCGCATGATGCGGTCCGGGTTGGCGTAGGGCAGCGGCTTCAGCAGAATCGCATCGACGAAACTGAAAATGGCGGTGTTCGCGCCGATGCCGATGGCCAGCGTGAGCACCGCCACGGTGGCGAAGCCGGGGCTGTTCCGCAGCGTCCGCAATCCATAGCGCAGGTCCTGAAAGAGAGCGTTCATCCACACCTCCGGCGCAAAGGCCGATGAAGGTTAGACGCCGTTTACGGGGAAAGGTTGTTGGTTAAAGACGACAGGCCAGGAGGCCTGTCCCACTTAGACCGCCATGGCGCGGCGCGGCTCGAAAGTGTAGCCAAAACCGCGGACCGAGTGGATCAGCACGGGGCTGGTCGGGTCGTTCTCAATCTTCTGGCGTAGCCGCAAAACATACACGTCCACGGCGCGGTCCGTGATGGCGCGATCCTGTCCCCAAACCGAATTGAGCAACTGCTCGCGGCTGAACACCACCCCCGGCCGGCTCATCAGAAATTCCAGCAGGCGGAACTCGGTGGCGGTGAGGGCCAGCGCGGTTCCATGCAAGCGCACCTGGCGGCTGGTGGTATCTAGCTCGAGGCCGCCCGCTTCCAGCACGCGCACCGGCGCCATCTGATTGCGGAACTGCAGCTTGATCCGTGCGATCAATTCGCGCACGAAGAACGGCTTCACCACATAGTCGTTGGCGCCCAGTTCCAGACCCACGATGCGGTCGGTTTCCGAAGCCCGCGCGGTGAGAAAGATAATCGGGACGGCGGCAAGATCCGTATCTTTGCGAATGCCCTTGCAGATATCGAGGCCGTCCGAATCGGGCAGCATGATATCGAGCAGGATGAGATCCGGACGCACCTGGCGGCAGAGTTCGATGGCGCCCTTGCCGGTCTGCAATCCGCTGACCGCGAATCCTTCCTTTTCCAGGTTGTACTTCAGCAGCGAGAAAAGATCCGAATCGTCTTCCACCAGCAGAATCTTCTTCATCCCGTCAATTTAGCAGTGCGCTTGTTACGGACGCGTTACGGCGCTGTGAATTTTTGTAGGACAGGCCTCCCGGCTTCCGCAACACCAGAACGACAGGGCCGAAACCACCCAACGTCGCAGGCCACGGGCCCGCGCCACTTCTGTCCTACGTCGGCTCTTCGAAGCGGTAGCCGAAGCCGCGGACCGTGGTCAGGTAGCGCGGATTCTCCGGCTGTTCCTCAATCTGCTCGCGCAGCCTTCGCACATGCACATCGACTGTCCGCGGCGTTACAAAGCGCTGCTCGCCCCACACTGCCTCCAGAAGCTGTTCCCGGCTATATGCGCGCCCGGTGTGCGTCAGAAAGAACTCCAGCAGGTTGAACTCGGTGGACGTCAAGGTGAGTTCGCGGTCGCTCAGAAAAACGCGCCGCGCGCCGCCATCCAGGCGAAATTTGCCGATCTCCAGCGCCAGCGGCTCGGTATCCATCTCTTCGCGGCGCAGGTGCGCTTTGATGCGCGCAATCAGCTCCCGCGGGCTGAACGGCTTGGTCATGTAATCGTCGCCGCCGATTTCCAGACCCAGCACGCGGTCCACTTCGTCGGCGCGCGCCGTCAAAAACAGCACCGGAATGCGCCCCAGCGCCGTCGACTGCCGTATCTGCTTGCAAAGCTCGAACCCATCGGCCTCCGGCAGCATCACGTCGAGCAAAACCATATCGGGCCGCAATTGTTCCAGCGCCTTCAATGTGCCTTTGGAACCGGAAAGCACGTGCGGCTGATACCCGTGGCGGCGGAGGTTATAGTCGATCAGGGAGGCGAGCTCAGCCTCGTCTTCCACAATCGCAATTCGCTTGGGCATGGGGGACGGAGTTGGAAAACGCTCCTACAATATTGTAGCGTTCCCGGCGCGGCGGTCGTTCCATTTGATGAGCAGTAACAGACCGAGCGCCAGCCCCACCGCCACGCCGGCGATAGCGAACGCATTATGCTGCAGGAAATAGCTCGCATTTTCTCCAAGCTGAATCCCTAGATATGCCAACCCGAAATAACGGATGACGCGCGCCAGCAGAATCACCGCCATGAATTTGCCGGGCCGCGTGTGAAGGACTCCGGCGGAGATCACGAAGACTTTGAGCGGCAGCGGAATAATGGGGAACATCGCGGGGATGAATACTGTCACCAGACCATATCGCCGGAACCACGCACGGAACCGCTGCGGTTTATCCGGCTCGGGGACGGCTTTGACCCAGCGCCGGGCCCCGCCGCGCGCAGCCCAAAAGAGACCGAGGTTGCCTAGAAACGAGCCAACTGTGGCCAGTAGAGCGGCGAAATAGGCGTGGTCCGGAGACTCCCAGGCGATTCCCACCAGCAGAAAATCCATGGCGGCAGGAACCGGGATGCCGGCGGAATCGAGCAGTGCAAGCGCAAAGACGCCCCACGCGCCGTAGGCCTTGAGGGCGTCTACCAAGTGTTGGAGCAAAGTCTATCGTATCGTGGAAAACACCGGCGGCAAGACCGCCCGCGCTACATCAACTGCTGTTGTTGTTGCTGGCCGCTGCCAGAACCGCTGCCGCTGCCGGTGTCACTGCCGCCGTCGCGGCGTTTCAGCGTGGGCCGGTCGTCGTCGCCAGTCGCTGTGCCGTTGTCCACCGGGCCGTTGCCGCTACCGGGCGCGCGGCGAAGCGTCGGCCGGGTCGGGTCCATATTGTTGTCCACTTTGCGGTGATTGTGCAACATGGACAGCCGGTTGCGCACGTCGTTGAATTCGGACGTGGTCACAATGTATTCCGGCTTCGGCTTCAGGATGGTCTCGATCTCGTTCTGCGCAGCCTTGATGCGCGCATCGGTCATGGGGTGAGTAGAGAACACCTTGGCGAACGTTCCGGGCTTCTTCTTTTCCAGGGTCTGGATTTTCTCGAAGAAGTCCACGAAAGCCGTCGGATCGTACCCCGACTTGTACATGTACTGCAATCCGTAATAGTCCGCCTCGCGCTCGAAAGCCTGGGAGAACTGCAGATAGCCCAGCGGAATCGCCAATCCCATCCCCTGCCTGATCGCATAACCCGTCCAGCCGCCCAAAGCGATGGACGCCGCAATCGCACCGATCTGCATCAGGTCGCCGCGCGTCGCCTGACGCGTGCCGTGGCGCGCCGCCACGTGCGCGATCTCATGCGCCATCACGCCCGCCAGCTCGGCTTCGGTTTCGGTCTTCAAAATGAGGCCCGAATTGACGAAGAAGAAACCGCCGGGCAGCGCGAACGCGTTGACTTCCTCGGTGTCGAGCACCTTAATGGTGAAAGGCACCTTGGCGTCGGAGTTGCGCACGATATTCTGTCCCACGCGGTTGACGTATTCGGCGATGACCGGGTCGTCGATGATCTTCGCCTGGCGTTCCACTTCCTGCGCCAAGCCCTTGCCAAGCGCGATCTCCTTTTCCAGGGAGTAGAAGTTGATGCCGTTCCCGACATCGCGATTGCCGATCGCATCGGGATCTTTTTTCGGATCGTCACCCGCCAAGGCGCTTCCGGCCATGAAGCCGGTGGCCATCCAGACTGTGAGAAGCAGCGCTAACGGACGTCTCATTCAGGAACTCCTAGGTATAACTATACGCCTATTCGTGGCTATAGGGAAAGACTGTTGTGTTAAACGTTCACCTCTCCCGACGGGTTTCAGCGTTAAATTATTCCCAAAAGGTCAATACAGTCCGAGGCTGATGACTTTTCCGCCGGAATCTACCAGCACGTCCATGCGGCGGTTCAGGTAGGAATAGAACTTGCGGCCCTTGGCGGCGTCCGCGGCGCTGGTATCGGCGCCGTACGTCAGGCGGCACTCGTTCCAGGTCATTTTCACCGGGTAGATGAAAACCGTGCGCAAGGCGCCGGTGTCGCCGGCGAAATCGAGCTCGAACTCCTTGTAGCGTCCGGTGGGGTCGGCAAACGCATAAACCAACCCATTTTCCTTGCCGTCGTCGTCAAAGGCCAGACGCTGTCGAAGCGGACTGCCCAGCAGATCGAAAACGTCGAACTCTCTCCAATCGCCGATCTTCGCCTGCATGAATTTAGGACTATCCTCTTCAAAACCCTCGGGATAATCGCGCTTGGTATGGCGGAGAACGGGGCGAGCCTCATCGAGAGCCCTGGCGAGCGGGGCATCTGCTACGACCGTGGTGCGCCGATCCGAAACTGGCTCGGGCGGTGGTCCGGGCAACCTCACTATGGCGGTGTTCGGAGGGTCTAAGAAGCGCAAAACGAGCGGAACTTTGCTGGTGGGGATCTTGTCGCCGTCGTCCGCGGCCAGCGCGAGCACCGCAAACAGGGCCGCCGAACCAAGCATTGAAGCAAGCCGTCGCATCTTCATGATTCCCTCGCTGGAGGATTCCATAAGGAGTGTAACCGCCTTACTGCCGGTCGATTCGCCTGAATTTAGATAACGCGCCGGCGCTGTCCAAAGCTAGCAGCGGCAGCTTGGCCCTTTCGCACGCACTATTCGTTCAGAGGTTTGACAGACGAAAGCGTCTGTCCTACGGCCTCAGCGGGGTGGTTCGCTCTCCTGGTCCCTGGCCTGGGTGTGGAGACGATCGCGCAACGCGCCGGCGTAAACGTCGATACCCCGCCGCGAATACCGCAGAAAACCCTGCTGCCTCAGGTGGTTCATCTGGAAAGTGACGATTTCGCGCGAGGTGCCGACGTATTCCGAGATCACCTGGTGGGTAAGCGGTGGAATCCGCACCGACCCATCCTCGCCCTGTACGCCCTGGCGGGCCGCAAAGCGCAACAGCGAACGGATGACCCGCTCTGGCGTCTTATCCAGCGCGAAGCTTTGAATCCGCTCCTCATGATCCACCGTGCGCTTGATCAGCATCTGCAACAGGGCGACGCCGAGGCGCGGTTGCCGCTCGACTTGTTCCTCGATTTCAGCGCCGGCCCACGACATCAGAGTCACGCTCTCCAGCGCCACCGCCCGGAGGGCATGGCGGGTGGCGTCAAGCAGAGAGCTTTCGCCAAAGAAATCGTCGGTGCTGAAGATATCCACTACGGTTTGCGCCCCGGTTTCGAGTGGTATGGAAACTTTGACGCGACCCTGCACTACCAGATGCAAGCTCTGGGACGGCTGGTTCTCATCGAAGATGGTCTGTCCTTTGCGATAGTCGGTAACGCCCTTGCGAGGCAGATACATCAAAGCATCTTCCATCTCGCGTGCGGGGCTTGATTTTGCACCGTTCGACATTGTCTTACTCCCACAACAAAATTCGCCTGGCTGCGCTAGGGATGGAACGGCTTGCCGCGCCAGTTAGCTCGTTCCCTACTTGAACTGAAGAACGCCTGCAAGCACAGGCGGCGGCTGTATACACTTTTAGAGTAAGCCAATATGTGTGAAAATTCGCGATCTGTAACTCTGGTATCTGTGCAGAACCGTACAATTGGCGGGGACTCGGACCCGCAGCGAGCCCTTGGCGGGAACGTATCGGAGTCGAACCGATCAACGGCTTTTGGACCGCTCGGCAGTTTTGAAGACTGCGCCCATCACCGGGTGAGACACGTTCCCGGTCCAGTGTAGCCCAAACGAGTGGGGTGGGCCCATGGCCCTAATCGATCCGTTTCGCGGGGACGTCTCGCCCCGCCTGGTGGAGGACAAGCTGGTTTACCGCGCCGCCAGAGTCCACTTCGAAGGTGATTTGGGCGTCCACAACCTTCAGAAAATATTCCTTCTCGCCTTCCGCGAACAACTCAAGTTTTGGTTGGCCGGTGGCCTGCGCAAAGAGGCGTTCCCCTTCGCGCGTAACGGTCAGAACGAAATTCGGGGCCAATTGATACCGGCCCGCGTACCGGTCGAATAGTTTGGGATCGACGGCGACCTGCTTACGCTCTTTGGCGGGAAGGAACGCGCTCGCATCGAGCAGCGGCGCCTTCGTATTTAACAAGCGCAGGCCGATGTCATCCACTCCCGCGGCGGTAAAGGCGTTGGCAAGGACCACCACGCCGATTCGTGTTTTGGGGTCGTAGCCAATGAACGAACGGTAGCCGCCGGCGCCGCCGTTGTGCCAGATCATCGTAGCTCCCGAAGCCGTGGAATAAATATGCCAAGCCAGGGCGACTTCGAGACCCGGGGTACCGGAGGGCCTCCGCACTTCGAGCATCGCGGCCATGGCCGGGGCGAGCGGCGTCTTGTTGTAGCCGAGATTGGCCGCCAGGAATGTCAGCATGTCATTCGCGGTGGATCGGAGCCCGCCTGCGCCAGCCAGCGTGGGAAGGTCCCAGTTGGCGGCCGGATTCATCTTGCCATCGTGTCCGGCCGCCATCCGCGCCTTCATCTCCGGCGACAAGGCGATGCCGGTGCTTTTCATGTCGAGCGGAACGGTGATGCGGGCGCGCACCAGCGCCTCGTAATCCGTGCCGGCGCACCGCGCCAATACGTGACCGAGCAGCCCGCCTCCGAGATTGGAGTATTCATATTGGGAGCCGATATCGCGCGGCAACTCATACGAGGACAGGAATTCGTACAACTGCGCAACGGAGTAATCGGCGTAAGGGTTGGCCGAATCCTTCGGCTTCAAATTGGCGGGTAGCCGGGGCAGACCCGACGTATGAGTCGCCAGATCCAGCAGCGTAATCTGCTTTCCGTTCCGCTGCGGCATTCTGACACTGGCGGGAAGGTATTTGGAGACCGGGTCGGTGAGCGCTACTTGGCCTCGCTGCACCATATCGGACAGAAGAAGCGAAGTGAAGACCTTCGTCACCGAACCGATTTCGAAAACCGTGTCGCCGTTCAGAACGCGCGGGTCGCCCTTTTCCAGAGCGCCGTAACCGACCACCTTGCGCCCGTCCGGGCCGATCATTCCCACAACAATGCCGACGCTTTGGTGGAACTCGCCGACTCGTTGCATCAGTATCGCGCGGATTTCGGAGTCCGGAGGGATGAGAGACCCGGCTGCGGGTTGTGCGTTACCTAAAGCCATCGATATCGTCGTCGCGATCAGACAGAAAATGCTGTCTCGTATCATCATAAGTTCGCCCGCTCGATATCGTTTAATTCGTCGATCTCGCGCTGGAGTTGCCGCCGTTCCCGCATCCTCATGACGAAGACACCCACTATCCAGATTGCCAAGACAGAAAAGAAGGGGATCATATTGAGGAGCGTTCCCTTGAGAAGCATTCCCCGCCTGATCCCAAAACTCAGGAGGAGCACAATCAGGGCGGCGATGGCGAGAGCCACCGGCCCGAAAGACCACAATAGAAAGCGGCCGGAAAGGTAGCGCCGCCGCTCGACCTCTCGCCGGTAAGACTCGAGACCAGTACCCAAGGGCGCGTCTGCCGGCAGCGCCGCGGACCACATTCCCCGATTGAGGAAATACTGCCCGGCCACGCTCCAGGCGATGGCAAACGCGAATGCCGCTCGCACCGGTCCGTCGCCCAATGCGATGCCGTAACCGGAGATGCCGGCAAAAACCAGCGACACGGCTATCCCCCCGAGCAGCCCCCTGCGCGTCTTTGCGTGCAGTTCCTGTAACTTCTGTCGAATTTTTTCCAGTGTCATTATGGATGGCTCCGTTGGCTGGTTTTGCCAGATTGTCCGCGGGTCATTCGTGGAAGAATCATTCCGCATGGCCGCCTCCTTGGTGAAACCGCCGCGCCAGGATGTTCTTGATCCGGTGTATCTTCATGGCTATGTTGCCGGGCGATAGCCCCGTGATCTCTCCGATCGATACCGCGTCCATATCTTCGAGATAGGAGACGATCACCTGGCGGTCGAGCGGTTTGAGTTGTTGAATCAGCACTGACAGCCGGTCCAGATTTCTGCGCTGGTCCGCGGCGAACTGGCCCTGGTCCTTGTCGGGGAGCATTTCGAGTTCTTCGAGGCTCACGAGCTTGGAAAAGATCCTGCGCTCGCGCAGGACGTGCGACGCGGCGACATGGTGGGCAACGCGATAGACCCATGTCCGCAGGGAACAGCGGCCGTCGTACCCCTGGAAACTCCGCCACAATTGAAAATGAATGTCCTGACTCAGGTCGCGGCGCCTTTCCGGGTCAGCCTCGTAGGCGCTCGCGAGCCTTTCGATAGAAGAACCGTACTGAGCCGCCGCGTCCCGGTATAAGTCATCTTGTCTCGCCGTCCCGGTCGAAATGGACTTAGTTCCTCCCACACTCAAGGTAGTCGTTCGGAAACGAACTTTCTAACAGATCGGAGTAGAAAATCCGATGGTATTGGCTTGCCTGGGCTGCTGGATAAGCGTGGGTAAGTGCGGGATAGATCCCGCCTTTGGAAGACTCCGCCACACGGGTGCCTGTAACTGTCCGTTTATGGGACTAGGGTCGTTGGGTATTCTCGATGGCGCTCGGCAAACCGGAGCGTCGCCGACCGGCCGGCGCTGAAGCGATTGAGGTTGGGGCCGCCGGCCGATGTCAATATTATTCAAAAGTCAAAGATCCGAGGCGCGAGGGGCCTAAATCGGCTTGTGCCGGAAAGCGCACATTACATTCTCGAGTGAAAAGAGAACCCGCGTTGCTTCTATTTGGGTGACTGGATAGGACGTTTATCCGGAAGCCCCTCTTCTCCGAGAAACCAGGCTTGAACCGACCGCTATTCGGTGAGGCGCCGCACTCTGGCAGCAATCGCTTCTACCCACCAACACGCTACACTCAAGCAGGGCCGCGCGAGCCGCCCAGGAGTTTCAGATGCAACACATCGCGATCGCCGGAGCCACCGGCTACATCGGAGGCCGACTGGCGCCGCGCCTTCTCGGTTCCGGCTACGCGATTCGCTGCCTGGTGCGATCGCCGCGCAAGTTGGAGGGTCGCGAGTGGACCTCAGACTCGCGTGTCGAGATCAGGCAGGCCGATCTCGCCGATGTCTCATCGCTCACGCACGATCTCTCCGGATGTGACGCGGCATTCTATCTGGTGCACTCGATGATGTCGGCGGAGGGCGAGTATGCGCAACGCGACCTCCACCTGGCCCGCGCATTTGCAAAGGCCGCGGCCGGGGCGGGAGTGCGCCGCATCGTTTATCTCGGCGGCCTGGGAGAGACCGGCGCCGGTCTCAGTGAACATCTCTCTTCGCGCCGGGAGGTGGAGTCGGCACTCGAGTCTACCGGAGTGCCGGTCACAGTGCTGCGCGCGGCTATGATTATTGGCTCGGGCTCGGCATCTTTCGAGATTCTTCGCTATCTTGTCCAGCGCCTGCCGGTCATGATCACGCCAAAGTGGGTCACCACCCGTTGCCAGCCCATCGCCGTCGAGAATGTGCTCACGTATCTGGTGGGAGTCTTGCGGGCGCCGGAATCCATGGGAGGCGTTTTTGACATCGGCGGGAGTGAGACGCTTTGCTACCGCGACATCATGCGCATCATGGCGGAAGAACTCGGACTTCCGCGCCGCCGGATCGTGGCTGTGCCCGTGCTTACCCCTCGCTTGAGTTCGTACTGGATTCATCTTGTGACTCCTCTGAGCAACAAAATCGCGAGGCCGCTGGCTGAGGGCTTGAAAAACGAAGTAGTCTGCCGCGAGGATCGGATCACGCGGATCATTCCGCAGAAATTGCTCAACGTGCGCGAGGCAATCCAAGCCGCTCTTAGCCAGATGGAGTCACACCTGGTGGAAACGAACTGGACGATGGCCGGCCCGATGCCCGGCGATCCGGACTGGTCGGGCGGCACAGTGTTTCGCGATGAGCGCCAGGCCGCCATCGGCGCCCCCGCGTGGGCCGCGTTTCAGGCCGTGTGCCGGGTAGGCGGCCGGCGCGGGTGGTATGCGGATTGGCTTTGGAAGATTCGCGGCGCGCTTGACCGGCTGGCAGGCGGGCCAGGGTTGCGCCGCGGCCGGCGGGATCCCGATACGCTCAGGTTCGGGGACGCTCTCGATTTCTGGCGAGTGGTCGGGCTGGACGCGGATCGCTCCCTTTCCTTGCGGGCGGAAATGCGTTTGCCCGGCGAAGCGCTGCTCGATTTCCGGATTGGAGCGAACGGGGCGCGGGATTGTACGCTGCGGCAGACCGCCCTTTTCGAACCCCGCGGTTTGTTGGGATTACTGTACTGGTATGCCGTGCTGCCCCTCCATGGCATCGTGTTCCGCGGTATGCTGGCCGGCATTCGGCGCGACGCTGTCCAGATAGCGGCGCTGGAGCGTGCGGGGCAGCGGGCGAGCTAACGCTAACGTAGTACGCCGTTTCATAAATACGGTCCCGTATTTCGAGAGGACCACTCCCTCACGGTCGTGGCTCCGATCAGAGCCGCGCGCATCGGCAAGCGGGGTTTGATACGCCCGGAAAGACGCGTTCACATGAGTGTGAACGCTGCACGCAAGAGTGTTGCTCTGCCCCGCGGCGGGGCAAGGCAAGGTATGAAAGCACACGCTTCGCTTGGTATTTTCGAGGGTGCGCGCGCCACGATTCGATACGCCGACGTATCCAGGCCCCGGGAAGACGCGTTCCCAAGAGTGGGAACGCTGGTCGCGCGAATGTCCTTCCGGTCAGGGGCGCCTGCGGACGCCTTCCGCGAAGCCGGCGCCGCGGCTGAACTCCTGCTGCAATTGCCGCGTGCGCAGGTTCTCGCGGATGTGCTCCAATTCCTGAATGTATCTTGCCAGCGCGCGGTCGATGTGCTCCGAGTTAGTGGCCAGAATGTCGCGCCAGATGTCATAGCTGCTGAGCGCAAGGCGCGTCATATCCTTCAACCCGGACCCCGCTACGGAGGCTTCACCCTCTTGCAGGCGCTCGGCCAGAGTTGCGGCCAAAGCCGTGGATGCGAGTTGCGGTAAGTGCGAGGTCAGAGAGACGACGCGGTCGTGTTCGTCGCAATCGAGCGCCAGCACGCGCGCGCCGATGCGCTTCAGCCAATCGCGAAACTCTATGGCCGCGGGCGTCTCCAGGTCCCCGGCTTCCGCCGGCGTCAGCACCCAGGTCTGGCCCTGAAACAGGTCCGCCGACGCCGCACTGGCGCCGCGCTTCTCTTTGCCCGCCATGGGATGTCCGCCCAGAAACTGGCAGCGGGCGATGTTCTGCATGGCCGCGTCGACTATCTCGCACTTGGTGCTGCCGGCGTCTGTCACCAGCGCGCCGGGCTTGACTAAGGTGTCGAGATGGCGGACAGTATCGAGAATTTTTCCGATGGTCTGCGAGAGGAATATGAGATCGGCCTGCGCTGCCGCCTCGGCGAGCGGCGCTCCGCGATGGATGGCGCCCACGGCAACCGCATCGGCAATAGCGCGGTCGGAGCTCACGCCAATAATGGCGCCAGTGAAGCCGGCCTTGCGCAGCGCCAGCCCGAAGGAAGCGCCGATCAATCCAGTGCCGGCGATCGCGACCGTCTTCATCGGAGTCAAAGAGCCCGGCCCACCGCCGGAGCGAGCCTTCGCAGCTGTTCCATCAAGTGTTCGAACTGTTCCGGCCGCAGCGATTGCGCGCCATCGCTCAGCGCGTGGTCGGGGTCGGGATGCACTTCCACCAGCAGCCCGTCCGCCCCGGCCGCGATCGCGGCGCGCGCCATGGGGACCACCTTGTCGCGCCGTCCGGTGCCGTGCGACGGATCGGCGACGATGGGCAGGTGCGAAAGCTGCTTCACCACCGGAATCGCCGATATATCCATAGTGTTCCGCGTGGAGGTCTCGAAAGTGCGGATACCGCGCTCGCAGAGGATCACGTCATAGTTTCCGCCGGCGAGAATATACTCCGCCGAAAGTAACAGCTCTTCGATGGTGGCTGCAATTCCGCGCTTCAGCAGCACCGGCTTGCGCTGCTTGCCCAGTTCCCGCAGCAGGTTGAAGTTCTGCATATTGCGCGCGCCCACCTGCAGAATATCGGCATACTGCGCAAGCAGCGGGATTTGCGCGATCTCCATCACTTCGCTCACCACCAGCAGGCCGTTGCGGTCGGCAGCGGCGCGTATTAACTCGAGACCCTCTTCGCCCATCCCCTGAAAACTGTAAGGCGAGCTGCGCGGCTTGAACGCGCCGCCGCGAATCACTTTGGCGCCGGCTTGGGCGACAATCTCCGCGCACCGCTCAATCTGCTCGCGGCTTTCCACGCTGCATGGGCCGGCCATCACCACCACGCGCTCGCCGCCGATGGCGACATCGCCAATCTTCACCACCGTGCCTTCCGGCCGGAAGCCGCGGCTCGCCAATTTGTACGGAGAAATGATGCGGTGCGCTTCCTTGACGCCCTCCATCACTTCGAATGAAGCCAGGTCGAACTCTTCCCGGCCGCCCACGCCGCCCAGCAGAGTGTGGATCACGCCGGTGGAACGGTGGACGTTGAAATCGAGCTCCACCATGCGCGCGATTACGATCTCGATCTGCTGCTCGGTCGCGCCCTGCTGCATCACCACTAGCATTCACTTCACCTCGCCGTCTTGCATGTGCACGCGCTGGATGCTGCGCATTTCGTCGATGATGCGCTCAAAGATGCGGCGCACGGCCGCATGGCCGATCGGCCCGTGGTTCGCCTCTGCAATGTTGGCGAACACCTGGTCTTCGCGCCGCGGCTCGTAAACCGGCATCTGGCATTCGCGCTTCACGCGGCCGATACACTCCACAATTTCCGTGCGCTCATTCAGCAGCGCGACAATGCGCCGGTCGATCTGGTCGATCACCACGCGAAATTCCTCCAGCTTTTGCCGGCTGTCTTCAGGCTTCATGCGTGCGCTCCAAAACCGCCTTTCAATTGGCGGACGAATGCTTCCAGCTCCCGCGCCAGGTTGGGACTCTCCAGATGTTGTTCAATCACACGAACCAGCGCGCTGCCTACTACGACGGCATCCACCTGCGTTGCGAGCTCGGCGACGTGCTCGGGCCGCGAGATGCCGAACCCCACCGCCAGCGGCAGATCCGTCACCGCGCGCATGGCTCGGACGAGCGGCGCTACCGCGGCGGAAAGCGAAGCCTGCTCGCCGGTTACGCCGGTTCGCGACACCAGATAGACGAAGCCCGTGGAATACTTCGCGACCAGTTTCATGCGGCGCCCGGTACTGGTGGGCGCGGCGAGAAATACCGTATCGAGCCCGTGCCTGTGCATGGCGCCGACGTATTCGTGCGCCTCTTCCACGGACGCGTCGGTGAGCAGGCATCCATCGATTCCGCACGCCGCTGCATCTTTCGCCAGGCTGTCCAATCCGTAGCGCACCACCGGATTGAGATACGTGAAGAGAAGGAGCGGAACCTCCGAGCGTTTGCGGATTTCGCTGGCGATTTCGAGCACCTTGTGGAGCGTGGTTCCAGCTTTCAGGGCGCGCTCGCCGGCGCGCTGGATCACCGGACCATCGGCGATGGGGTCGGAGAACGGTACGCCTAATTCCACCAGATCGGCGCCGCCACGCACCAGCGCTTCCACCAGCGCCGGCGTGCGCGCGGGCGACGGATCGCCGGCCGTGAGATAGGCGATCAGACCCTTGCGCCCATCGCGCTTCAAGTTTTCAAACAGCTTCCCGATGCGCGTCATTACTGGTTTGGTTCCGGCTGGTTTGGTTCCGGCTGATCGAGTTCCGGAAGGTTCTCGCGGTAGATGTCGATATCTTTATCGCCGCGGCCGGAAACATTCACGATAAAAACCTGCCCCTTGGCGGACGGCGCGCGGCGCAGCGCTTCGGACACCGCGTGCGCCGATTCGAGAGCCGGGATAATGCCCTCAGTTCGGGAGAGTACCAGCGCAGCATCGAGCGCTTCCGCGTCCGATGCGGCGAGGTATTCGGCGCGGCCGCGGTCATGCAGCCAGGCGTGCTCCGGGCCGATCATGGGGTAATCCAAACCCGCGGAGACCGAATGCGTGGCCGATACCTGACCGTGCTCGTCCTGCAAAAGGTAGCTGTGCGACCCTTGCAGCACGCCTGGTGCGCCGCCGCGGAACCGCGCCGCGTGGTCGCCGATGCGCTCGCTGCGTCCGCCCGCTTCGATGCCCACCAGTTGCACGGCCGCGTCCGGCAGAAACGCGTGGAAGATGCCGATGGCGTTCGAGCCGCCGCCGACGCAGGCGAAAATCGTATCGGGCAGGCGGCCTTCGGCCTCAAGAATTTGTTGCCGCGCTTCCTCGCCGATCACCTTGTGAAAATCGCGCACCATCATGGGATAAGGATGCGCGCCCAGCGCGGAGCCGAGCAAGTAGTAGGTGTCGGCGACGTTGGTCACCCAATCGCGCATGGCCTCGCTGATGGCGTCCTTGAGGGTGCGGCTTCCGTTGCTCACGGCCGCCACTTTCGCGCCCAGCAGGCGCATGCGAAAGACGTTGAGCCGCTGCCGGCGCATGTCCTCTTCGCCCATGTAGACCACGCACTCAAGGCCCAGCAGCGCGCACACGGTTGCGGTAGCCACGCCGTGCTGGCCGGCGCCGGTTTCGGCGATGATGCGGCGCTTGCCCATGCGCCGGGCGAGCAACGCCTGCCCCAGCGCGTTGTTTATCTTGTGCGCGCCGGTGTGCAGCAGGTCTTCGCGCTTGAGCCAGAGGCGCGCGCCGCCAAGTTTTTCGCTGAGGCGTTTAGCGAAATAGAGCGGCGTGGGGCGTCCGGCGTAGTTGTGCAACAGGCCGGCCAATTCGGCCTGGAACGCGGGGTCTGCGCGCGCTTCCAGATAGGCCTGCTCCAACTCCTCCACCGGCGCCATCAATACTTCCGGTACGAACCGGCCGCCGTATGGTCCGAAGTGGCCGCCTGCGTCGGGTTGCGGCGTCATGGTTGCGGCGCCTTTCGGGCTAATTCGAGCGCCCTGCGGGCTGATTCAAGCGCCCTGCGGGCTGTGCGAACGAATTCCAGCATTTTCTTGTGGTCCTTTTTGCCTGGGGAGCTTTCGATGCGCGAGCAGGCATCGACACCCCAGGGTCTCGCGATGGCAACGGCTTTTTCGACGTTTGAGGCGTCGAGGCCGCCGGCTAGGATTATCCTGCGGAAGACAGGCCAGGAGGCCTGTCCTACCGACCAGTCGAAGCTCAGGCCCGCGCCGCCATAGAGCACGCCCGCGGGGCCGTCGAGCAGCAGCGCCTCGGCGGGGGAATCGGTGAAGCTGGCGAAGCTGAACCCGGCGCTCATGCGCGCTGCCTTCCACACGGTTACAGCGGCGGGATAATTATCGACAGTCTCATCGCCGTGCAGTTGCGCTACGTCAAGGCCGGCAATGCGCGCGATTTCTTCCACGCGCGCCCGCGATTCATTGACAAAGACGCCCACGCGCCGCACGCCGGTCTCCGTGGGAATTTCCGCCGCGCGTTCGGGAGCGATGTAGCGCGGGCTGGGCGCATAGAAATTGAAACCGATAGCGTTGGCGCCACCCGCGATGGCCGCCGCCGCATCTTCCGCGTTGGTGATGCCGCAGACCTTCACGATCATGCCGCCACCAGCTTACGCAGCGCGCCCGCGGGGTCGCCCGATTTCATCAGGTGCTCGCCCACCAGAAATGCGGAGTAGCCGGCGGCGCGCAGCGCGGCGATATCCCGTGCGTCATGGATGCCGCTCTCGCTGATACGCAGCGCGCCGGTGGGAATATGTTCCGCCAGGCGCAGCGAAGTTTCCAGCGTCACTTCGAATGTGGTGAGATCGCGATTGTTCACGCCGATGATTTCGCTGCCCGCGGCAATGGCGGAATCGAGCTCGCGGCGGTTGTGGACTTCCACCAGCGCGGCCATTTTGTAGTGCGCGGCGGCTTCGCGAAAGTCGCGCATCTCGCGCTCGGTGAGGATAGCGGCAATCAGCAGAATCGCATCGGCGCCATGTGCGGCAGCTTCGACGATCTGTTGGCGCGCGATGGTAAAATCCTTGCGCAAGACAGGCAGCGAGATCGCGGCGCGGGCGTTTTCGAGGTCGCGCAGGCTGCCTTGAAAGAATGCCTCGTCCGTGAGCACCGAAACTGCCGCGGCGCCGCCTTGTTCGTAGGCTGCGGCGATCTTGGCCGGATCGAAATCGCCGGCGAGTATGCCCTTGCTCGGCGACGCCTTCTTTACTTCCGCAATAATAGCCGGCGCATGCGCCAGAAGGGACGCGCGAAAGTCGCGGCGGGCCGCGACCTGGCGTTCCGCTTCGGGCTCCCAGCGGTCCGCGGGGGCCGCGTTATCGCGCAACAATTCCTCGCGCTTTTGGGCGACAATTCGGGCCAGGATGTCTGGAACGGTATCGATCAAGGGTGTGCCTTTATGGTAGCAAAGCGGTAACGCCGGCGATCTTGTCGCCGGTGATGGTGTTTTCCGCTAAGGAACAACCGGGAAACCGCAGGCGCTGGCGGCGATGCCGAGTTGACGGTCGTGCGTCAGAATAGTCACTGGCGCCTGCGTCTGGCCAGCCCAACCGATGACTGTTGCCAAATGAATCGCATCCAATGTTTTTACCATCGTTGGGAATGGCTCGGCGGCCCGCTGCAGGATGCCGTTTGAAATGGGGATCAAGTCTATAGAATCGCGGACTAAATTCCACTCGTTTACGCGCCGGGCGAACGACGCGGCGGACAGTATCCGCTCGGCATGGTAATGCAGCAGAGTCCGACGTACCTCAACATCCACGAGCTGGCTGGAAATGAGCCGCCACTGTCTCAATGCCGGAATCGCGCCGCTTTGCTCCAACAGCCTGCGCAATACGACAGAGGAGTCTATGTACGCGTAAATATCCATTCGTCAGAGTGATCCGCTCTTTCCTCGTCTAAAATTCGCTGAAATGTTTCCGCTGGAATCGGCGGCTCGGGAGGCCGGGCATCCAACATCTTCTCCACTTCCGCTACGGAGCGCGTGGCGCGCCGGATCTCGCCGATCATCTGCGGCTGTTCCATCGGAACCAGCTTTGCCACGGGCGTTTGCCGGTCTTGGATGATGATCTCTTTGCCTTTTTGCGCGGCCCGGACGTATTCGCTCAAGTGGGCTTTGAGTTCGGCGATGCCAACGTTTGACTTCATGACTAGATGTGGCCATATTGGGTCATGGATGTCAAGTGCAGGGGCCACGGATCGCGACTCAAAGCCGCCGCAAGAAGGACGCAGCCTGGATTCTCGGCCGCCGCCAAACAATCTGCGCGGACCCCCGACAGCAGTTAGATAAACTGTGACTGGGAGACAAGCAAATGGCGGACGATACAAAAAATCACCCTAGCACCAACGTAGCTTTTTCGGCGGCCGCGGGACTCGGCGCCGCAGGTTCGACCTCGGCCATGGAGTTGCCGGTTGTTGAGACCGATATCGAGATCACCACGCCCGATGGCATCTGCGACGCCGTATTCATTCATCCCGCCGCCGGTTCCCACGCCGGCGTATCGATCTGGGCGGATGGCATGGGCCTGCGCCCCGCGATGCGCGATATGGGCAAGCGACTTGCGGCGGAAGGATATTCCGTGCTGATCCCGAATCCCTTTTATCGCTCGGCCAAGGCTCCGGTGTTCGACGCCTCCTTCAGCTTTCAAAATCAGGCCGACATAGCGAAGTTTTACCAGTTGCTGGCGCCGCTGAACGCGCCTGGCGCTGCGGAGAAGGATGCCGTCGCGTTCGTTGCTTTCCTGGACGCTCAAAAGCAAGTCGACAAAGCGAAGAAGATCGGCGTTCAAGGCTACTGCATGGGCGGACCGCTGGCGGTTAAGACCGCCGCGGCGCTGCCCGATCGCGTCGGCGCTGCTGCCTCCTTCCACGGCGGCGGTTTAGTCACCGACAAACCCGACAGTCCACATCTGCTCGCGCCGAAAATCAAGGCTCGACTGTATATCGGTATCGCCTCGAATGACGATCAGCGCCAACCGGACGCCAAAGACAAGCTCCGGGAAGCGTTCGCCGCCGCAAACGTTTCTGCTGAGATCGAAGTGTATCCGGCCTTGCACGGCTGGTGCATGCCGGATATGCATCCCCAGAACGGCGCGCCAGTCTACAGCCGGCCGGATGCCGAGCGTGCCTGGAGCAAACTGGAGGCTTTGTACAAGGTTGCGCTAGCTTGAGGACCTGACGCACGGGGCGCGATCTGGGCGCATGCGCGGATCGCCCACTGCGTCACCTGGAAACACCAAAGTCATTTTCGAGTCAGTCGTAATCCGGAACCTTTCCGGAACGCCTGGATTCTGTCTAAGCTATCGGCAATAACCTACATCACTTTCAAAGACTATCGTATGCTCCAATTCATGAGACTCCGCCTGCCACTTCTGTGTGCCTTTGCCGCAGCCATTGCCTTACTCGCGCAGCAATACAGTCCCAGCCTGTACAACGGCATGCTGTGGCGTCAGGTCGGCCCATTCCGCGCGGGCCGCATCTCCGCAGTGGCAGGCGTCCCGGGCGACCCTGCCACTTACTATCTCGGCACTCCCGGCGGCGGTGTGTGGAAGTCGACTTCCGGCGGCGTCACATGGAAGCCCATCTTCGACGAGACTCACATGGATTCCATCGGCTCCATCGCCGTGGCGCGCTCCAACCCCAACATCGTCTACGCCGGCACCGGCGACGTCAGCAGCGTCGAGAAATCCGTCAACGTTGGCAACGGCATGTGGAAGTCCGTCGATGCCGGCGCGCACTGGCAGCGTACCGGCTTGCAGGATACTCATCACATCGTGGCGCTGGTGGTCGATCCGAAGAATCCCGACATCGTGCTCGCGGCCACCTTGGGCCACACTTATGCCCGCAACGAAGAGCGCGGAGTCTTTCGCACCACCGATGGCGGCCGCACCTGGAATAAGGTGCTTTACAAGGGTGACAACATCGGCGCAGTCAACCTGGTGGCCGATCCCGACAATCCCCAGACTCTCTTCGCCGCGCTTGAGGTTTACCTGACGCTTCCCAATGCGGGCCGCGGCGCCGGCGGCGGTGGTGGCGGCGGCCGCGGCCGTGGAGGAACGGGCGAGCCCGACACGTCGGGCGCGGGCATCTACAAATCCACCGACCAGGGCCTCACCTGGACTGCCCTCACCGGCCACGGACTTCCCGAAGGCAGCGTGGGCCGCATTGGTCTGGCCGTAGCCGCCGGCACGGGCGGGCAGCGAGTCTTCGCCGTGATGACCGGCGGCATGTACCGCTCCGACGACGGCGGCGCCAACTGGTATCGCAGCACCACTGACCCGCGCTCCAACGGCAGCGCTTATTTCAGCCAGGTCTACGTAGCGCCGGATAACCCCGACATCGTGTACGTGGTACAGACCTGCTTGTATCGCTCCACCGACGGCGGCAAGACTTTCGAAGCTTTCAAAGGCGCGCCCGGCGGCGACGACTATCATGTCCTATGGATCGACCCGACCAACGGTAAGCGCATCCTCGCCGGCGTGGACCAGGGCCCCACCATCAGCCTGGACGGCGGCCACACCTGGGATTTGAACTGGTATAACCTTCCCAACGGCCAGTTCTATCACATCTCCACTGACACCCGGTTTCCTTATTGGATCTATGGCACCCAGCAGGATAGCGGCGCTGCCGGAACCGCCAGCCGCGGCGCGTTCGGCCAGATCACCTTCATGGAATGGCTACCCTCGGTGGGCGCCTACGAGTTTGGCTATATCCATGCAGATCCGCTGGACCCAACTATCATCATGGCTAGTGGTTCCGGCACTAACGTCCAACGCTATGACGCAGTGACTCGCCAGATACAAGATGTCTCACCGCCGCGCAGCGGAGGATACCGTTTCGCCAACACTCCTCCGCATCTCTTCGCTCTCGCGGATCCGCACATTTTCTACCTGGGCGCGCAGTACCTGTTGGAGACCCGCGACCTGGGCGTCACCTGGAAGGCCGTGAGTCCCGATGTCACTCTGGCGCCGGGCGAAACCGCGCCGGCTGCCGAGCCTGTGGATCCATCAGCTGGAACTCCACCTGGAGCGCCCGCGGATCCGGCCGCCGGCGGACGTGGCGCCGGCATCTCGGCCATCGCTCCTTCACCCATTCGAGCCGGAGCCGTATGGGTGGGTACTTCGAACGGCAAGGTCCAAATGACCGCGGATGGCTCGGCGTGGAA